>JABCYV010000030.1 GCA_013290025.1 Acidobacteriota bacterium
CTCACCTGATCACTTCGTCCTAGCAGTGCAATGGCATCCGGAGCGTTCCGTGGACAATGACGAGCCTTCGCGAGCGATTTTTCGTGCGCTAGTCGAGGCGGCGAGGGCCCGGCATGGAAGCTGACGTGAAAATTTGAATCTGCATGTGCGAGTGCGGATTCGTAATTTACGACGTTGCTCACATTAGGCTTTTTTCTTCCGTGGATGGCCGGTTTTAGCCTTCTCTAACAGCACCACGACGTGAGCTATCGCGGCGTTGTCCGTTCCCATGCCTTCCGGTGTCTTGGCCTTGACGGCAACACAATCCAGCGGAACCCGCAGCAGCTCCGCTACTCGGGTGCGGATACGAGCTGCATGCGGTCCGATTTTCGGCGCTGCGAGTATAAGCGCTGAATCCACATTGGCGACGACGTAGCCCGCCGCTTGGATGCGCTTCAGAGCTTCAGCCAGAAATACGGCGGAGTCAGCGCCCTTCCACTTTGGATCGGATGGCGAAAACAATGAACCAATGTCAGGTGCGGCAACAGCTCCGAGAAGAGCGTCAGTTAGCGCGTGGAGCAAAACGTCGCCGTCGGAGTGCCCGCCCAGGCCTTTGGGATATGGCAGCGCCACTCCGCCAATCTTGAGTGGAATGCCACGCTTGAACTCATGCGAGTCCCAGCCGTAACCAATTCTGGTCGTTGGTCGTTGGTCGTTGGTCGTTGGCAAAACCTCGCACTGTAAAGCTAAATGATCAGACTGCATTCAACGGTGTCAATGTGTGGCAGTTGTAGTGACTTTCAGATAGAACTCTGCTAATTCTAAATCCGCCGGGGTTGTGATCTTAATATTCTGTGGCGAACCCATCACTACCGCTACGGGATGTCCTGAGCGTTCGACCAGCGCGGCTTCGTCGGTACCGACAAACCCGTCCACAGTGGCCTCGTCAAACGCCCTCTTGATCACGTTGAAATGAAAGCCTTGCGGGGTTTGTGCCATGACCACACGTTCACGGGGCAGAGTGGCTGTGATTACTGCGCCTTCCGCGGTACGCTCGACTTGCTTCACCGTATCCACTGCCGGCAATCCAGCGATAGCGGCGCCGTATTTTTGGGCGGCCTGTATCACTGCGCGAATAATTTCCGCCGTAACAAACGGGCGAACCGCGTCGTGTACCAGAACTACGTCGTCTGCCGCCGCTGACACCACCGCAATCGCGTTCGCCACGGATTGTTGGCGGTGTTCGCCGCCTTCGACCACCTTCACTTCCTTATCGAGAATGTCTTTTGCTTCCCTCTCCAGCCGAGCCCGAAAGGGGGCGATTTCGTTCTTGCGCAAGGCCACGTAAATTTCGGAAACCTCGGGGCTGGCCGCGAATTTTCGTAGCGTATGTAGGAGGATCGGCGTGCCCCCAAGCTCCGTGAACTGTTTGGACGGCGCCGTTTTCTTTCCACGAGTGCCGGTCGCTGGCGCCATACGCGTCCCCAGACCCGCCGCGGGAATAATCACCACCACCTTCATAGCGGCCTGCAAGTATAAGGGGCGGGCGAGGCGAGTTCAAATCAGCGCGATTTGCGGTAGTGTCTTATTTAAGACACCACCCGATGAGCCGAGATGGCGCCGTGAGTTTCTCGTCGGAGCCACCGAGAGGTCGCTATTGCTTTCCTACAGTATTCACCGTAAGCGCATTTTGCACGCCTAGTGAACTTCTTGCCTCCGGAAACTCCATTCTTCTCTGCTTGCTCCTTCCGCGCCCTGCGCCGCCATGGACTTAGGACAAAGCCATTCCTGTGCAAACCGCGGCCATCAGTTTGCATAACTAAGTAGCCGCACTTTGCGGCTTAGGAAATGCTGGAGCCTAAGGGCTTCGGATTCGAGTATCGGAGGCACGGTGAAAAAGCAACCTTCCTGGCTGGCTCTGCTCGCATTTTGTATGGCAATGACGTTAGCTGCTGCGCTTGGATTCACGATTCTGATAGCGGGCGGTACCGTAGCCTTCGCGGTGCGCGGGTCTTCAACGGAACAACCGTCGCAAGTTTCCGACGACAAACCAGCAGTCGAAGAGGGCGCCGCCACCGGGAAAACTTTCGTTGGAATCATCACCGACTCCCGTTGTGGTGCGCGTCACGCGATGGATTCCGGAAAAACCGCCACACAATGCGCCCTGATGTGCGTACGCGCTGGTTCGAAGTATGCGCTAGTGAGCGGCGATGCGCGATACTTCCTCGCAGGAAGCGCGGGCGATCTGGAAAAACTCGCCGGCGAGAGAGCCACGGTCCAGGGTACGCTGGTTGGAGATACTATCCGGGTGAGTTTTATCTCCGCCCAGTAAAGACAACCCATCACACCCGAGCGGGTCTCACGAGCTTTATTCTGCGGGTCTCTCCACCATCATGGGCTGCGGTTTCTTGGGATCTGGACTGGGCACGGCTGGAGCCGCTGGCACAGTTGCGACGTTAACTGCTGTGCGCGGCTCGGCTCGAACTCCAGCGCGCTCATCCCACTTCCCGAAGATCATTTTTCCCGCCGTGGTTTGAAGGACGGAGGTTACTGAGATGTCGATCGTCTTCCCTATCATCTTGCGTGCATTGTCCACGACTACCATAGTGCCGTCATCTAGGTAAGCCACCCCCTGGTTGTATTCCTTTCCTTCTTTCAGGATGAAGACCCGCATCGTCTCGCCGGGGAGCACGATGGGTTTGAGTGAGTTCGCAAGTTCGTTAATATTCAAGACCTCGACGCCCTGCAGCTGCGCAACTTTGTTCAAGTTGAAATCGTTGGTGATGATTTTGCCTTCATATAGCTTAGCCAGCTCGATCAGTTTCAAATCCACTTCGCGGACCGAGGGGAAGTCGTCTTCCACGATTTGGATCTGCAACGAAGCTACTTTTTGAAGACGCTGCAGGATATCGAGACCGCGGCGTCCCCGGTTGCGTTTCAGGGAGTCGGCCGAGTCGGCCACCAGTTGCAACTCGCGGAGCACAAACTGGGGAGTAACGATGATGCCGTCAAGGAATCCAGTCTCCGCGATGTCGGCGATCCGACCATCGATGATGACGCTGGTGTCGAGTATTTTGTAGCTCTTCCTCGACTGCTTCTCGCCGCCGAAGACGCCGCCCAAGGCCGCGAGGTTGAGCAGGTCGCCTTTGTTTGCACCCACGATCAGGCCGACGTAAGCCATCAGCAACATGACCATGATCTGTAGGAAACTCTGGGTGTGACCAGGCGGAATGCTATTGCGGATAACCAAGGCAAACAAGTACGCGCCGAAAATGCCGAGCACGCTCCCGATTGCGGCCCCAATCAGCCGGGTCAGACTGACGGCGCGCAGCTTCCACTCAAACAGCACGATGGCCAGACCGATGCCGGCGCCTACACCGGCATCGAACTTGGGAGGGAGACCAAAAGGACCGATGAGGTAACAAGTTATCGCAACAATAATAACGAACAAAAGACGAACCACGAATAAGTCCACAAGTAGCCTCCCCTGGACCTTGTTGCAGTGCCAGCCGCGCATTAAGGTCCCGCCCTGGCTTACCCAGCCTGCTCAATTAAATGGTGCCAGCGGCTTGTTAAGCGGAGCCTTATAAATTAACGATGAAACGCAGCTCCGATCCCGGAAAGCCGGGCGAACGAACACCAATATGACAGGCAGTATATACCCCGCGTAAAGCCTTTGGGACTGGCGCAATACGCTCGCAACCTGTCGTGTGCCGGCCTGGAAGCCGTCGGAGTTAGGGCGCTGGTACACTGCTCCAGGAATGAAGGCACTTGTCATCAGTCGCTTAGGTGGACCTGAAGTACTGGAAGTACGTGAGGTTCCGGATCCCGTCCCCGGTCCAGGACAGCAAATGGTCCGAGTGGAAGCAGGCGGCGTCAACTTCGCCGACATTATGACCGCACAAGGCGGTTATCCCGGAGCGCCGAAGCCACCTTTGGTAGCCGGGCGCGAGTTCTGTGGCACGCGCGAAGGCGATGGGCAGTGCGTTATGGGATACGCGCAGTGGACCGCCTTTGCTGAACGCATTGCTGCTCAAACCGAACTGCTCTGGCCGGTTCCGGCGGACTGGAGCGCAGAACAGGGAGCCGCTTTCCCAGTCAACTACTTCACCGCATACTTCGCTTACTGGAAAGCGGGCCTGTTGCAACAACCAAAAGCCAACGCGCCGCGAGTGTTCATCCACGCGGTCGCAGGAGGAGTTGGAACTGCCGCGGTGCAGATCGGCAAACTGTTGGGCGTAGAAATGTACGGAACTTCTTCGTCCGAAGAAAAGTTGGCGCGGGTGAAACAGCTTGGCCTGCAACATAGCATCAATTACAAGCTGACGGACTATGAGCAGGCGATAAAAGACCTAACCCGCGGCGAGGGCGTGGATGCGGTGTTCGAGATGCTCGGCGGTGAGCACACCGCCAAGAGCATTCGCTGCGTACGTGATTTCGGCTGCGTGATTGTCTACGGGAACGCGACCGGCCAACGCTCGGAGATCGATGTCCGCGCTCTTTACGCCAAGGGCGCGAGTGTACATGGACTATGGCTAACCTACCTCTCAGCGAAACGCGAGTTGATGGCAGATGCCTGGGAGAAGCTTTCCACATGGACTTCGCAAGGGCATTTGCATCCTGTCGTCGGACACGTGTTACCGCTAGAGCGGGCTGCTGAAGCATATCGGCTGTTATTGGAGCGGAAGAATTTTGGAAAAGTAGTGCTGACGATACCTTAGATTCCGCGGCAGCGCGCAGAGGGTCCTAAACAGGTCTCTACAAGCAAACAAACATCACAACAATTTTATGCGCATCAAGTGCGGCCGGATTTGTTGCACCAATACAGCACGAACGCGCTAGACAAAACAAAAAGACGTTGTGCGACTTAGCCTCTTGCGGGAATTGCTAACGCCTGAGTAAGTGAATCGTCCAAAGAGGTGAATGAATCTAAAATCGCAATCGCGGAACTTTTCGGTTGTGAGCAACGTATCTTCAGGCAACGGATCGGAAACCAGGTTGATGAACAACCTAACCTGGTCGTCGAAAGAAAAAGTTTAAGGGGTTAAGGGGACGGTCTCACTTTCGGTTTGGCGGCCCAGGTGAGAACCATCCTCAAGGAGAGAGCACAAAGTCTTGCGGCCTGGCTCTTTTCGCTTAACCCCAACGCAGCATTGTAGGGCTTTCGCGGACAAACGCAAGTTATTCCGCAAAAGCGATTGTCCCGCCGCCCAAAACCGGTTCCCGACGTTTTCGGGAAAGACAAAAGGAGTCGCATGAAAGTATCGAAGATCTCTAAGGGCTTGCTGCTGGGACTAACTTTGCTGCTGGCGACAAGCGTGTTCGCGGCCAACAAGGGTCAATTGCAATTAAACGACCCGTTAACGATAAATGGGAAGCAACTGGCGGCTGGCGAGTATCGCCTGCAATGGGAAGGTGCTGGCTCCAGCGTAGAGTTGAGCATTCTCCGAGGCAAGACCGTCGTTGCCTCCGTCCCGGCGCGGTTGGTCGATCTGGATCGTCCAGCCCAGGCGGACTTAACCATCGTCAGGATGAACGCAGACGGTAGCAAGGCATTGTCTGAAATTCGGTTCGGTGGCAAGAAGTATTCGCTGGCCATCGGCAACGAATCGGCCAAAGTAGATTCGACCGACGGTAACAAATAAGAGTTAGATTTTCTGACTGAGTGTGAAAAAAAGGGGAGCCAAAGGCTCCCCTTTTTTAATCGACTGTGCGTCGGATTGATTGGCAAACATGACCGCCTAGCAGAACGGTCTTTTTCTTTTCATGGAAAAGCAATTTTCGGCGTTACTCGGTTTCACTGCACATCCGATACCTTTCCGTTTACAAACGTCACCTTGAGGTCTTTGTAGACGTAAATCATCTTGGGACCAAGGTTGACTACCTTCTCCGGCTTACCCAGCGCCGCCTGCACCTGGTCGGTGGTCTGTCCTAGCTGAATCGTCTGGGGCTCGGGTTGTTGCTGTTGCGCCTGCTGACCTTGGCCGCCCTGGCCTCCGCCACCGCCGCCCTGCTGACCACCTTGGTTCTGCGCCTGGTTCGGTGCGTCATCACCGGTGTCCATGGAGAACACCTGGGCGATTGTATCTTCCACTTGGGGTACGCTGGCCTTCGCCAGATATCCCTTGGCGAACTGGAAGATCACCTCGGACTTGTAATACGTCGGCGGATCGATCTTGTTACACGAGTCGCAAGAGATGACGCTCAGTGCAATCATGTCCTTGCCGGGATTGACCTCAATCTTCGAGGGGTAGACCTTCTCGCCCACCTGAAACAAGCGCGTCGTTGTCTGCTTCCCGACCTGATCCTTCATGCTGTTGCATTTACCGAAAAGGCCACAGACCTTTTGCCCCATGGCGGTAGTCGTATTGCTTGTTGCCGTAGCGGGAGGATGGAGGGTTCCGTCCTGGTAATGCGCCGGTAGCAAGTTCATGTTTCCGTAGGGGACACCGAGAATCCCGCCCTTTTGGATGGCCAGCAGAGTGCCAGCTTCCAATACGGCAGGTCCGTTCGAATCGCCACCCATCTTCACCATTGTGTATTGCGCCTTAAGTTGTTCCTCCAGAGAAACCGCCGGTGCAGCTTGCGCAACCAGCGGCGATGGCGAGATCACGACCAGAATCAAAACCGAAACCAGGATCGAAATTACGATTCTCTCCCGCATGACAAAATCCTCCTGTAAAGCTGTCGGGTTCAGCGTAGTTAGAACTCAAAAAACACTAAGCGTCCTATTGTGACGATCCTTGCCCGCCAGAATCTTGCGGGACGTCCGCCTCTGCCTGGTCAGCATCTTTCTGTGCTTGTTGTAATTCGCTGTCCACGTTGGTATCTGCGGCAGGCGGTGGCACTTCTCCCCCCTTCGTAGTGGTATCCGGAGCAGCAGGCAGTCCGTTCTTCCCCGAATTTTCTGCCAGCGTTTTAAGACCGGCATCCAGCGTCTCGCGGAGGTGATTATGCATCTCTTGCAGGTCGCTCACGTCTACCGCGATGGTAGAGCCAACGGGGCACTCGTCCTTCTTACTACTCTTGACGGTCGCATCGACGTTGTGGTCATCATCGGGCTTATCACCCGTTCGGAGAATCACATCGCCGGGAGTCAGCGAGCAGTCCTGCCCCTCAGAGGTTGTCGAGTCAAGGTTGCTGGAGACCACGAAGATGCGGCTGTTGGGATCCAGAGCGGGCGGCACTTCCTCTCCGCTCGCGGCCGGTTGCTGAGAATTCGAGGCAGCGGCCTGTTCAGCGGCAATCTGCTTCTTCAGTTCGTCAGCAATTGCTTGCTTTACCTCAGGACTGATCTGCGTTTGCGCAGTGGGTGCCTTGCCCGCCGCCTGCGGAGTCCCTCCGGTCATCGCGTACGGCTGAACTCCATAAGCGGCCATCAGGTTCGTGGCGATCAGATCATCCGTCGACCACAATGAGGCCATGGCCTCCGCCGAGTCTGGTGCGACACCTGGTAAACCCGGCGCGCCCAGCGAACCAGCTTGCTGGGCTTCATAGGCAGCCCGGAGACTCTCAGCCATCAAGTAGTCGGTAAGCCAGAAGGAAGCGGTAGGGTAAGCGGGATATGGGGAGTAGTACGGACCGTAATAGCCGTACCAGGGTTGAGCATTCCAACCCCAATTGTAATAAACAGGGGCAGGCCACGGATTGTAGGCCCATCCGTAATAAACCGGCTGATAGTAATAAGCCGGGGCGTAGCCGTAATAGGGTTGTCCGCCATAGTAGTAGGTGCGATACGCGTAGACGTATGGACGTCCACCCACGTAATACGTGCGCTGGACGTAAGTGCGGCCCCCGTGCGAATAGTACGGGCGCTGCATGTAGCCTCGACCACGGCCTGTGGCCACGATTTGGCGTCCGTTGCGCTGGCTCACGATTTTTCGTTCGCCGTGCGCTTTATGGTCGATTCTCATATTGCGGGTTTGCACAGTACGAACGTGCCCGCCTCGATAGCTCGCCTGGATTTTCGCTCCTGACTTGCTGGTGATCTCGCGAGTTGTGGTCGGTGGGCCCCGGCGGTTTGCCGCCGCTGGCCGACCAGCATTTGCTCCGGGAGCTGCCTTGGAGGCATTGGCGTTGCCGCCGCGGGCCGCGTTCCCGGTCGCATTGCCTCCGCGCGCACCGTTGGCTCCAGGCGCTGTGTTACCTGGCCGTCCTGCGTTCGGCCCGCGCGTGTTGTTGGCTCCGGGCGCCGTATTCGCAGGTCGCCCAGCGTTCGGTCCGCGTGCGCCGTTTGTTCCCGGGGCCGTGTTCCCAGGGCGACCCGTATTCGCTCCCGAAGCGGCGTTGCCTGACTGACGGTTGCCGGAAGCGGGCGCGTTCTGCGCAGCCGGCTTCGCCGGAGCAGGCGGTGGCGGCGAACTCTTCTTGTTCTTGTCGTTCGGAGCTTGGGCCAACGCCATTGCCGAAATAATCAGCAAAATCGCAAGGATAGCCCAGTTCAATCGGATATTTTCATGTCTCCTGATCAAATTCATCGCGGACTCCTGAACACATGATTTTTTCCCTGGGTCGCCGGCGCGCCTATCCCGCTGGCGCGAAGGTCTTTTGAATACTCCCTTATCTTTGACAAGAGATTTACCTCGATTACCGAACACGACCGTGATCTCCTCATCAGGATCGGCGCTTGCGTGTCTCTTAGCATGACCCTTTGAAGTCTGTCGATTCTGCAAGCCAGACGATAGCATCCAACTCAGGCCAAAAAGCCAGGCATGCATGCGATCAAAGGGAGAACCCAGGGAGACCAGAAGCGGAGACCAAAGGGGCCCACGTACGATCGGAGATTCTGTAGTCTGGTGGGTTCGCTGTTGGCCGCAAAAGATATCAGAAGTTGAAGAATCGGGCAATCATTAGTTGGGGCTAGTCGCCAGACCTCAAAAGCGCAGCATTTGTCCTAATCTAGCCCACTAAGGGTGCGGGGTTTAGCATCGGAAGAACGGGCGCGGGAGAGCGCCCGTCGCCCGGAAACAGACAATACCAACGCGGGGAGCGGTTCTAGTATTTCGGCATCTTGGGATCCACGCGATCGGCCCAGGCCAGGATTCCGCCCGACAGATTGTGCACTTTCTTGAATCCCGCCTGCCGCAGGAAATCCACCGCTTTGGCGCTTCGTGCGCCCGAACGGCAATGGGCCACAATCTCCCGGCTGGAATCGAGCTCGTTCACCCGCTTGGGTAGATCGCCGAGAGGAATTAGATAGCCATTGATATTGCAGATCTGGTATTCGTGAGGCTCGCGCACATCGAGCACGAACAGGTCATCGCCTGCATCCAGCCGGCGCTTGAGCTCTTCCACCTGAAGTTCTGGAACCGCTGTTTCCACTGGCTTCTCCTCGCCGCGAATACCGCAAAATTCGTTGTAGTCGATCAGCTTCGTGATTGTTGGATGTTCGCTGCAAACCGGGCAGTCCGGATTCTTGCGCAACTTGAGCTCGCGGAACTTCATCCCCAGAGCGTCGACCAGCAGCAATCGTCCGATCAGAGCATCGCCTTTGTCCAAAATCAGCTTGATGGCTTCCGTCGCCTGGATCACACCGACGAGTCCGGGGAGAATACCGAGCACCCCCCCTTCCGCGCAGGAAGGAACCAGCCCCGGAGGTGGCGGTTCGGGATATAAGCACCGATAGCATGGTCCCTCTTCCGTAGCGAACACGCTGGCCTGGCCCTCAAAGCGGAAAATCGAACCGTAAACATTAGGCTTGCCAGTAAGCACGCAAGCATCGTTCACCAGATAGCGGGTGGGAAAATTGTCGGTGCCGTCGGCGATGATGTCGAATTCGCGGAACAACTCGAGTGCATTGTCGCTACTGAGGCGGGTTTCGAACTTGCGAATATTCAGAAACGGATTGATCGCCTTCAACTTCTCCGCCGCGGAATCGAGCTTCTTGCGGCCCACGTCGGCCGTCGAGTGAATGATCTGCCGCTGCAGATTGGTGTAATCCACCACGTCGAAGTCCACAATGCCGAGCGTGCCTACACCCGCGGCTCCAAGATAAAGCGCCAGCGGCGAACCCAACCCGCCTGCCCCGATGCACAGCACCCGCGCGGCTTTGAGTTTCAACTGGCCTTCCATGCCAACCTCGGGCATGATCAGGTGGCGCGAGTAGCGCAGGATTTCGTCGTTCGAGAGAGTAGCGGCTTCGGGTGTGACTTCAGTGATGGTGGCCATGAAAAACCTCAGCGAATTTCCAGATTTTAGAATTTACGGATTGTCGAATTTAGCCCTAAACGACGAACGGCTAACGACAGGAAGGACGACAACAGCGGTTTGTAAGCTCTGGTTTCAATTCGACAATCCCTAAATCTGCCAATTCGTCAATCAACTCCGGCCTCCCGCGATCGAAGGCACAATGGAAATACTATCACCGTCCTTCACTGCCGTAGCTTCCTTTTGCAGGTAGCGGACGTCTTCATCGTTCAGGTAAACATTCACGAAAGCACGAAGTTTCCCTTCGTCGGTGTAAAGGTGGCGGCGCAGATCCGGGTGCTGAGCCACTAATCCTGACAGCGCCTCGCCGATGGTTGAAGCTTTGACCTCGATGTCAGGCTGTTTCCCGGCGTACTGACGTAGAGGCGTCGGTATGTGAATCTTGGGCATGCATAAATGATGCCACAGAAAGGGCGGAGGATGCAGACGGGGGGTGGCGCGGGCGCCCTCGCCCGCGAGAGCTCGCAGGATGGGTGGGCTGCAATATTCTGCTGAGCGGCATTCCTGAAGACGGCAAAATCGCGATCGTATCGTCCGGCATGCCTGAGCCAGAAGAACAGGTTCGGCGAGAATTTGAGCGCGTCAGAGGGTTGGCCGAACTGCCCCCGTCTTTGAGGGGGTGGACTGTAGACGTTCTCAGCGCCATCCGCCGATTGGGAAAGTCTCAGTTTTTTCTTCAGGAGCTATACCAACTGGAGACGGAACTGCAAGCGGCGCATCCTCGCAATCGGAACGTACGGCCGAAAATCCGTCAGCAACTTCAAGTGCTTCGGGACTTGAAAATCCTCGATTTCACGGACAGGGGGGCCTACAGGCTTCGTTCATAAAAAGGCGGCGGCCCCGTCCAAGCTTCGCGGGCGAGGGCGCCCGCGAAACACACAGGTCATAACACTTCAATTTTCTCATCCACCAGCTTTTTGTCATTCTCATCGCTGCCGCTCAACTCGAACGAATTGGTCAGCACAGCCTTGCCCTTCTCCACGCTGGTGATCACGTAAGAGCAGCCGAACCAATGGGCTTCAGCTAGATCGGTCGAAGACCACAGTGCGGGGTGATCGGGATGCGAGTGGTAGAAGCCAATGATGTCCTCGCCACGCTCGCGACCTTCGCGCTGAATACGGATCAAATCTTTAGGATCGATGTTGTAACGGTTGTGTGCGGAATCCGTCCGCGTATTGCCGGCGCGAGCGGTGGAAGTCACGACGCGTTCGTCACCATCCATCCGGCCGAGCAAAACTCCGCAGCATTCGTGCGGATAAGTTTCTTCGCCGTGGCCGCGAATCGAATCGTAGTGAGACTTGCCGAGCTTCAGCATTGGTTCGAATTTCAGATTGTAGATTTCAGATTGCAGATTTCGAAAGCAATCCCTAGCTTGTTCAATCTGAAATCAAAAATCTGCAATTTGGAATCTCATCCTTCTTCCCAGAACCTCTCGCTCAAATATTTGTCGCCAGAGTCGCACAGGATGGTCACAAAAACAGCGGGCTCGTTCTTCTTGAGCTGTCGAGCTATTTGGAGACACCCTACGACCGCTGCGGCCGCGGAGATGCCGACCAACAGGCCTTCTTCGCGGGCCAAGCGTATGGCCATCGCGTAGGCCTCTTCGGTGGATATTCCAATATCCTGATCGGCCAGTCTGGGGTCGTAAATTTTCGGCACGATGGCGCTGGCCATGTGCTTCGCCCCTTCGATTCCGTGGAACGGCGAATCGGGCTGCAGCGAGATACAGCCGATCTTCGGATTCAGCTCCTTCAGACGTCGCGTGGTGCCCACGAAGGTTCCGCTGGTGCCCATCATGGAAACAAAGTGGGTGATACGTCCCTCGGTTTGTTGCCAGATTTCGTTGGCTGTGCCATGGTAATGAGCCCGCCAGTTGGCGTCGTTGCCATACTGGTTGGCATAAAAATATTCGTCCGGCTGCTTAGCGTAGAGTTCGCGCGCCGCGCGGATCGCTCCGTCGGAGCCGTCCCCGGGGTCGGTGTAAATGATGTTCGCGCCGTAGGCCTGCAGGATGCGCTTGCGCTCGACCGAAACATTTTCCGGCATGTATAGCGTCACCCGAAATCCTTCTGCCGCCCCGATCATGGCGTATGCGATGCCTGTATTTCCGCTGGTGGAATCGAGCAGGATCTTGCCCGGTCCGAAGTTCCCGCTGGCACGGGCTTCAGCCACGATATTGGACGCGGCGCGGTCCTTCACCGATCCTCCGGGATTGCACCATTCCGCCTTGCCCAGGATCTCGATGCCGGGCAGGTCGCGAGTCACGCGCTCCAGACGCAACAACGGAGTATTCCCGATGCGCTCTAGACTGCGCTGGCCGAGCGGACCGAAGTCATGCGCGACTGGACGCATTTCTTTCCTTGCCTTTGCATGTGGATGGTGCGTTTTCGTCGTTTTAGAAGACACTCGTCGCATAAATTGCGGCACGAAATCGTGACTATCGTAATCTGCACAAATGGCAAAAGCAGGCGTCAACTATGAGAGGTTAGATTATAAAGGAGCTTAATTCGATCCTCAGAGAATAGAAGAATGCACTTTTTCTGAAATCCAGCATCTAAGTTATCGAGGAAAGAACGAAGGGACGAGTACAACAGAATGTCAACCAAGGTGGAACATCGTACTTATGAAGACGCGCTAAGCTGGTTGCGCGAGCACGGCTTTGATTTACTCGAAGCCCCGGGCACGCAGGGGCGCGTGTTCCTCAAGAAATATAATGTCTCCTCCGCCATCCAGAAGAACGGAGATGATGGCGTTAAAATCTTCGCCTATCCCGGCTACCTGATCGGCAGCGAGATTTCCAAGCTGGTCAATCGTGGATATCAGCAATTTCTAAAGACCGCCAAGACTGAAGTCCCGGCCACTGCAGATCATTTGAAGGCGCTGCAACAGTTCACGGAAGAATTAAAAGAGGGTCTCGGACTGCCTAGCCTGTATAACGAATCGCTCGGCACGGTGAGCGAATCCTACCAGTATGACCGCGTCGTGGACCGCGATAAGCCCGCCGCAGACAAGCCGAAGCGTCCCTGGGAAGTTGCAGGCGCCAAGGCAGCGGTAGCTAAGAAGGGCCGGGCGTAAACAACAACTTTTCCCGCGTCTGAAAATCCCTCCGCTAAGAAGCATCTCCTCAACATTCAATCTGTGCGACACTGTGCGCCTCGGAGGGAAGAATACGGACTATCTCGTTGATCCTCGGTCTTCTATTGTTTCCGACGCTTGCGGCGAGGGCGCAAGACTCAGCCTTAGAGGCAACATCCGCGGTGCAGCGCGTCCTTCAGCATCAGCAGGACGCCTGGAACCGTCACGATCTGGAAGGTTTCATGGCTGGCTACTGGAATTCGCCCGAGCCGACGTTTTTCTCCGGCGTCCGGATAACTGCGGGTTGGCAATCTACGCTTGATCGCTATCGCAAGTCCTACCAGAGCGAAGGCCGGGAGATGGGGAAACTGGAATTTTCGGATTTGAACATCGAAGCTCTCGCTCCTGACGCCGCATTCGTGCGTGGTTCCTGGAAGCTGACAATGTCCGATGGGAAAGCGCCGCACGGATTGTTCACGCTGGTCTTTCGCAGACTCCCAGATGGATGGAAGATCGTACACGACCACACATCGGCAGCAGATTGATGGTGTAGGCACGGGCAACGCCCGCGAACGAGCAGGCGGGGCGGAGTCCCGCGCCTCCCAGATATTGCTTCCGAGTTGCCGACCACACGCCCAGGACTGTGAGAATGCTTTTTCAGGGCCGAGCGTTAACCGTACGTGAGGTCGGTGCTCTGTCCGACTTCGATGATATAGCCGTCAGGATCGCGGATGTAGCAGCGTATCTCGCCGTACTTGGGTATCGGCTCCGTGATGAACTCGGCTCCTCGACTTTTCCATAACTTGTAGCACGCTTGAATATCCGCCACGCGGAAATTCATAAAGCTGTTGATGTGATTCGGGTCGGGGACGCTGAGCGTTACCGTCGGCTTATCCGGGGTCGGCCCGCCCCCAACGTTCAGAATCATCCAGATATTCGCAAGCTGAAGGTACCCAGGCGCGTTGCCGTCACCCAGGCTCAGAATGCGAGCGCCGAAGACCTTTTCGTAGTAGCGCGCCGATCGCTCGATGTCGGCGACGGTAAGAAATTGCGCGATGCTGATCCCCTCTCGCGGGGGCATCTCATAGCTCTTCTGGTCGATTTGTACGCTGCTCATTGACGTCTCCAATCCGATAAACGGTGTTCATCTGCTGATTCTGGTTCTTTCGTGTTCATACCTGCTGACCATTAAGCCTGACGCCGAAAGGAAAAACAATTAGAGCAAGGTATCGCGCGATACATTGGTATCGCAATTTCCGGCGACTTTCCAACAGGTTCACCAATTTTTCGACGAATGGAAATTGGGGAACGTCCCGTCTGTCCCCGGTTTTGTCCCCCATTTTCTCTGCGAACAATGGGGTCAGTCACGTCTGTCCCCGGTTTATCCGAGGCGTTGGCAGCCAAACGGCTACCGCTGCATACACCCACCCAAGATGCGGTCGATCTGCCGAAGATGGTTCAAGTCGTGTGCCGCTTCCAAGCGGACGAACTCCTCGACCGTTTGCCGTCCGCGTACCTCGTGGACCCCATAGCACTCCACCCACCGTTCGCGCGGGACCGACTCCAACAGTCGCAGGTTGCTCTCGCGCAGCGCCCGAAAGACCCCTGCCGAAAGGCTCGCATCTTGCTGCGCGTAACCCAAGCGCTCCGCCCAGACGGCCTGATCCCACCACGTTAAGGCCACGCCCGGATTCGCCAGCATGTTTCGCAATCGCCACCCCATCGCCAGCTCCGCGTCCGCCAAGTGCGCTACGATCTCGGCGATTGACCACTTTTCAGGTGCAGGACGCCGGATCAACTCCTCGGGCGCGACATCGCGCAGACGCCGATCGAGCTGCGATGGGGTGGCTTGTTGGACACCGATGGGCTCCTCATCGCCAAGATAGCTTAGGACTCGAGTTCGGTATGCTTCGAACGTCTCCGCCATTGGTCCCCCCGGGTAGACTGCGTATGCGGCCGAACATCTCGTGGGAAAAACTGGGGACAGACGGGACGTTGACTAATTTCCATCGCCGAAAAATGGAAACGCCTCCCGCCTGTCCCCGGTTTCCCTCCGATTCTTATGCCGCTGAAACCGACTCCCTCCTCCGATTGAGTGCCGGTAGAAGAAGTTTCAGAAGCGCTTCATCAGAGAACGGGTTCTGACCTGAGATCAGCTCGCGATCCTGAAGGACGTAGCTCTTCCATGGATCGACCACGCTTACGTCACCGCCCGCCGTACGCAAGGCGAAGTCCGGGTAGAAGAGAACCTTACCACCAATCTCAAGCGGCTCCCGCTGCTGCTCTTCCGCTGTCGAAAAGATAGTCATCTTATATCCGGAATAGATCCAGCCTTGAGCCTTTGCGTGTGCTCCGGCGGCACCGCCCGCCGACAGCGCGGCGACCACCTCCGTCGAATTCGGAAGAGCCGAGAGAAGTGAAATCGGGCCATGGCAGAGAACTGCCGTGGGCTTGGATGTTTTATGAAAGTGTCTCATCACGGTGCCAGCGTCGGGATCATCGAGCAGGTCCATCATCGGGCCATGGCCGCCGGGGACGAAAACAGCGTCATATTGATCCAGGCCCGATGCGATGACATCCGAGATACGAGTTGGATTTTTGAGCCCGGTCAGGGTGTCGCGGAATTTTAGATAGTCCTGAAGCTTAGCCTCGTCTCCACCGAAGAAGTCGGCTACAGCTGAATGGACATCCATTTGCGGCGTGTTGCCTTTGGGGTTGGCGAAAGTGATTTCGTAGCCCTCCTTCATCAGGGCGCGAACCGGAACCGTCAGCTCGTTGAGGTAGTAGCCAGCGCCGGTATAAACCTTGCCATCTTTCAAGGACAAGCCATGACCGCTCGATACCAGCACTAAGACTTTTCCTTTCGTTGTCATTGTTGTTCTCCTTTTTTTTGAAATCGAATTCTGTGCTCCTGAATATGAGCTAGCTCATCGTCCGCGGCTTCCTCCAAAGTGCGTAAGGACCGGCTACCGCGGTTGATGTGAGTTATGCCCTGGGAATCCAAACATCAACCACGGCTGATTGGCTACCCAATGCGGGTATAGCGCCGTCATCTGATCGAACAGCTGAGAATTCACGAGTTCTGAGTGTGTCACGGGCAACTCGGAAGGAACTCCGTCTTAAGTTAGCACCTATGCGGGTTACGCTCCCGGTCTCACAGACGGGGCGGAGCCCCGTTTCTGAGCCGTCATTTCTTCAACCGCCGTCCCATGCCCCTGTCCATCGCGGCGTTGGCCAGGCGATCGGCTTCCTGATTGTCTTCCCGCAGCGCATGGCCGATGGAAAACCACTCAAGCTGTCCAATCAATTGCTTGGCGCGGCCGTGCAGCTCCTGCAAAACGGCGTTCTTCACCTTGTAGATGCCCTTGATCTGTCGCACCAGCAGTTCCGAGTCACTGATGACCTTGAGCGCCTTGTATCCATGTTGGAGTGCGTATTCAAGCGCGGCAATGAGGCCTTGATACTCGGCGAAGTTGTTGGTCTGGTGTCCGAGGTACTCGCTGAGCGTGGCAACTTTCTTGCCTGACTCATCTTCAAGGACAACTCCATATCCTGCGGGGCCTGGGTTTCCGCGGGCGCCGCCGTCGCTGTGCGCTATCAGGTAATGCTCGGGTGTCTTAGCGTCGCGATCAAAGAGATCTCTGCTTCCCCGGGCTGAGCGGGAGAAAGAAGGCATGGACGAAAGTGTACAACGGCGGTCGGCAACGCTCTCGCGTGGCTATTCCACACGCTATCTTCCTGTCGCTAAGCGCGTGGCCAGCCGCTGCGGCAGATTCGCCGCCATGATGCGTTCCTGGGCTCCCTTCAGATTGTAGGGCACGCGGCAGAAGGTCACGATGCGGGCCTCGGAGTCATAGAGGGCGAAGGCAGCTCGCCAGTCGCCGTCGCGCGGCTGCCCGACTGACCCCGGGTTCACCATGTAGCGCACGCCATCTTTGATTGGGTACTCTGTGGTTTCGCTCTGGCCGATCGTCCGGTACTCGGGACGAAAGGCATCGCTTGCAACATCGTTGGTCGAGAAACTTCCCTGCAGATGAGTGTGCCCAAAAAACGTAAGAGGCGTCGCGGATACCATCAGGGGCTCAATCGCATCGCGTAGAGTGACCACGTATTCATCCTCATCCAACGGAGAGCCGTGAACGAACTGCATGCCGGGCAAGTCGGCAATCTGGATGGGTCCGCGTGGCAACGCCCGCAGCCATTCCAGATTCTGCTGAATGAGCTGATCACGGGTCCATAGTGCTGCCAACCCAGCGATGGGATTGAAGTCCCTAAGATCCATGCCACCACTGGCCGCTTTATCATGATTACCGCGGACAAAAATCTTCCCCAGGCCTAAAGAGCGCTCGATGACTTCGTTAGGGCTGGCGCCATAACCCACCATGTCGCCCAGATTGATGACGACGTCGTGGGCCGGGGCGGCGGCAAGGCAGGCGTCCAGAGCTTCGACGTTGCTGTGAATGTCGCTTAGAAGAAGAAGACGCACGTATCACCGGACAAACTGGCGATTATAGACCCATGCGTGGGTGTAGGCACGACCGGTAGTTGCGGAATAGCGATGGGACATCTCCCTATGCGGGTAGATTGACCACCGGGCACCTCGCCCAATGTCCGGGCGTTACTTCGACCAGCGGCGGCAGTGCTTGCGCGCACTCTGGGATGCGAAAACTGCAGCGTGGTTCGAAGGGACATCCGGTGGGAACCGCGTGCAGTGGTGGCACTGTCCCTTCGATGGTTTCCAGGGGACGCGTGCGATCAGTTGTAAGCGTCGGCACTGCATTCAAAAGACCGCGTGTGTAGGGGTGGGCCGGCGCGTGAAAGATTTCTTGTTTCGAACCCAATTCCACCAGGCTACCGGCATACATCACTGCCACCCGGTCAGCGACTTGCGAGATCGCGGCCAGATCATGCGAGATGAAAAGCATGGTGAGGCCAAACTTGGAACGCAGTTCGGCCAACAAATCGAGAATTTGTGCCTGGATGGTAACGTCGAGCGCGGTGGTGGGCTCATCTGCAATGAGCAGCTGGGGGCGGTTCACAATTGCCATCGCAATCATCACGCGCTGGCGCATGCCTCCCGAAAGCTGGTAGGGATAATCTCGAGCTCGGCGCTCGGCATCGGGGATTGCAACATCGTTCATCGCGGCCACAGCACGAGACCAGGCCTCCTGCGGCGAAACTTTACCATGCGCGAGAACTGCCTCGGCGACTTGATCACCTACCTTCATCACGGGATTCAGCGCCGTCATCGGTTCCTGGAAGATCATAGCGATGCGAGAGCCTCGGAGAGTACGCATTTCTTCGTCCGCAAGTCTTAGAAGATCGTGCTCTGAATTCCCATTGTTCGACAGGAGAATTTCTCCGGTGGCTCGCGCCTGCGGTGGAAGAAGCCGCATCAGGGCGAGGGAAGTGACGGACTTGCCCGATCCCGATTCGCCGACCAGCCCGAGAACTTCGCCTGATCCGATGGCGAAACTGAGATCGCGAACGGCAGTTAACTTCGGGACGAGCGAGTCGCGGGTCCCCACGCTCGTAGTGGAAAATTCAACTGTCAACTGCCGGACATCTAGGAGGGCTGACACACAGTCATGGTAGCAGCGGATAATGTTGGGCTCAGTATCAGTTGTTGGCTCGTGAATTTGAAACCTGATACGTGAGACCTCTGACCTGTGCGCTACTGTCCCAAGATCAGCGGCAGGCCATTCTTGTTATTGCCGATCACGACCACTTTTGCATTCCCGCTCTTGGCCAAGCTCTCTGTGGCTTCAATGCCTTTCCACTCCAATAATTGCGGACTGATGCCCTGGGCCACGATCTGCTGGAAGTCGCGGATGCCGGCCGCTTCAATCCGCTTGCGCTGTGCCTCCTGGGTTTCTTTCTGTAGACGGAAGCTCATGGCGAGAGCTTCTTGTTCGGCTTGCTGTTTGGACTCGATGGAAGCCTTCAGAGTAGCGGGCAGTTGGATGTCTCGCAATAAGACATTTTCGACCACAATGCCACGGGGTACAAGTTGGGTGACCAATTGATCCTGCACCTGCTTGGCCACCATCTCGCGTTCACCCGTATAAAGAGCATTCGCCGAGTGCGATGCCGTGGCCTCGCGGATCGCGGCGCGCAGCATGGGTTCTATGACGACAGTTTCGTAATTAGCACCGGTTTTCTGGAAGACTTCAGCGGCCTTATCCGGGTTGAGCTGGTAGATAAGTGAAGTATCCAGGTTCATCATCAAACCCTCGCTGGATGGAACATTGGCCGATTCCTTGATGGTCTGAGTCTGAATGGAAAGTTCGTTGTTGGTCTTAAGCGGATTGATAAGATGAATGCCCTCGGGCAGCATTTCTCCGGTCACGCGTCCGAACAGCGTTAGTACTCCCACGTGACCAGTGCCCACCTTGGTGATGGAAGCAAACAATAAAATCACCAGCAGAAACGCCGCCGCCCCGATGCCGACCAGGCGGAACAGCGAGCCTGGATTCGCGTCGATCACCCTGGGGCGTCCCTCATTGAATATCGTCATAGATTTTCTCCCCAAGGCGATTGTAGCGGGCGGGGAAGGGCACGATAAGTGACTTGGAGAGGACACTGGCTCAAGTCGCTCGCTGGCCTGTGAACATTTCTTCACATTGACCGGGCGCTCGCGACGCGGTACTTTCGTCAAACTGCGCCGCGCCGCAATCTTTTTCGGCGCTTAGCCCGACGCCATCCAGGACTCTGTTATGAAGCCATATGCCGCTTTCGAAAGTGGACACAGACGAATGTGTTTGCCCGCTTTGATTGCGATCGGACTGCTCCTGGCACTGCTGTCGGCCTGCGGTTCCGGATCTTCCAGGGAAATGACGCCAGCCGCTCAGACCTGCGGTTCGGGGGTGGTGCAAGGCGTAGCCCCGTCTCAAGGACCACTCATTAAATTGAGTAGCGACACGTGCACCAACTCCAGCGGCCAGCACGACACCGAAGTGGAACCTAGCACGTTTGCCTTTGGTTCAACCATCGTGACCGCATTTCAGGTTGGCCGCATTTTTGGCGGAGGTGGAGGAGACATCGGCTTCGCCACATCCACCGACGCCGGCGCCACTTGGAGCAGCGGAGTTCTTCCTGGCATCACCACCTTTCAGGGTGGCAGCGCCTTTACCGCTGTCAGCGATGCTTCGGTCGCATTTGACGCCGCCCACGCCACGTGGCTGATCTCTTCGTTGGCCATTGGCACCTCCTACCAAGTGATAGTTAGTCGGTCCCCGGATGGCATCAACTGGGGGCATCCCATCGCCGTTACCACCACCGGCAGTCCGGACAAGAACTGGATTGTCTGCGATAACGCCGCCAGCAGTCCCTTCTATGGTAGCTGCTACGTGGAGTGGGACGATCCATCGAGCCAAGCCTTGATCGAGATGAATACCTCGACTGACGGAGGACTCACCTGGGGACCAGCACTGACTACAGCCGATCGGGCGCACGGAGTCGGAGGGCAGCCGCTTGTCCAGCCCAACGGGACGGTCATCGTCCCCATCGAAGGTTTGTCGAACTCGATGCTCTCGTTCGGCTCTACGAATGGCGGTGCGAGTTGGAGCAGTTCTGTCCTCATCGCATTGATTGCCGATCATGCTGAGGCTGGCAACTTGCGTAGCGGCCCTCTGCCCTCTGCGGCAATCGACAGCGCGGGAAACGTGTACGTCGTCTGGGGCGATTGCAGCTTCCGCACCGGGTGCCCCTCCAATGACCTTGTGCTCAGTACTTCAACCAACGGCACGAATTGGACGCGTCTGACCCGAATTCCGATCGACCCCATCACCAGCACGGTCGATCACTTCATTCCCGGGCTGGGGATCGATCCGGCCACCTCTGGCCCCACCGCGCACCTCACGCTCACCTACTACTACTATCCAGTTTCCAATTGCGGGACGGTCTGCAACATGGATGTCGGTTTTGTTTCCTCCCAGGATGGCGGCCAGACCTGGAGCGCCCCCGTCCAACTGGCTGGACCCATGAGCACCAGTTGGCTTCCCAACACGTTTTCTGGGCTGATGGTCGCTGACTACCTCTCGACCACCTACGTCAACGGTCAGGCCTTTGGCGTATTTGCCGTGGCCAACGCTCCGGCTGGCGGTGTGTTCGACGAGGCGATGTACACCACGACCAGCCCTCTGGTGGCGGCTGCCGACAGTGCATACTTCAGTTCAAAGGGCGAGAAGCCCATGCCTCAGGCCAAGTCCGACCACGGACCGAGAAAGTTTTACGATGAAGATGGCGAGTTCCCCATCCCGCCTCCGAATAAGAACTTGAAGCGGTCGGCCAAGAGATAGTGTTCTTGTGGAGTCCGCTTCTCTCGCGGATTGCGCTTCATTTTCCACATTGACGAATTGTGGTTCAGAGTCCTACCCAACCTTCAAGACAAGCGAAATCCGCTTGCAAAGCGAATTTGCAGGACTCTCCGCCGAGGAACCTGCACCAAATCTGGTCAGATGCTTGTGGAGAGGCTGCACTCGATTGCAGACAAAGCACATAGAGTTCCCAGTTTTTCATTGACTCTAAAAATGGAAGGAGTAAAAACATACTCGTTCTTTGACACGTCCCAAGTTTACCCAGTTGGTGCAGCGTCCGGGACTCGAGCGTGGTCACTCGGAAACATCGCAAGATGAGGCCGGGAGGGTCAGTAAGGGTCTATAGCAAAGCGCTGGTTGAGGCGAACACGAACATCATGTCAAAGGCAAGATAGAGTCCCGAGGCGTTGAACAGGTTTTTCCGGTTGGCGGTAAGCCCGGAGCCCAAGCAAAGATCGCTCCAGCGTCCCGCAAGGGAAGCAGCGAGGTCAGGTCGGCAAGGGTCTAACGCGAGCTACTGGCCGAGACGAATGAGTTCAACATCACCTCGGGATTCTTATTTGGTGCCTACGGATGGTCTCTTTCTCCCCTCCCTTAACCTCGCCGCATCAGCCGCAAGTGATTTCTGAAGCTCCCTGCCCCGTCCTGCCTGACGTTTCTCAGGATATCGCCCTTTCCCGTGTTCGCGTTCCCGCGAAGAAGCTGATGTTGGATTTCGCGCCGAGCCCGAATCAATACAAAGCTACAGCCAGCAGGAAGAATACGAAGGGGAGACGACCGCGATCGAAACAGAATCCTCGGCAAGTTTTGTCGCTATCGCTGCAATGCGAAACCGTTCAGGCGCAAGATCCGGAAATGGAGTGAAGGGTTTCGACTTGCCAATGTAGGCGCGGGCGTCCCCGCCCGTGCGGGATCCAATCAGACTGTCCCTAGTCTGTGAGCTGCACGAGCGCTCGTCCCCGAAAAGAATGCAAGATGGCTTGCGCTAGGGATGCGCAGTTCGTACGGTCAGGAACGGGAGCCGCAACGCGCTGAGGATATTCATCGTAAGTGCGTCCTTCTAACTCCCTTCTACTGTTCATCAGAACCTGCCTACAGCGGTATGTTCCCATGCTTTTTCGGCGGGTTCTTATCCCGCTTGGTCTCCAGCATGGCCAGCGCCTGAATTAGCTTCTTGCGGGTCTCCCGCGGCTGGATGACAGCATCCACGAAGCCGCGGTCAGCCGCCACGTAGGGATTGGCAAAGCGCTCGCGGAATTCCTCGATCTTCTTTTGGCGGACCGCTTCGCGATTTTCAGCTTTCTCCAAATCTCGTTTGTAGACAATGTCCACTGCGCCCTCGGGGCCCATGACGGCGATCTCCGCCGTCGGCCAGGCATAATTCACATCGGTGCGAATGTGCTTGGACGCCATCACGCAATACGCCCCGCCGTAGGCTTTGCGTGTGATCACCGTGACTTTCGGGACAGTCGCCTCCGCAAACGCGAACAGGAGCTTGGCACCGTGCTTGATAATTCCGCCATATTCCTGGTTGGTCCCGGGCAGAAATCCGGGTACATCTTCAAACGTGACCAATGGGATGTTGAAACAATCGCAAAAGCGCACGAAACGGGCGCCTTTGATGGACGCATTGATATCCAAAGTGCCGGCAAGAAATGCCGGCTGATTGGCGACGATGCCCACGGAGCGTCCATTCAGACGGGCGAAGCCCACCACAATATTTTTCGCGTACAGGTCTTGCACCTCGAAGAAATAGCCGTCATCCACCACGGCGTGGATCACATCTTTCATGTCGTAGGGCTGGTTCGATTGGTCGGGAACGATCTTGTCCAGAGTAGGGTCAGCGCGGTCGATTGGATCGGTGCAGGCCTTGCGCGGCGGATCGTCGAGATTATTGGACGGAAGAAAGCTCAACAACTCGCGAACCATGGACAAACATTCGGCGTCGTCATGCGCCATGAAGTGAGCCACACCGGAAGTCTCGTTGTGGGTGTGAGCGCCGCCTAGCTGATCTTTGGTGACTTCTTCATGGGTGACGGTCTTGATCACATCCGGACCGGTGATGAACATGTAGGAAGTCTTGTCCACCATCACGATGAAATCGGTGATGGCGGGCGAGTACACGGCGCCACCCGCGCACGGTCCCATGATCGCCGAAATTTGCGGCACCACTCCGCTGTAAAGAGTATTGCGCAGAAAAATGTCGGCGTAGCCCGCCAGGGACATCACGCCTTCCTGAATGCGGGCGCCGCCGGAGTCGTTCAGCCCGATCATGGGCGCACCCATCTTGGCAGCGAGGTCCATGATCTTCACAATCTTGGCGGCATTGGCTTCCGACAAGGACCCGCCAAATACAGTAAAGTCCTGGGCGAAAGCGAATACCAGCCGGCCGTCGATGCGTCCGTAACCGGTGATAAAGCCATCGCCGTAGTATTTCTGTTCGGCCATACCGAAGTCATCGGAGCGATGCGTCACCAGTTTGTCGGTCTCCTCGAACGATCCCTCATCGAGCAGAAACTCAATTCGCTCCCGTGCCGACATCTTGCCTTCTTTGTGCTGCCGCTCGCGGCGTTGCTCTCCTCCGCCCTCTTCGGCGAGGTGGTCCCGCTTTTTCAGTTCGGCGAGCTTCTGTTCCAGATTCATCGCGGGAAGATTATAGCGGGTGCAACGAGATCGAAGGGTCGGAGCCGTGATTCGGCATCAAAGACTGGGATTCGACGTCTGAGATCAGACGGCTGACGTCCGGGTTTCTACTCCATGCCGGAGCCAAGCGGCTGATAGCGGTACTTCTTGCCATCCCAATACATAACCGAGATCGTCTTATCTCCGCCGGTTTCTTCCGCGTAGATCGCCATCACAGTTTTCTTTCTCAGCGCCAGCTTTTTCACTGCGATCTGCTTGAAGGGTAAATTGATGATGACGAACTTGGCCTTTGGGGTAGCGGAGCGCCATGCTTCCGGGCCGACGCCATGAATGACGAGCAGCACCACGCCTCGGGTCAACGGATCCTCAGAAGCGAACTGGGTCGTAATCTTGGTGTCGCCGTAGCCGAAAAAGGTGTTGTAGGGATCGATCACCCTGAAGTTATTCTCTGCCTGGTCGATCAGCGGATTGGTGCAACGCGCCGCAACCACCAAGTCTTCGATTCCATCCTCGTCCAGGTCCGCCTTCAGAACGGGAGGCCCTTGCAGCATCGTGCAAGTCGATCCAAACTGCTTTTGAATGAAATCATTGTCCACGGCGGCCGTGGCCGGCGCTTGCGGCGCGGCAGAGGCAATCGCTGCAAAAAGAAGCACCATCAGTACAGAAGAGACGATACGAATTGACCGCATGCTGCTACTTTAGACCCGTCGCCGCTCTCGCAATAGAGAAAGAAAAGGTACATTCGCACGGAAGTCACCATCTGTAGGAGGCCCCGTGTGGAAGCCCACTGCCCTAGCTCTTAGAACGAAAATGCTCCCAGCCCTGCGGACGAAATTCGTAGCGCTCGCCCTTCTCATTCATCAAAAAGACGCGCTTACCACGCGTGACATGGCCGATCTGCGTGATACCGACGCCAGCAAAGCGCGCCGGAATGCGCTTGCCGCGTGGCGCCGTGAACAGCAATTCGTAGTCCTCTCCCCCATGCAGGGCAAAGTGCAACTCCACTTCGCGTGCGGGCTTGCCCACGGTGGCCCTCGGAATGGCTTCGGCCTGAAGTTCAGCGCCCACGCCGCTTTCTTCGCAGATGTGGGCGAGGTCAGTGGAAAGTCCGTCGCTGATGTCGATCATGGCAGAGGCGAGGCCCTTCTCCCGAAGCATGCGTCCTAACGCCAGCCGCGGCTCTGGAAAGAAGTGTTGGGCATAATTTGCCGGCTTCAACCTACGCTTCGGCTGGTCCAGCATCCTGCGCGCAGCTGCGGCAGAGCCTCCCAAAGCACCGCTTACATAGAGCCGGTCTCCAGGCCGAGCGCCTGATCGTAGGATTGCCTTTCCCCTGGGCGCCGACCCCAGCACAACGATGTCGGCCAGGATGCCGTCGGGGGATTCAGCAGTATCCCCACCTGCGAGGCTCACCCCGAATTTTCGGGCCAGATTCAACAGGCCCATCATGAAGGCGTCCACCCATTTCTGCGCCAGGTCGCGCGGCAGTGCCAGGGAAAGGAATAGGGACAGTGGCTCACCTCCCATGCCCGCGATATCGCTCAACCCGCGAGTAAGACAACGATGTCCGACTGACTTCGCGGGATGCGAGTCCCGCCGGAAGTGAATTCCCTCCAGCGTGAAGTCGGTAGTCACCAGCGCCTCGTGGCCGGCAGGCAGCCGAAGCACGGCTGCATCGTCGCCGATGCCGGTTACGACGTTACTTCCCTCCGCCGTCTCCCTTCGTAGGCGGGCAATCAGCGCTTTTTCGGCGAGGGGCACAGCGAAGCCAATATAGATGACAATCCATTTCGGCCAAAATGCGAGTGTGCCTCAATTCCAGAATTGCCATCTAAAAGTAACGGGTGGTAACCCGTCCGGGTGGGCTTACTCCATTACCCACCCTTGGTAATCCAAAACGGGTTGTTCCGCCGTTGACAGGGAGGAACCTACTTTGTTACCGTGACCAAGCTGTTTCCGGCACCTTTGTCGAACTTAAGTGCTGCATTCGGTATGGATTGCAGCCACAGGGGTTTCGGGTCTTCCTGGTTCCGGTAGGACACGGGCATGTAAGCGCCTTACCACAGAGGTGGGGCATAGCCCGGATTCAGGATGGAACTGAAGGGGTTCTCGTAACCGCGAGCCGCCCCCAGGGTCCGATCCTGATTAACTAACGGAAGGACAATATTGCGAAAACGCTCTTACATTCTCTTTGTTGCCCCCGGTAACGATGGGCACTTGCGAAAGATTCATATTCCGGTTCACTACCTGTACATATTTCTGGTAGGGACGACGATTGGAGTTTTGAGCTTGACCGGGATTGCCAGCTCCTACTTGCGGATGCTGCTGAAGGTATCGAACTACAATCAGCTCCGCACCGAACAAGAGGACTTGAAGGGCCGCTACACGCGCCTGGAGCAGGTGGCCAAGGAAAGGGACATCCAGGTAGCCTCGCTGGGATCTCTGGCGAGTGAGGTTTCCTCTCTCTACGGCTTGAAGCAGGATCCCAACCTGGTGACGGCATCTTCCTCTGGCATCCAGGACGCGCAGGTCAATTCTTCACTGAATCAGCTTTATGCGCTTAGAACTTCGGCGCTCAGCGGCGCCACGATGACTGGGATTTCGCTCGGCCTCACCCGTAACGTGACTACGGCTGACTGGGTCAGGGCCAACTCGGCTCCGAATCTTTGGCCGGTTGAAGGTCCAGTTACTGGGTCGTTCGGCGAGCGCATTGACCCGTTCAACGGCGAAGGCGCTTTCCATAGCGGCATCGACATTGCGTCGTCTTATGGGCAGCCGGTAATTGCGCCTGCCGACGGCATGGTGACTTTCGCAGATTTTATGGGTGGCTACGGACGTGCCATTACGCTGGACCACGGCCATGGCATCACCACACGCTACGGTCACCTGGCTAACTTCGCCGTAACTCCCGGTCAGAGAGTACATCGCGGAGACACGATTGGATTCATCGGCCTCAGCGGCCGCAGCACGGGTCCTCATCTGCACTATGAAGTCCGCATCAACGACACCCCGGTCAATCCGCACAAATATCTGCGGCTGACGGTAGCGAACATCGGCGGATTCTCAGCGGGAAGCTAGTAGTGTAGGCGCGAGCGAGTGTAGGCGCGAGCGTCCCGCTCGTGCTTATGGGGTTCTTGGTCTGACGTCTGCCTCTTCCTACTGCCTTAATCCCATCCATCTCTCCGAAAGTACTATCGAGTTCCCCGGATTCTGGGGATCGTAGCGCACCGACGTGGGCAAGCCTAAGCGGCAAGAATGAAGATTGATCCACTGACGGAGATAGGTGACGTCCTGCGAGGCTTCATAGGAGACTCCAGCGACGTCATAGTGGTAGATCAGAAATGTTGCCGGGCGCTGTCCCCCGTCCAGCATCTCCTGCACATCGATCACAGTACCATCAGTGATGCGTCCGACGCGGTCGAGCCACGCTCGCCGCTCTCGCTCCAGGTTTTCCGCGCTCTTGGGTTTACGGCGCAGCAGAAAATACGCGGCCAGTGCGCAGCCAGAACCGCCCAGAATCAAAGCATAAAGACGAAGTGGAATCATGTGTAGCGGGAGGAACAGCCGCAACATGCAACTGTTGCCTGATTCAGCATAATGCCAGATGGAGAATCGGGGAAGAGGCTGCAGTGGTTACCTGAGGATCGCTTTGCAATTGGCAATTTGCACAATTGAACCGGGTTACCCTTCATTGACTTGTTGTACCTCTACACCTAACATTTCAGCCCAATAATCGAGCAGAAGCTTGGAGCACTACATCTGGGCGGCGGCATGGGTGTTAGCGCGGCTGTACATATCTCTTCCACATTACGTGATTCTGAGGTAGGCCACCATGACTCGAGAACGGGCGCTGAAGGCTGTGATGGTGTTGGTGGGATTGCTCTTTTTGGCAGCAGTTTATCCTTTGACGATGTTTCTATGGCGATGGCATGAGTCGGAATTCGCACCGATGATGCTGAGTCTCTACGCTACACTCGGGATTTTCTTGCTGCTGGCGACACGTAACCCATCGGCGAATCGCAGCCTCATCGCCTTCACCGCATGGTCGAGTTTTGCTCACGGCGCTGTTATGGCGGTGCAGGTATTCGAGAATAGGATCGGACGCGGGGAACTGATGGGCGTAGCTATGTTCGTAATCATCGGTGTGGCCCTGATCGCGCTAGCGAAACAGCCGACCTTCTCTTCTCGTGCCGGCTAACTGTTTAAACCAAGGCACCATCAATCCGGATCAATGAGTGTAACCGCGATTTTACGACAGTTATCAGGAGTGGCCTTCAAATGTGGAAGCGCTGGGGTGCTAGATGTGTTCGTCAGAGGGACCGCGAACTCGCTCGTTCCAAAATGACTTAAGTATGGTCAATGCTGCGAGAAATGCCGTTAGTCCAACAGCGTTCCAAATGATGTGCACACCGTTAGCGATTCTGAAGCAGAACACCTATCGGAATGAGCACCACGTTACGGGGATTTGCACGCCGCAAGTTTTGGCACTGCCGAAATCTCTCTAGTCTGCGGGGCTGCATACTATAGTTGTCAGCTGCAACTATAGTATGGGATACTTTACGGATGAGAACAGTGCCGAGACTCCAGAAAGATACAGTTGCGCTGTATCACGCTCTCAATGAGCTGATTCGCATTTATCAATTTCGGGATCGAGACCGCATTTGCTGCCACGACATTTCCATTACCCAGTGCCATGGGCTGGAGGGACTTGTGCACCATGGGCCGCTCATGCTGAATGAGCTAGCAGACTACCTGCACCTGGATAAGAGCACAACCAGCCGGGTTGTGGACTCCCTGGAACGAAAAGGATACGCCACCAGATTGGTGCATCCCGACGACTCGCGGGCGCTGGAGCTGAAGGCGACACCAGCCGGTATTCGATTACACCAGCTAATCATGGATGAAATTTTGGAAGAGGAAGAAGCCGTGTTATCCGATTTATCCGTCGAAGTCAGACGGGCTCTCCCTGGGGTACTCAGGAAGCTCACGCAAGCTGCCGCGAATCGGAGCAAGCGGCCAAATGTCGGATGTTCCAGTGCATCAGCGGAAAATCAGGCTATAGGAGCCAAAAAATGAGAACCGCATCTCGCCGCAGTTTTCTGATCGCTAGTTCCGGGCTTGCAGCATTGGCAGCAGTGCCAAAAAGCTGGGGACGAGAGTTGGGCGAACCCGTGCGTCCATACGGAGAGCGGTCGCCTTTTGAGAAATCACAGCGCTTTTATCGCAAGTCGCCGATCCCGGAAACGGGTGCGAGCGGCACTCCGTTACAAGACAGCTATGGCGTCATCACGCCCTCGGCGCTCCATTTCGAAAGCCATCACTCCGGAGTGCCGCAGATCGATCCGGCCAAGCATGAATTATTGGTCCACGGAGCGGTTGAGCATCCGCTGATTCTGAGACTGGAAGACTTGCAGCGCTTTCCCTCAGTGTCTCGGATTCACTTTATCGAGTGTGCGGGCAACACATCGGGGGACCTGGCAAGCACTCCAAGGCCAAATGTACAGCGAAGCCATGGACTAGTGAGCTGCAGCGAGTGGACCGGAGTAACTCTCAAGACGTTGCTCGAAGAAGTGGGCCTCAAGCCGCGGGCGAAGTGGATACTAGCGGAGGGTGCGGATGCCTGTCGCATGGCGCGAAGTATTCCGCTGGATAAGGCTATCGACGATGTGATCGTCGCTTACGGACAGAATGGAGAAGCACTTCGTCCCGAGCAAGGATATCCAATACGCTTGGTGGTGCCTGGCTGGGAGGGCAATGTATGCATCAAATGGCTCCAAAGGCTGCACGTAGCGGACCAGCCTTCCATGACGAGAGAGGAAGCCGCGGGCTACACCGACCTAATGCCCGATGGAAAAGCTCGCATGTTCACTTTCGTGATGGAAGCGAAATCGGTTATCACGCGTCCCTCCGGCGAACAAACGCTGCATGGTCCCGGCTTCTATGAAATCAGCGGTCTGGCCTGGTCGGGGCGCGGCCGAATTGAACGGGTAGAGGTCTCGACGGATGGGGCTGACTCGTGGCAAGCCGCCGAGTCGCAGGAGCCGCGACTTACAAAGGCATTCACGCGATTTCGCCTGCCATGGAACTGGGACGGTAAGCCAACGACATTACAGTCGAGATGCGTGGACGAAACGGGATACGTGCAGCCGACGCACGACGAACTTCTTGCTGTCCGCGGCAAGAATGCCACAGACCATTACAACGGGATCAAAGTTTGGCGAGTCCTCGCAGACGGCAAGGTGACCCATGTCTAGATTCTTGCTCCTAAGTTGCCTGCTCCTGACAACTCTCATCGTTTTAGCGCAGGGTGGAAAACATAATTTGGGGAGGGTTCCCACACCAGAAGAACTTCAGGCTCGTGATATTTCTGTATTTCCAACAGGTGCGGGGTTGCCTCCGGGTGAAGGGTCGGCCAAAGAGGGTCGCAACATTTATGTTGCGCGGTGCGCGAGTTGCCATGGTGAGCGTGGCGAGGGGCGCGGAGCGAATCCACCTATAGCAGGCGGGTTGGGGACGCTAAAAAGCGAAGCGCCCCGGGCGACCGTTGGCAGTTACTGGCCGTATGCGACCACTGCTTGGGACTACATCAATCGAGCGATGCCTTATCAGGAGCCGGGCTCCCTTTCTGCAGATGAAGTGTATTCAGTTACCGCTTACGTCTTGTATCTCGACGGCATCGTTAGTGAGGGCGAGGTTCTGAACGCCAAGTCGTTACCGAAGATAAAAATGCCGAATCGAGACGGCTTCGTCCCGGACCCCCGACCCGACACAAGAACACAGACGCGGTAGGCGGGGCGGGACGGGACGACCTGACAATAAGGATCAAGGCAGGATGCCGCCTACCCAACCGGCGCGAGATTGGCGATTTCTTACACTCACCACCCCAGTTAATGAGTGTAATGGCGATATTACGTCAATTGACTCGAATGCACAGCCATTCAGGCCGCTTTGGCCGAATCGGTGAATGTCGCCGCATTCTTCCTGACGAATTCCTGCATGCTGAGCGGCTCTTGCCCCGTCAGTGTG
>JABCYV010000031.1 GCA_013290025.1 Acidobacteriota bacterium
TGCGACTGAGATCGATATGGAGCGAAGAGTGTATGACAAAAGCTGATCTGATTGATGAAGTCTCCCGGCTGGCGGAATTAACGCGCAAAGACAGTGAGGTCATCGTCGAGACCATCTTCGATAGCATTGTGCGCTCGCTCCGGGTGGGCGACAAAATCGAGATTCGTGGTTTTGGGAGTTTTCGCACTCGACAGCGCAAGCCGCGGGTGGGCCGCAATCCCAAGACCGGCGATCGCGTTGAGGTTCCCGCCAAGAAAATTCCATTCTTCAAGCCCAGCAAGGAATTGAAGGATCTGGTCAATACCGGCGGGGCAGTTCCTGCCGCGGTGCCTCCCGCAGCACCAGCTCCGTAGGCTGCTGCGGAATCTAGAAACGACGTCCTGAGCCCGGGATTCGTTTTGCTACTTTTCTCCCACCTCGGGAATCATATATAAGGTGAAGTTTCCATTGACCGTGATGAAGCGGCTTGGTGCTGCATTCTTATTTCTTCGTCTAGGTTTTCTGTGCTTGACTGTGACGAGTGTTGCAATCGCACAGGACCCCTCCCTGACTACGCCTGCGCGGCTAGGCGACAGCTTGCCCGTCGTCGGTGTTCCGATCGGCGTGTTTTCTCTCGCTGATCCTGGGAACGGCGGTCCGTCCTGGCCAGCTTCGCCGGCGTTCCCACTGGCGGATCGCGCCTCGCAAGCGCTGGCGTCTGCGACTACGCTTCCCCGTATGGCTCCCGAGCTCGCTCTGCAAGCCTATGAGCGCCGGGCGGCAGCGCAATCCAGTGAACTGGTTTCTTACTCTGCCAGCACCCTGATTCACGTCGAACTTCCCGATACTTCGCAGTACGGGGACTATGAACTGCAGCGGCACTATGCTGCACCCCGTACCCTGGAATTCAAACCCGTACGCTTCACTGGTGATGGTTTCGTGAAGAGCAACGTCATCACCCGATTGCTGCAATCGGAGGTGGACCATGTGCAGAAGGACGACACGTCACAGACTGCGATCACCCGCGCCAACTACAAGTTTTCTTACAAGGGGACGCTTCAGACACCCAACCGCCTGATGCATGTCTACCAGGTCAAGCCGCGCAAGAAGCGGATGGGGCTATTCAAGGGCCACGTCTATCTGGACGCCTACACCGGCGCCTTGGTGCGGGTCGAGGGCATAGCAATAAAATCGCCGTCGTTGTTTATCAAGCAGATCGAGTTCAATCAGGATTACGCCGACGTGGGTGCATTCACCTTCCCGGTCCACATCCGTTCAGAGGTGAGTACTCGGATTGTCGGCCGCGCGATTGTGGACATCTATCAGAGCGACTACCGACCGGTGGCGAGTACAACGCAGACTGCGCAAACGCCAAAGATCTAAGGGGACGCCCGGCGTTTCGTCCTTGGAGCTGGGTCATACTCCAATTAAATCGTTGCGTCCGGAACAATCCTCATGAAGCGATGAAAACGAGACCTCCGGTAGGGTTGTCATGACACCGTCAATCACATTCGGACGCTAAACAGGATACTCCTGTTCGCGCTCCCGCAGCGATGACTTGCACGCGACAATTCACGGTCCAACAACGCTAGTAAGCTTATTGTTCGGGCCCAGAATCACGCATACAACCTGGCCTGTACCCAGAGGCGCGCATGAGGGCGAGCCTATGCCCGCACCACCGATTTTAGCGTAGCCAGACCAGGCAGCACCGTTGAAAACATCGGCGTAGAAGGCGGCGTCCGTAACGGCGATCACGCCACAGACCAGCTCGCCCGGAGCCTGGCTAGTGCAACTGGCATTGTCGTTCACCGCACCGCCGAGACCTCCGTAACCGGACCAGTCACCAACAATCCACGATCCTCCCTTGAAGAGGTTTACAAAGGTCCCTGAGCTATAGGCTTTCGCAAAGCACGTCACCTTGCCAGCCGAGTTCAAAGATGTGCAATTCGGTTCGCCGCCAGCGATCCCGCCAACATTGAGGAAGCCTTCCCATTTGCCGGCGGCGAAGCGATTCACCAGCGTCGAGCCTCCGGTCGTGAATATGGAGCAAACCACGCCACCGTTGTTATCCGTGGTGCAGCTCGGGGCGGAGACGGCGGTAGTGGTAAGGTTCGCGAACGCGCTCCAGGTTGTCCCGCTGTAGTGCGACCACGCCAAGCCGCCGCTCACGTTGCGGGCGACGCACAGCACCTGCCCGGCCATGTACTCGGCGCAACTGGGGGCAGAGTACAGAGCTGCAGCAACTGTTGTCGGCGTGCTCCAGGCCGTGCCGTTGAAAATGGATACCTGCAGCTTGCCACTAGTGGCTGTCGCGGCACAGATCACTTTGCCGGTGCCGTCGCTCGTGCAACTGGGGGCGGAACTGACCGCTCCGACCAGGTTCGTCCATGTGCCCCAAGCCGTCCCGTTGAACTCATTCACCATGATCGCGGCCTTGCCACTCAGGACCGCGCATACCACGTGTCCAGTGGACACGAAGGCGCAGGACGGGTTGCCGACTCCGGTGGCATTTCCCGTAGAGACGAAACTCCCCCAAGTCGCCGAAGCGGAGGAGGCCAGGACCAGACAGGTGGTTAATAATAGCGGCACCATCACAGCACCCTTCATTGGGAACCTCCTTTTAATTGGTGCTTGAATTTGGACTTGCTTCAGGCATGGCGAAGGCATTATACGCGGAAGAGGTGCATTGGCTGTCAAAGACCTAGCCGTCGGTGGTGGTGCAGTTTGACAAAGGAAGCGAGCCAGACGCGCGATATGGCATCGTGAAGAGCGCGACGCAGCGCGCGGCTCGCCCAGATCCCTCGCGGGCAAAAGAGGCTTGCTCGGGATGACAATCCAAACTGCACCAAGACCTAGCCGTCCCAAACAGGAATAGGGTTCCCTCTATGCAGTTATAATTCCGGTTCTCTAATCGCAAGCAGATTGCAAGGAGCAATCATGTCCCTTTCAGGACGAGTGGCGCTGGTGACGGGCGCGTCACAAGGCATCGGCCGGGCTTGCGCCGTCAAGCTGGCAGGATCCGGCGCCACCGTGGCAGTAGCCGCTCGCAATCAGGAAAAATTGAACGAACTCGTGGGGCAGATCACCGCATCCGGTGGCAAGGCTGCGGCTTTCCCAATTGACGTCTCCGACGAAGAGCAAATCAAAAATGGGTGCAAGGCAATCATCGGACAATTCGGCAAGATCGACATCCTGGTAAACAATGCCGGCATCGCCCGCGACCAGCTGGTCATGCGCATGAAGCGCGCCGACTGGGACGCTGTGCTCAACACTAATCTCACGTCAGCCTACATATGCATTCAGCAAGTGATCGGCTCCATGCTCAAGCAGCGCTGGGGAAGGATTGTCAACATAACTTCGATCTTTGGTCAGATCGGCCAGGCGGGGCAGGCGAACTATGCAGCTTCAAAGGCGGGCCTGATTGGATTGACCATGGCCATCGCCCGTGAAGTCGCCTCCCGTAACATTACTTGTAACGCGGTGGCGCCCGGATTCATCGAAACCGCCATGACGTCGGGATTTTCCGAAGAGTTCAAAGAAACTGCACTCAAGATGATTCCGCTTGGACGCATCGGCACTCCCGAGGATGTGGCGGGCGCAGTCGAATTTCTTTCTTCGGAGGCAGCTTCCTACATAAGCGGCCATGTGCTCAACGTGAATGGGGGAATGCTGATGGGGTAGCGCGTGCCATCCCGGGTCTCACGGTTATGCAAGCGGAATCGCATGCCCAGATTGCGCAGACTCGCGAACTTTTCCTCGAGTACGCTGAATCGCTCGGCTTCAGCCTTTGCTTCCAGAACTTCGATCAGGAACTCGCCGGACTTCCCGGCGACTATGCCCCGCCGGATGGCCGGCTCCTGCTCGCAGAATATGAAGGCCAGTTGGCTGGATGCGTCGCGCTCCACAAACTGGAGCCAGAAATCTGCGAGATGAAGCGTCTTTATCTACGTGCGAAGTTTCGCGGCAAAGGCCTCGGCTGCGCACTGGCCGAGACGATCATCGCCGAGGCTCGCGCCATCGGCTACCGGCGCATGCGTCTGGATACGGTCGAGCCGGTCATGAAAGATGCGGTAGCGATGTATCGCCGGCTGGGCTTTAAGGAGATTCCGCCCTACCGTGCAAATCCGATCGCGGGCGCGCTCTACATGGAATTGGAATTGTGAAAGAAGGCAGCATGAAATTCATTTTTGTCTGCTGCCTGCCTTTCCTACTCGGAACACACCCCTGGCTATCGGGCTGAGGATGCTGCCGATGCCTGGAAGCATACGGTTAACTTCCTTGCCAGCACGTTGAAAAAGTGATGGACTTCAATCATTGGATTGCAGAAGACGGTGGCCGGCGCTGCCTAGAAAAGGCTTAACGCTGCTTCACCGGCGTGCGGCCTCGAACCATGAAATTCCCCTTGCCAGAAGGTACTACTCTGGTTACTATGCACGCATCCTCGGGGGTTCTTAGTTGGCTGTTTTCTCTATGAATATCGGCGAGACCATCCGGAACTACCGGCTGCAGCGCGGGATGTCCCAGGGTGACATTGAGAAGCGCACGGGCTTGCTGCGGTGCTATCTCTCCCGAGTGGAAAACGGCCACACCATCCCCTCGCTCGACACGCTGGCCAAGATTGCCGGCGCCATGGAGCTTCCCCTCTCCCAGTTCTTTGCCGAATCCGGGCACAGCAACGGTTCCAAGGGGCTGCCCCAGCTTTCCGACGATGAAGTCCGCTTTCTCAGCCAGATCCGCCGATACGCCGTCAGCCTGAATGACAGCGACCGCAAACTGGTGCTCGCCATGGTCAAGAAGATGGCGGCCAGCGTCGGGAAGTAAGCTCGACAGCGGACTTTAGCCAGACCTCAGGACCTCAGACCTTAGACCTCGGAAAATAACCGCTTGCCTGAGGTCCGAGGTCCGACGTCAGAACCTGGGTACTTTCGTTCCATCCCTCTTGTGGCCCACGGGTACCTCGTCCCTTTACCGACGAACTCCTACACTATCTGCTGGAGAACCTTGAGTGACCATCGACGAAGAACTGACTCTGCTCGACTCGCAATTGCGCCGATTGAAGATCGAGTACGAGATCTTCTTCAGTAACCCGACCAAAAGGCCACCCACGGACGTCGAGTGGAAAGTGCTCTCGCTGCTGCGCAAGTTCAGCGATGGCACGCGCATGAGCTTCTCCCAACGCTTTCGTTATAACGAAATCGCCCAGCGCTATGCCATCTATAGCGACCTGTGGCGGAAGAAGAGTCGCATCCGTGAAGAAGGCTATCGTCGCCCCCAGGATGCGCTGTTGTCGGTGCAGGGAGTGCGGCCGGAGGAACACCAGCCGGAGCACAAGGTCTACGGAGTTGGGCTGGCGTCAGTTTCAGCCGCCGTCGAAGAGAAGCCTTTCAGCGTGGAATGCTCTGACGCCCGCGCCGAGCGTGAAGGAGTGGAGAAGCTTTACAAGGCCCTGGCGGTAGCAAAAGAGAAGGCCGGCGAAGCAGTGTCGGGCAATCTCGACAGCTTTACCTCATTCGTGCAGAAGAAAACTGACCAGATTCGCAAGCAGTACGGCTGCCACAGCGTTGAATACACGGTCGAGATGCAGGACGGCCACGTACGGCTCAAGGCCAAGGCAAAAGTTTAGGCAACTTACGGGATCCGCTTGGTAGCGCAGACTTCTGAACCTTACTGCTTCTCCTTTTCATCCAAAAATTTCTCATTTGAGTTTTCTTTCGGAGCAAAGGCATGTTTGCATCGGTTACCCGTCTTCGCGTTCGATCGCTGAAATATCTTCCGGCGTTCTTGTGGATGACATTTCGCAGTCAGCGGCAGGTTCTGTGCGCAACTGGCTTTCTGGGCGGACGGCTCCTAGTGGATGCTAAACGAACGTTCTGGACTTTGACAGTATGGGAAAGCGAGCGCGCCATGAAGGCATTCCGCGGTGATGGACCGCACGCCCAAGCGATGCCAAAGCTCGTGGAATGGTGCGACGAAGCTGCCTACGTTCACTGGAGCCCAGCGAGCACCGAAGTCCCATCCTGGCTTCAGGCGTATGAATACCTGGTGAGTGATGGTCAACTGTCTCGGGTGGCGCATCCATCCGTCGACCACCAAGCTCGGAAGTTCCCAAAGCCCGCCTGCGGCCCCTGATCGGGCAGGATGTGAAACCGACACGTTCAAATCCGAAGCCTCCATCAAGTAAAAGCCGGGAGTGAAACTGGGGACGACCGGAACTCGAGTTCAATCGGGCGCTCCAGCCCTTGCTGCTGGTAGAATTTCTGGCTGCACATTCTCCCACTCGAGGCTTTTCAGATGTCCAAAATCCAGCGCGCAATTCTCAGCGTCACCGACAAAACCGGGCTAGTCGAGTTCGCGCGCAAACTTGCCGACATGGGTGTAGAGCTGATCTCGACCGGCGGCACCGCAAAGTTGCTACGCGACTCCGGTGTCGGCGTCAAGGACATTTCCGAACTCACCGGCTTTCCGGAGATGCTTGATGGCCGGGTGAAAACGCTGCATCCCAAGGTACACGGAGGCATTCTGCATCGGCGCGGGAACCCCACGCATTGCAACGCGGTGGCTGAGCACGGTATTCACCCCATCGACCTAGTGGTGGTCAACCTGTACGCGTTCGAGAAGACGGCAGCCAAGCCCGGCGTGCACTTTGAAGAACTGATCGAGAACATTGATATCGGCGGACCCTCGATGATCCGCTCGGCGGCCAAGAATTTCCAAGATGTGGCCGTGGTCACCTCCCCCGCCGACTATGCTTCAATTGCGGAGGAGATGGACAAGTCCGGCGGCGAACTATCGCCTGCGACCAAGTGGCGCCTGGCGCAAAAGGCGTTCGCGACCACTGCAGCTTACGACTCCGCTATAGCTTCAACGCTTGAGCGAGTCAGCGCCAATGGCCGCTTTGATTTTCATCCCGAGGCGGGCTTCCCGCAGACGCTGCGGCTTTCTTTCGATAAGGTGATGGACTTGCGCTATGGCGAGAACCCGCACCAGAAAGCTGCGATGTACAGCGACGGCTCCGGCACTGGCGTAGCCAACGGTCAACAACTCCAGGGCAAAGAGCTTTCCTACAACAACATCGTGGATTTGCAGGCCGCGTGGGATTTGGCGCAAGAATTCGAGGAGCCGGTGTGCGCCATTATTAAGCACACCAATCCTTGCGGCACAGCCACAGGCAAGACCCTGCTCGAGGCTTATAAGAAAGCGCTGGAATGCGATCCGGTTTCGGCTTTCGGGGGCGTGATCGGAGTGAACCGTCCGATAGATGGCGCCGCCGCCGAGGAAATGGCCAAGCTGTTTCTTGAGGTGATTGCTGGGCCTTCCTTCGACGAGGGTGCTGTGAGCAAGTTCGCCAGCAAGAAGAATCTCCGCCTGGTGAAAATAGTCGACGCTTCTCAAAAGTGGGTGCTAAAGAATGTCTCCGGTGGAATCCTAATGCAGGATGCCGACGTGCATCCCCTCCAGGAAAGCGATCTCAAGCTGGTCAGCAAGCGATCGCCGACACCGGAAGAGAAACAGAGCCTCCTATTTGCGTGGAAAGTCTGCAAACACGTGAAATCGAACGCGATTGTCTTCGCGCGGGACGGCCAGACTGTGGGAGTTGGCGCGGGACAAATGAGCCGAGTCGACTCCTGCAAGATCGGGGCCATGAAAGCCGTGCTGCCCCTGAAAGGCACGGTCGCTGCTTCAGACGCATTTTTTCCATTTCCCGATGGCGTCGAGGAGATCGCTAGAGCCGGTGCTACGGCTATCATCCAGCCCGGAGGATCAGTGCGCGACCCGGAAGTGATCGAGGCGGCAGATCGTATGGGCTTAGCTATGATCTTTACCGGCACGAGGCACTTCAGGCACTAGGATTTTCAGATTGAGAATTGTAGAATTTTAATTAGCGCGTGACAGTTCTTTACAATCCGTCGATTTGTAAATACCGCAACAATCAATTCTGGTAGTCCCTGTACTTCCGATCATTACCATTCTGAGTTCCAATGCCCCTTTTTCGCTTCGTAGTTGGGACAAGGTTTACAATATTCCGAGCACCCAGCAGCAGCGGTTCAGCATCCAATCGCTATAGTTTTGGGAACCCAAAGGTCTTCGATGAAAAGCATTTATCGCGCTCTTATTGTTCTGTTAGTAGCCGCAACCGGCATCGCACAACAAGCTCCGAGTGCTTCCGATTCGAAGCCTGCTGGCCAGCCCCCGCCACGCAAGGCGGATCGAGCTGCAGCCTACTATCACTATGCCATGGCCCACATGTATGAGGAGCAGGTGGCGGTGTATGGCCGCAGCGAGCTGGCCAACAAGGCGATTGAGGAGTACCGCCAGGCCATCGATGCCGACCCCACATCTGAATATCTGACCGCTGGTTTGGCTGAGCTATATGCCAAGACCGGCCGGATCCGTGACGCGGTGATCGAAGCGCAGGACATCCTCAAACGGGATCCGAGCAATCTGGAAGCGCACAAGCTGCTGGGGCGCATCTACTTGCGCTCACTAGGAGATCAGGAGAGCGCCGGCTCGCAGAACATGCTCAAGTTGGCCATCGAGCAGTATGAGACGATCATCAAGATTGAGCCGGACAGCGTGGAAGACCATCTTCTGCTTGGTCGTCTCTATCGTTTGAATAACGATTTGCAAAAAGCGGAGAGCGAGTTCAAGACTGCGGTCAAGCTGCAGCCCGATTCCGAGGAAGCAGTGACCATGCTCGCCTACCTCTATAACGATGAAGGTGATGCCACTCGGGCCACTCAGGTATTGAGTTCAATGCCGGATACGGCACGTTCTGCCAAGCTGTACTCGGCGTTGGGCTATACCTACGAGCAGCAGAAGGATTACAAGAAAGCCATCGAGGCCTACCGGCACGCGATTCAGCTCGATCGCGACAATCTCGACGCCATCCGCGGCCTGGCCCAGAATTTGATGAACAATGGTCAGACGGACGCGGCGCTCGAGCAGTACAAGATTATCGCTGACGCCAACCCCGAGGACGCGGGAACCTATCTGCGTATCGCGGAGATTTATCGCAAGGCTGGCAAGTTCGATCTGGCACTGGAGAACTTGAAAAAAGCCGAGTCCATGGTGCAGGACTCCATCGAAGTGCCCTACAACATCGCAGCCGTGTACCAGGCTCAGGGGCGATACGACGAAGCCATTCAGGTATTGCAAGGACTACTGAAGAAGACCGAAAAGGCCGACGGCAACTACACTCAGCCCGAGAAAAATAACCGAACCGTGTTCCTGGAACGGCTTGGGACTATCTATCGCGAGAACCGCAACGATCAGGCGGCACTGGACACTTTTCGCAAGATGTTGCCTCTCGGCGATGACAACGCTGAACGAGGATACCAGCAGATCATCGATACCTATCGCGAAGCCAAACAGTGGCAGCAGGCTACTGACGCCGCCAAGGAAGCGGTGCAGAAGCTCCCCAACAGCCGCGGATTAAAAATGGTGTACGCGGCCCAACTGGCCGACATGGGGCAGACCGATGCTGGTTTCCAGCGGGTCAAGTCGATGCTCAAAGGTACCCCGGAGGACCGCGAGGTCTACATCGCACTGGCGCAAATGAACAGCCGCTTGAAGCGCTGGACCGAGGCGGAGGAAGACCTGAATAAGGCGGAACCGCTTTCCACCAAGCCAGAGGACAAGCGTTATCTCTACTTTTTGCGAGGTTCAACCTACGAGCGCCAGAAAAAGTACGATGAAGCGGAAGAGCTGTTCCGCAAGGTCCTGGTCACCGATCCCGAGGATGCCACGACTCTGAACTATCTTGGCTACATGCTTGCCGACCGTGGCGTCAGGTTGGATGAAGCATTCACTATGATCAAGAAAGCGGTCGAGCTTGATCCCGCCAATGGCGCATATCTGGATTCGCTAGGTTGGGCCTACTTCAAGCTGGGCAAGTACGACCAGGCCGAGGATAGTCTGATCAAAGCCTCGCAGCGCATCGGAACCGATCCCACGGTGCAGGACCACCTGGGCGATCTTTATCAGAAAACCGGCCGATTGAAGCTGGCCGCGGCGCACTGGGAACGCGCGCTTTCCGAATGGAACAAAACCATCGCCCCAGAGGTGGATTCCACCGAAGTAGCGAAGGTGCAGAAGAAGCTCGAGTCCGCCAAGGTGAAGTTGGCCAAGGAAGAGCCGGAAAACAAGTAAGCGGCAACCAGTATCCAGCGACTACAAATCACTTAGAGGCAGCCGCCAGCGGCTGTTTGGCCGAGCGCAGCTCGGCCTTTTCTTATTGGAGGGAAGAATGGGCGAAACGATCCCCATCCGGATCCGGGAAGCCAACCGAGAGGACATTCCGGAAATCCTCAGTCATCGGAGGGGCATGTACGAGGACATGGATTATACCGATGAGGAGGCCTTGGATGCCGTGGTTTCGACCTCCGAGCCATACTTCTCTGCCGCTCTGCCGGATGGTTCATTCCGGGGTTGGATCGCATTGGCGGGAGAACGCGTAGTCGCCGGGGGCGGAATCGTGATCAGTCCCTGGCCGAGTCATCCGTACGAGCATGCATGCCGCAAAGCCACCATTCTCAACCTTTATACCTACCCAGACTATCGTCGAAGAGGGATTGCGCGCGAGCTAATGAAAACCATGATTGAGTGGTGCCGGAAAGAAGGCTTTGATTCCGTTTCGCTACACGCAAGTGAGCACGGGCGGCCTCTCTACGAAGCGTTGGGGTTTGAGCCTACCAACGAGATGCGATTAAAGCTGCGGTGAAGCAAGCAGGCGCCACCGGCAACCCTCAATCAACAATGCTAGACTCACCTGATGCTCGCCGAGTACGCGGTGCGGGTGGGGAATTCCCGCGGACGCCGTTATCCCGAGCCGCAGCATCCTTACCGCAATGATTTTCAGCGGGACCGCGACCGCGTCATTCACTCGCGAGCTTTTCGCCGGCTAGAAGCCAAGACCCAGGTCTTTACCCGACGCTATTCGGATCACTTTCGCAACCGGCTGACACATACCATTGAAGTAGCGCAAATCGCGCGCACTATCGCCTCTCAGCTTGGACTGAACGTGGACCTGGTGGAGGCCCTTTCGTTAGCGCACGACGTCGGCCATCCGCCTTTCGGACATGCCGGCGAGAAGGCGCTCGATGCGGCCATGCGAGCCCATGGATATTTTTTCGACCACAATCTGCATGCGCTGCGCATCGTTGAGGACTTCGAACTGCGCTACGCCGCATTTCGCGGACTGAATCTCACCTTCGAGATGAGGGAAGGAATCATCAAGCACTCAACTGACTATAGCGCCACGCAATTTCCGGAACTTGCCGAGTACCTGCTCGATCAGCGCCCGCCACTGGAGGCGCAACTGATCGATCTGGCCGACGAAATTGCATACGACACCGCCGATCTCGACGACGGATACGAAGCTCATCTGCTGACACTCGCACAGATCCGCGACGGTGTTCCCATGTTCGACAGCTTCTATGGTGAAGCCGAGCAAACTTATCCCACCGCGATGGAGAAGCTCAAATTCAACGAGGCATTGATACGAATTCTGGACCGCATGGTGAGCGACCTGATCCACCAAACGCAGGAGCAAATCAGGGCCGAGGGCATTCGCAATCTGGACGACGTGCGTGCCTGCCCGCGCCGTTTGGTCGTGCTGAGCCCCGCGGTGGAGCAGGACCGGCGCGGCGCCAAGGAGTTTTTATATGCCAATCTCTATTACAGCGCGGCGCTGGACCCAGAGAAGAAAGATGCCGAAAGAGTCATCCTGGAATTGTTCAAGTTTTGGATGCTCCGGCCGGAGAACTTGCCGACAAGTTATCAAGAAAAAGCAAAGCAGGACCCGCTGCCGCGGGTGGTATGTGACTACATTGCAGGTATGACCGATACCTTCATCTACGAACAGTATGAGAAATATTGTGGCTGAACAAAGAGCTCGCCAGGTTAAGATCCGTATTGTCACGCTCGACGCAGCGAAGCTTCCCAATTGCACGAACCGTAGCGAGGATAAGGATTCCTCGCGACGCTCGGAATGACAACTTACTTCTCCCACTTTACCCGGTAAATCACGCCGCTGGAATCGTCACTCACATACAACGCTCCTTCCGGTCCCACCACAATTCCAACTGGCCTTCCCATCCAAATGCCTTTGCGGGTCTCTCCTGGCCGGATCCATCCGGTAATGAAATCTTGCGGAGGACCTTCCGGCTCGCCTTTAGGATTCAGGTGAACTCGAATCACTTTATAGCCGGTAGGCACACTGCGATTCCATGAGCCGTGCAGGGCAACGAAAATGTCTCCCTGGTAGTCAGGCGGAAACATGCTTCCGCTGTAGAACGCAATTCCCAGCGGCGCTGAATGTGCCTGGATTTCAACCTTGGGGGGAATTGTCCTCTGGCAACGATTGTCGCCCGGCTTGACCTGCGAAGCGTCGGTTACTCGGTTACCATAGCAATACGGCCAACCAAAGTTCCCGCCGTTCGTGCCCAAGTCATTGATTTCGTCCGGAGGCAAGTTGTCGCCCAGCCAATCCCGGCCATTTTCCGTGGCCCAGATGGTGTTGGTGTGAGGACTTAGCGCGAGCCCGACGGAGTTCCTCAGGCCATCTGCAAAAATTCGCTCACCACTGCCGTTCGGGTTGAACTCCAGGACGGTGGCACGTCGCTTGTCTTTTTCCACGCAGGCGTTACAGCTTGAGCCCACCGAGACATACATCTTTCCGCGGACAAAGAGCACGGTGCGGGTCGAATGGTCCCCGCCGCGGGGGAGCGTGGCTACTACCTGGCCGTGAGCCGCTCGGAGTTCGGACTCGTCCCAGTCAAAGCGCCGGACTTGATCGGTCTCAGCAACGTAGAGCTTCCCCTGGTTGAAGGCGATGCTGTTTGGTCCGTCCAGATTGTCCAGTACAGCGACCGCGCGTTGGGGATGTCCCGAGTGCTCGGGATCGGGAAAGGCAAGTACCGAACCGTCGCTCATGCCGGTAGCCAGCAAGACGCCGCCGGGGCTAAAGGCCATCATGCGGGCATGCGGTGCGTGAGCGAAGACGGCAACGTGGAACCCAGGCGGCACCTTGAGCCGAGCAATGTCAGGCTCCTGGGCGCGGGTACAGGAGAACAGAAAGAGCGGGAGCACAACGGAGAACCAGGCTCGCATAGGAGTGCACAACACCGCATTTATCTGCATCCGCCCTTTTGGATGACCAGCATAGGTCACGGGGTTCCAATTCGAGCATGAAGCGCATAAACACAGCAGTTTTTATATCGAGTTTCGCCAAAATTACCCTGCGCTGCAGTTTTCGCCCGCATTTCGGCCCGGCTGGCCCTACAATGTCCTTGGACAGCAATGGGTTAGGGCTGTAAGGGTTTGGCATTCAACCTGTTATGAGAAATGCCAGGTGGCGGATCTGGGCCACCGATACATTGATTTTCTAAAAATCACTGAGCACGCCACAGGCGTGCTGGAGCGGAGGCCTAATGCCTCCACCCACTTGGAGGACGTAGAAAATGAAGAACCGCATATTCGTAGCGCTGCTTCTGACCGCTGTGCTGGCCCTTCCGGCACTTGCGCAGCAGACCGGCTCAACCACTCAAGACCAACCTGCCGCCGCCGCTCCGTCGACGGACCAGAGCAACTCCTCGTCGACTGCTGGAGCTAGCGGCAAACCGGCATTGCAGCCAGATACTCATGAAGGCTTCTGGGGCAAGATCAATCCGTTCGCGCGCAAGAAGTATGTGCAGCGGCAAACTGCCCCCATTCGTGACCGAGTAAACGAACTAGACGATCTTACATCGGCCAACAGCAAAATGATCAAGGACACGGATTCGCGTGCGCAACAGGGAATTCAGCTTGCGTCTACTAAGGCCAACGAAGCCGACCAGCACGCCATTGACGCCGGAAATAAAGCCCAGATGGCCCAACAGACCGCCACTCAGGCCAACACCCGTCTCTCCACTGTGGAACAGGTAGTAGGCAACATTGATCAGTACAAGGCCGCGACGCAGACTGAAATCCGCTTCCGGCCTGGCCAGAGCGCCTTGAGCCAGAACGCGAAATCTGCTCTCGACGACATTGCCACTCCGCTGAAGAATCAGCGCGGCTATATCATCGAGGTACAGGGCTTTTCGTCTGGACATGGACAGGCCGCGATCGCCACTTCCCAGAAGATGGCGGACTCGGTCGTTCGTTATCTCGTCCTCAACCATGACATTCCGGTGTACCGGATCTATGTGGTCGGAATGGGCAATGCTCCGGTGCCAACCGCGGACGAGCAAGGCAAGAAGCACACCAGCGGTGGACGCGTGGAAATCAGCCTCCTGAAGAATGACCTGGAGCAGCTTGCTTCCACCTCAACAACGCCAGCGAGCCAGGACCAGCAGGCTCCTCCTAAGTAAAGCCAGGACGACGGGCATTACGCTCGGAGCCCTCCCCCGGAAAAGCCTCTTGCGACAAGTAAGAGGCTTTTTTGTTTGTTAGTCGCCACGTCCGGTGGAGAATAGTCGATCCAGTTGGGCGGGCGCCCCTATAATCCCACTCCGTGCCGCCGCCAACCCCAACCGCCGCCACCAAGTCCGCCATCCGTAAAGCTGGACTCTTTTACTTCGTCTGGCTGATGTTCTCCTACACCACAGGAGGCCCCTTCGGGCTGGAAGATATGGTCACCACTTCCGGCCCCGGCATGACGCTGATCTATCTCTTGGTCTTGCCGCTGTTCTGGTGTATTCCGGTCTCATTAGTCGCGGCAGAACTCACGACAGCCATGCCCGTCGAAGGCGGCTTCTATCGCTGGGTCCGGGCTGGCTTCGGGGACTTCTGGGGATTTCTCGCGGGCTGGTGGAATTGGTGCGCCTCGTTTCTGCTCGGGGGCGCTTACGCAGTCCTCTTCACCGATTATCTCGGGTTCTACTTCCCCCAACTGATCGGATGGAAGCACTACCTCGTGTCCGTGGCCATGGTGGCGGTGATCACTTACATCAATGTGCGGGGAATTGAGCTGGTCGGCAAGGTTGCTACTGGACTCGAAATCTTCATTCTCTTGCCGGTGGTCGTGCTATGCGTCGCCGGGCTCGCCAAATGGCGGCATAATCCATTTTCTCCTGTCATCCCGCCTCATCAGCCGATGTTCCACGTGTTCGGAGTAGGGTTGGCCCTGGGACTCTGGCTTTACTCTGGCTATGAACAACTTTCGACGGTTGCCGAAGAGGTTGACAACCCGCAGCGGAGCTATCCGCGCGCCCTTGCGCTCGTCGTCCCCATGTCGATTGCGACTTATTTCCTGCCAACACTGGTTTGCCTGGCGGCCCTCGGCAACTGGCAGAGCTGGCATACGCGTTATTTTTCTGATGCCGCCCAGCTCATCGGCGGACCGGGGCTCGGAGCCTGGATGACCATCGCTGCTATTGTCGGCAGTGTCGCGCTTCTCAACGGCACGATTCTGGCCTCCACGCGCATGCCCTTTGCCATGGCCGAGGACGGCTACCTGCCCAACGTGCTGACCAGGATCCATCCGCGTTACGGCACGCCGTGGATCGCGATCATTGTTTCCGCCGTGGTGTACGGGCTGCTTGCGGTGCAGTCTCTGGTGCAGATAATCAGCATCTATAACTGGCTGCGCATCGCGACCACGGTGATGACCGTGCTGGCCGCCTGGCAGTTGCGGCGAAAGCATCCAGATATGCACCGCCCGTTCGTCATTCCTGGCGGAAACACCGGGCTTATCTACTCCGTCGTCGCGGTGGTTGTCATGAGTGTTGTAGCGTTGCTGGGTAGCGGCCTCTACGGAACTATCGGCGGATTGCTGGCTCTGGCTGCGGGGCCGCCGGTGTATCTGGTGCTGAGGAGGAAACGGACTGCTGGAGCTTAGCCTAGCCGGAGTCATCTCAGGCCGCTGACACTGCTGAAATGGCGAAGTTAAAAAACTATCCGAGTTCAGTGCCAATTGGGAAGGCCGCAAGCTACTGCTGCGATAGTTTCCGGATTGGCGACCATTCGTCCAGAATCGTCGATCCGGCTACGGCCTAATACCCGGCGATCATCCTGCGCGTCCGAGAGCCGACTCACGTAGTCATGCCCTCTAGCCGATCTAGCACCCAAGGGTCATAAAGATCGTGTGCCTGTCGAACAACCGGGTTTGGCACAGGTGTGCGTCGACAACGGAGTCATGCACAAGGCTGGCTCGTCGGGTAGAACGTAAAACGAAAGAGGAGGGTGACCATGAGCAGGAGCACAGAAGGAAGCACGCTGGAGAGGAGTTCAGCAGGTAACCGAGTCAGCGCGGGTATGCAGACGACCGCAGAGCACTTCCGCATGCTAGTTGAAAACATGAAGGACTACGCGATCATCATTCTGGATACCGACGGCCGGGTAGCCAGTTGGAACCCAGGATCAGAGACCATCCTGGGGTATCGCTCAAATGAGATCATCGGCCAACACTTCTCCCGTTTTTTCCCCAGCGATGAGGTTCAGCGGGGCAAACCGGAGATGGAACTGAAAGTGGCGACAACAGAAGGCCGGTCTGAAGATGAAGGTTGGCGGATCAAGAAAGACGGGGCACGATTTTGGTCGAACGAGGTGATTACCGCCTTGCGCGACGAAAGCGGGACCTTGTGCGGCTTCGGCAAAGTGATGCGCGACTTGACTGAGCGCAAGCGAGCAGAGGAAAAAGCGACTCTGCAGGCGCGCGAAATTCTTGAGATCTCCACGCCGGTCATTCAGATCTGGGACGGCGTACTCATGGCTCCGCTGATCGGTACGCTCGACAGCGAACGTACGCAGAAACTCATGGAAGGGCTGCTGGAACGTATTGTGCAGACGAACTCGGCCGTGGCTCTTCTGGACGTCACCGGTGTTCCCACCATCGATACGCGCACAGCTCAACACCTGGCCGAAATGACCACCGCAGTGCGCTTGTTGGGCGCTCAGGCGGTGTTGACGGGTGTGCGCCCCGCGATTGCGCAAACCCTCGCACACCTCGGCGTCGATCTGGGCGAGATTACCACCCGGTCTACGCTTGCAGCAGGCTTTCGCGTGGCGCTGAATCTGCTGAGCTTGCAGGTGGTTAGCGGCAACGGAAGCCGATAGGAGGGACGCGCAATGACCGAGGAAACTCTTTCGATCATCAAGGTCCGTGACGTCCTCGTGGTCACGATGCCGCCGACCCGGATGACGCGACCGTCTCTGCGCTCCAGCAAAAGGTGTTGCTGGCGATGGAGCGGTCGCCGGCCAGGGGCGTTGTCCTGGACGTCTCGGCCGTGGAATCGCTGGATTCGTTTTTCGCCCGGACGATTGCGGAGACGACGCGAATGGTCGGCTTGATGGGGGGACACACGATCCTGACCGGGATGCGGCCGAGTGTCGCCATCACCATCACCCAACTCGGACTGACGCTGGGCAAGATGCGGACCGCCCTGACCGTAGATCGGGCGTTTCACATCTTGCGCGATGGGTCCCAACCGGTGCAAAACCATGAATGATTCCTTTCCTGAAGAAGTTGCCCTCCGGACGGAAACTGACATTGTGGTCGTGCGCAAGTCTGTTCGGGAGGCGGCGATCAGGTTGGGCTTCGGGATCACGGATGTCACGCGCATTATTACGGCGGCCTCTGAATTGGCGCGGAACGTCTTTCTGTATGCGGGCTCCGGGGTCGTACGGTGCCGGGTGGTGAGTCGGTCCGACCAAGTTGGCCTCGAGTTGATCGTTGAGGATCATGGACCGGGCATCGCCGACATCGACCGGGCCATGCAGCCAGGCTACACAACCGGCAACGGATTGGGCCTTGGCTTGCCTGGTGCCAAACGCCTGATGGACGAGATGGAAATCGAGTCCGAAGCGGGGAAAGGTACCAAGATTACGGTGAAGAAGTGGCGAAAAGGAACATGACAGGCGGTACGCTGGTACAGGAAGCCATCCCGATTTCAGATGTTGGCGATCTCAGCGCAGCCCGGCTGGCGGCCAGGTCCATGAGCACAGCAATCGGCTTCGATGAGCAGGCCGTGGAGGAAATCGCGCTGGTTGTGAGCGAGTTGGCCACCAATCTGGTCAAGCACGCGAAAGATGGCGTCTTGCGGCTGCGCCGAACCGAGGAAGCTGGGAGGACCGCAATTCAGATCGATTCCCAAGACCAAGGGCCCGGCATCCCCAATGTGGAGCAGGCCATCGCCGACGATTTTTCTACGGCGGGGAGTCTGGGCTGCGGCTTGGGTGCAGTCAACCGGCTGATGGACGAATTTGATGTGGCTTCCCGTCCGGATGCCGGCACCAGCATTGTGTGTAGGCGATGGCTCCGATTGGATATCCCCCCTGCGCTGGCCTGCCCGCTCGTCTTTGGCGTCGCTACCCGTCCCTGCCCGTTGATGCCCGTGAATGGTGACACCTTCGTGACTAAGCAATGGGGAGAGAGTGCTCTGGTGGGTGTGATCGATGGTGTAGGTCACGGACAGTTTGCCTACAGCGCTGCTCAGGCTGCGCGGCACTACGTCGAGCGTCATTATGACCAGCCCCTGGGCGACATTTTTCTAGGGGTGGCTCGCACCTGTCGTGCAACTCGTGGTGTCGTGATGGGGCTCGCCCGATTCGACTGGGGGCAGGGCATGCTGACATTCGCCAGCGTTGGTAACGTTGAAGCTCGCGTGTTTGGCAGTCCGGAACCGATGAATTTCGTCGTTCCGCGCGGAATTCTGGGGTTGAACGCACCGCGTCCACTAGTCACGCAGCACCGCTGGGCGCTGAGCAATGTGATGGTGCTCTATTCGGACGGAGTGAGCATGCACTGGCGGTGGAGCGATTTTCCTCATTTCACCAAGGCGTCAGCCACGGTGGCCGCCCAGGAGTTATTGCGAGCATTTGCGCGGGAGGCCGATGATGCCACTGTCGTTGTGGTCAAGAGTGCGGGAAACCTAGCGGAAATGGTCGAGAGCGCATAAGCCGAGCCGGGAGATTGCCAGGAGCGATGGCAAGCGGAAAAACCAAGTACGATTTGCGACAACCATCGACGAATGTCGAAGATACCATTCGCGCCCTCCAGGCGGAACTGGCCGAGACAAACCGTGGACTGATGGCGCTGTCCTGGGAACTAGAACAGCGCGTCGACGAACGAACTATGCAACTCCGGGCGGCGCATGAGGAATTGCAGCGCACCAATGCCGAGTTGATGCAGTTCACGCTGGAACTCGAAGACCGTGTGGCCCAGCGCACGGACGAAATTCGTCGGCTCAATGAGGGATTGGAACGTCGAGTTCAGGAACGCACCGCAGAACTGGCTGCGGCCAACCAAGAGCTGGAAGCTTTCAGTTACTCAGTCTCCCACGATCTCCGAGCGCCGCTACGTGCCATTGACGGATTTAGCAAGGCGCTGCTCGACGAGTACGGTGGGAAGCTTGACCAGCAAGCTTGTCACTACCTCGACCGGGTCCGGACCGGATCTCAGAAGATGTCAGGGCTAATTGACGACCTGCTTGATCTTTCCCGCATAACCCGCATCGCGCTGCGGAAAGAGTCGATCAGTCTGACAGAACTCGCGCGTGGCGTAGTCGCCGAGCTCCAGAATGGAGAGCCTTCGCGTAAAGTTGCTATCGAGCTCCTCGACGGACTTACGACACGCGGGGACGCCCGCCTAGTTACGATTGTGCTTGTGAACCTGCTCGGGAACGCGTGGAAGTATACGGCCAAGCAGCCAGAGGCCCGGATCGCATTTGGACAGGAGAACAGTGGAGACGAAACCGTCTTCTACGTCAGGGACAACGGTGCCGGTTTCGACATGGCGTATGCGAGCAAGCTTTTCGCCCCGTTTCAGCGGCTGCACCAGGATTCAGAGTTTGAAGGCACCGGGATCGGTCTGGCGACGGTCCAGCGAATTATCTCGCGACACGGTGGCCGTATCTGGGTCGACGCGGCCGTCGATGAGGGCGCCACTTTCTTTTTCACTCTAGGAGATACGCGATGATGATCCAAGAGCAGACGATCCTACTCGTGGAGGACAACGACGACGATGCCGAACTGGCAGCGATGGCATTCCACCGCGCAAAGATCACCAATCCTCTGATTCGCGCGCGCGACGGGGTCGAGGCCCTCGATTATCTGTTCGGACGCGGCAAACACGCGGAAAGGGATGTCAGTGACTTGCCGGCAGTTACACTGCTCGATCTCAAGCTCCCCAAGGTCAGCGGCTTGGAGGTCCTCAAAGCAATTCGCGCAGATGAACGCACCAAGCATCTCCCCATCGTCATTCTTACTTCTTCAAACGAAGACAAAGATCGACTCGGCGCATACGATCACTTCGCCAACAGCTACGTTCTCAGGTAAGTATCCCGTGGGAACAAGGACCAATTTGTAGCCTCGGCGCTACAGTTGGGTCTTTACTGGCTGGTGTTGAATGCGCCGCCGCCACGGAAGGAAATATACCCAAAAGTCCCAAGCGCATCATCCTCGTCTTGACGATTGACGACTCTCCAGCCGATGCTAGGATTGGTCCTGAGTAACGGGCGATTCGGAAGTAAGTGTTGTAAACGGGATTACAGCAACCATTCCGAAGAGCCGTTCATGAAATGCTGGCAGCCATATCCGCGCCTATCCAAAGCCAGAATTAGATCTTTTCTTCTGGAAACTCCACTTCCAATCCCAGCGGATCAGTGAAGCGGTTCGTCAAGTTGGCCACGCCGACGAGCAGATTCAGGTCCACGACTTCGGCATCAGAGAAATGCTTCTTGACGCTGCCGACGTCGCCATCGGTGATCTCATGCGGGGTTCGGGTAAGTTTTTCCGCGTAGATCAAAGCCGCCCGTTCTTTTTCCGTGTAGCGAGAGTAGTCGGCTCGCTTCAACGCGTTCCAGTCCTCCGCAGTAAGGCCCACTCGCTTCGACGAAGCGATGTGATGCTGCAGTCAATAATGACAGCCATTGATCATAGAGACGCGAATGTAGATCAGTTCGTACAGTTTGCGTTCTAGCGACCGGCCTACGCTGGCGTAGAAACCCAGAAAGTTCTTGAGCATCTCTGGACGATGGGCCAGCGCTTTCTGAAAGTTGCCGGGCTTGCCACGAAGCGTTTTCTCGTAGATTTCTTTCACTTCGGGCGAAGCTTGATCATTTTCGACCAGCGAAATTCGTGCCATGAAGGCCTCGGAGTCAGGAATCGAACCTCCGTATAATAGAACACAATCTTGGGCGTGTTGACTTCCGACGATTCAGTTCAGGACCGGGAGGTCTGTTTCCAATGAGAGCGCTGATTGCCATCGTCATATTGCTGATCGCGATCTGTATGCCCGCTGCGGCTCAGAGCACAGCCGACGTGGAGGCCGAGAGAACCAGAATTCTGGCATTGGAGAACGCCTGGAACCTGGCGGAAGAGCACAAAGACGTTAAAGCGCTCGATGGACTGCTGGCCAGCACACTGGTTTACGTCGACTATGACGGTACTTTCATGGACAAAGCGCAGTTCATGGCCAGCATCAAAGCGCCGTCCCTGCACCCCGAACAAATTGTCAACGAATCGATGACCGCGCACGTTTACGGCGATAGCGCGATTGTTACCGGGATCTATCGCGAAAAGGGTGTCGCAAAAGGGAAACCCTACTTGCGTCGCGGCCGCTTCACCGATACTTGGGTCTATCAGAACAGCACCTGGGTATGCGTCGCGAGCCAGTCGACCTTGATCAGCCATTGAGGACGCCCATGCTATCCATTCGTCCCGCGACCGTTAATGATGCAACGCTGCTCAAGACTCTCATCCGCGAGTTGGCGGAGTACGAGCGCCTGAGCCATGAGGTCGTGATCACCGAGGAGGATGTGCTGCGGGACGGCTTCGGAGCGCGGCCGAAATTCCGCGCCATCATTGCGGAATGGGACGGGCAGGTGGCGGGATACGCACTGTTTTTCGAGGTTTACTCCAGCTTCCAGGGGCGGGCGGGATTGCTTCTCGAAGACTTGTTCGTCCGGAGCCAGTATCGCGCTCGGGGGATTGGCAAGGCACTGCTGGCACACTTGGCTGACATCGCCTTGCGAGAAAAATATTCCTATCTGCGCTGGGAAGTACTGGACTGGAACGCTCCCGCAATCGAGTTCTACAAAAAACTGGGCGGAGTATTTCTTGACGAGTGGAAAACGGTATTTCTGCTGGAAGGCGCACTGCGAGCGGTGGCGGGGATAGCGGGGTAGGAAAATGACCAGCGTGCGGATTATCGGCGCCGGCCTGGCAGGATCGGAAGCGGCGTGGCAATGCGCGCGGAGGGGAGTTGCCGTCGAACTCTGCGAAATGCGTCCGGTGCGCTCGACACCGGCGCACCAGACTGCGGACTTCGCCGAACTGGTCTGCTCGAACTCGTTAAAGTCGGACAGCGAGAACACCGCTCCCTGGCTGCTGAAAGAAGAGATGCGCCGGGCCGGTTCATTGCTGCTGGAGATTGCGCGGTCGTGTGCTGTCCCTGCTGGGCATGCGCTCGCCGTCGACCGTCTAGCATTCGCTACCAAGGTGACCGAGGCAATCTTGCGCGATCGGTTGATCACAGTCCGGCGAGAAGAGGTTACTCGACTCAGCGGAGAACAGATCACGATTATCGCCACTGGGCCGCTGACGTCCGATGCCCTTTCACTGGAGATCGCCCGGCTGAGCGGGTCGAACCATTTGTATTTCTACGATTCGATCAGTCCGATTGTAGAGGCCGATTCGATCGATATGTCAAAGGTCTACATGGCCGCCCGCTATGACAAGGGTTCGGCCGACTACATCAATTGTCCGATGTCGAAGGAGGAATACGACCGCTTCTGTGATGCGTTGATTGCCGGGCAATCGGTGGAGGAGCGCGATTGGGAGGAGCTGAATTACTTTGAAGGCTGCCTGCCTATTGAAGAAATTGCCCGCCGTGGCCGTGATACGCTGCGCTTCGGGCCCATGAAACCGGTGGGACTGAAAGACCCACGCACCGGGCGAATCCCGTACTCTGTGGTGCAGTTGCGGCAAGAGAACCTGCGGGCGGATTCCTACAATCTGGTCGGGTTCCAGAACCATTTGAGATTTGGCGAGCAAGCCCGCGTGCTCCGCCTCATTCCGGGGCTGGAGAATGCGCGATTCCTGCGCTTTGGGCAGATCCATCGCAACACCTACGTCAATGCGCCAGCGCTTTTGCGAGAGACGCTGCAGATGAAAGAGCACCCGCGGATGTTATTTGCGGGCCAGATTTGCGGGGTGGAGGGATACGTTGAATCCATCGCGACGGGGTTGATGGCGGGAATACACGCCTCAGCGCTAGCGGCGAAGACCGAACCAGTGGCGCCTCCCCGGGCGACTGCCTTCGGATCGTTGGTACACTACGTCTCGCATGCGGACCCAAAGAAATTTCAGCCGGCGAACATCACATTCGACTTGCTTCCAGAGCTCGGCGAGCGGGTCCGCGATCGGCAACAGCGGCATCGGAGGCAGTGCGAATTGGCGCTGCGAGAGTTTGATGGATGGCTGGAAGAAATAGCTCCGGTTGCGGCTGCAGGGTGAAAAGCGAGGGTGCGATTGCAGATTTTCAGATTGCAGATTCTAGATTGAAAATCCAAGAAGCCTCAAGTAAGTATGCTTTTCAATCTGAAATCAACAATCTGAGATCAACAATCTGCAATCTGCAATCTGAAATCTGCAATCTAAAATCTGCAATCCTTCTCAAAATCCCATTGACCCAATCCTCGCTTCGCAGTACCTTGCTGCAAACCCATTATCGATCTCTCCGAGGTGAGATTTGCCGATTTCCGCCGTAGATGCGATTGGTCCGGCTTTCCAGCACGCACGGCAGCAGCTTGTGCAGCCATTCCGGGCCGGCCAGTGGGCCAAACTTGCGCTGGTCGGTCTGCTGGCGGGCGAAATGAGTTCTGGTGGAGGAGGCTGCAATTCCGGCAGCTTCAGGATGCCTACTCACCCTACTGGCTCGCAGCGTTTTCTGGAGTTCGGCCTGCCGGCGATCAATCCCATGCTCTACGCCTCGCTCATCGCGGTGCTGATAGTCTCCGGACTCGTACTGATGTTTATTTTTCTGTATGTGAACAGCGTGATGCGGTTCGTGCTCTTTGACAGCGTGATCGCAAAAGAGTGCCGCATTCGAGAAGGCTGGAGTCGGCGGCAGGGGCCGGGTCGACGATATTTCTTGTGGCAGATTTTGCTTTTTCTCGTGTTTGGGGCAGGTCTAACCATTTTGGTCGGAATCCCGGCGGGTTTCGCTTTCCTCGTGGGCTGGCTTAGGAGCCCCAAAGAGCACATCATTCCATTGATCCTCGGCGGCATGGCGCTTTTCTTTGTGCTCATGGCTTTCGTGATCACGCAATTAGTCGTTCACGTGATGAGCAAGGACTTCGTGGTCCCGCAAATGGCTCTCGAAGAGATCGGCGCAATCGAGGGTTGGCGGCGGCTCTGGCCTCAACTCAAACGGGAGAAGGGAGGATACGCTGGATACATCGGAATGAAGATTGTAATGGCACTGGGAGCTGCCGTAGTTTTAGGAATCATTTCAGCCATTGTCCTTCTCCTGTTCCTGATTCCAATCGGCGGACTAGGCGCGGTAGCCGTGATTGTGGGAAAGATGGCTGGGCTGACTTGGAACGCTTACACCATCACGCTGGCAGTCGTCGTGGGATCTGTTGTACTAGCCTTCATCTTGTATGTGATTTCTCTGATTTCTGTGCCGGCAGCAGTGTTCTTCCCCGCTTATTCCATTTACTTCTACGCTTCGCGTTATCCCGCGCTGGATGCGCTGCTGCGACCCGCACCCCCGCCGGTGATTTCTCCTCCACCGCCGGAGCCGCCATCGCTGCCGCCCACGCCCGAGCCGATCGGATAGCCTTGCCAATCATCGGCTCTGCCGGGTAAGGTCTTCAAAATGAGTGCCGGTGCTCGAACGTTTCTGGTCTGCCTGGCTGTGGTCGCTTCCGCATGTACTTCGGTGCTGCTCTCACAGACGCTCAAATACTCAAAGCCTCCCGACGCGAAGAACGGCGAAGGCCTCTATAAGAATGGCTGCATCGCGTGCCATGGCATTAAGGGGAACGGGGCCCCGCAGACGAGCACCGAATTCCAGTGGCCCGACACCTTCCCCGATTTCACGCGATGCGATCAGACCACGGCAGAAACGAACGTGGCGTACAAAGACGTGGTTGTCCATGGCGGACGGTCTCGCGGTTTGTCGGAGATCATGCCGGCATTTGGCGAATTGCTCACCTCGGAACGGATTGATGACGTTCTCGCATACATGCGCGGGTTCTGCGCCGACAAACGTTGGCCGCGCGGAGAACTGAACCTACCGCGGGCACTGGTAACGGAGAAGGCGTATCCGGAAGACGAGGTCGTGATTTCGACCGCAATGAACGTCACCGGGGCGCCGGGTTTTACCATCGATGTTATCCATGAGCAACGATTTGGCATCAACAATCAGATCGAAATTGACGTGCCCATCAACGCACAAGACCAGAACCACGCCTGGAATAGCGGCTTGGGAGACATCACGTTCGCGGTGAAGCGAGTGATGTTCGCGAATCTGCGCAAGGGATCTATTTTGAGTTTGCAGGGAGGAGTACTCGCTCCTACTGGCAATAGCAAACATGGATTCGGCAACGGGACGACAACGTTCGAACCGTTTGCCGCATTCGACCAACTCTTTCCCACGAATACGTTCCTGCAATTTCAGTTGGGGGCCGATTTGCCTCATCGCACGGATATCACGCCGCAAAGCTTGTTCTGGCGGGCGGCAGTCGGGCAGACGCTCGCGGGGGACCATCGGTTGGGACGAATGTGGTCGCCCATGGTCGAGTTCCTGGCCGAGCGTAACCTGAAGGACGGGGCGAAAATCAATTGGGATGTGCTGCCCGAATTGCAAGTCACCATTAGCGCCAGACAGCATGTGCGCTTCGACCTCGGAGTACGCACGCCTGTGACGAATACTGCTGGGCGCGACAAGCAACTAGTGTTCTATTTGCTTTGGGATTGGGCAGATGGAAAGCTGTGGGAGGGTTGGAAGAAATGATGCTGCGCTGCCCGGCTCTGATGCTGCTTTCGACCACGCTGCTCGGGTTGCCGGCGATGGCGCAGGCCGCTTCGAAGAACAAGAATCTGAAAACAGAGTTTCGTACCTCGGACCGTTGCGTCGCCTGTCATAACGAATTGAAGACGAGTTCCGGCGAGGATATTTCCATCGGATTCCAGTGGCGGGCCAGCATTATGGCCAATTCCGCGCGCGACCCCTACTGGCAAGGAAGCGTGCGGCGGGAGTCGATTGATCATCCCGAATCGCAAGCGAACATCGAAGATGAATGTTCGATCTGCCACATGCCCATCACACACTTGACGGCGAAGTCGGAGGGGCAAAAGACAAAGATTTTTGCGCACCTTCCGATATCTTCGTCGGACCAGGAGCATCGTGCCGCGGCGGACGGAGTCTCCTGTTCCGTTTGTCACCAGGTGGAGAAGGCGCGATTGGGAACGAACGAAGCAATTAATGGAAATGTTGTTATCGCGAGTGCGGAGAATAGAAATCAGCGACCCGAGTACGGGCCGTTTGTGATCGATGCGGGGCATCGGCGCGTGATGCAGTCCTCGACCGGCGGCTTTGTGCCGGAGGCAGGCGATCAAATCCGCGACTCAGCGCTGTGTGGCAGTTGTCACACTCTGAAAACGAAAGCCTTGGGGCCGGAAGGAAAAGAAATCGGCAGCCTGCCCGAGCAGATGCCGTATCAGGAATGGCTGCACAGCGACTACCCCGGCAAACAGACCTGCCAATCGTGCCACATGCCCGAAGTACAGGAAGCGGTGCCGATAACCGTCTTGTATGGGAAGCCACGTGTGGGCATGCATCGTCACGAATTCATTGGCGGAAACTTCTTTCTCCAGCGCATTCTGAACGGCCACCGGGACGAACTCGGCGTGGCCGCACTGCCACCGGAACTTTCGACCGCCGCCGACCGGACGGCTAACTTTCTGCAGGCGCAATCCGCGCGGGTGAGCATCCGCAATTTGCAGAGCACCGCCACCGGGCTTTCGATAGACGTGCTGGTTGAGAACCTCACCGGACATAAACTTCCGACGGCGTATCCGTCGCGCCGCGCGTGGCTGCGCATGGTCGTGCGCGACAGCAGTGGACGAGTCGTTTTCCAATCGGGTGCGCTCAATCCCGACGGCTCTATCGTCGGCAATGACAACGATGCCGACCCGTTGCGATTCGAGCCCTATTACCACGAGATCACCAGTCCTGAGCAGGTGCAGATTTTCGAGCCGATCCTGAAAGACGCGCAGGGAAAGGTGACCACTGGACTTTTGTCGGCAATAGGATACCTGAAAGACAGCCGCATCCTGCCTAGCGGCTTCGATAAGAAAACGGCCGAACCGGACATCTCCGTTGTGGGCGAGGCCGCCGACGATCGCGACTTCAACGATAAAGGCGCGCTTACTCGCTATGTGATCAAGACCGGCAATGCGGTGGGGCCTTTCCACGTGGAAGTGGAACTCTGGTACCAGCCAATCGGTTTCCGCTGGGCTCATAATCTCGCGCCGTACCAGGCGATGGAACCGCAGCGGTTCATCGGCTATTACGAAGCGGCAGCGGAACATTCGGCTATCGTACTGGCGAGGGCGGAAGCGAATCGTTGATCCGACTTCAGAACGCTCACAGTTCTAGGAAATGGAAGACAGGCTGGGAGCGCGATGCGGCCTTTAATCCCTGGCTCTGTTCTTGATCCAAATCGGCGTGCCCACGAAGCCAAATGCCCGGCGGATCTGGTTTTCCAGGAAGCGCTGATAGGAGAAGTGCAACTTTACTTTGCGGTCGGTAAAGATGACGAACGTCGGCGGAGCGATCGCAGCCTGTGTCATGTAATAAATCTTCACCTGCTGGCGAGCGGGGACGGAGGCGCGCTCGAAGTCGACGTGCTTGAGAAAGCGGTTCATTTCTCCGGTCCCGATACGCTTACGGCGCTCGCGGGCGACTTCTTCCAGCGTCGGGAATATTTTTTCGATGCCCTTGCCGGTGGAGGCGGAGACAAACAACACCGGCGCGTAGCTGAGAAATTTCAGCGCATAACGGACTCTTTCCTCGTAGGCGGTGCGATCGGCCGGGCGCTTGTTTTCCTGCATTCGCGATGATTTTGTCTGCCGCCCGGTCCTCTCCTTGCCGCTGAGAACCAAGTCCCACTTGTTCACGATGATGATCATCGAGCGGCCGCTCTCGTGGGCGTAGCCGGCGATGGCGGCGTCGAGTTGGCTCACGCCTTCGGTTGCGTCAATCACCAGCAGTGCGATGTCAGCAGCCTCCAGGTGTTTGCGCGCCATCACCACGGAAAGCTTCTCCGCCGTCAAGTGGGTCTTGCCTTTCCGACGGATTCCGGCGGTGTCGATGAAGCGAAATCGCTGGCCGTCGCGCTCAACGATTTCGTCCACAGCATCGCGCGTAGTCCCCGGGACGGGAGAGACGATGGCACGCGCGGTGCCGGTGAGCCGATTCAGCAGAGTCGACTTGCCCACGTTGGGATGCCCGATGATAGCGACTTTGGTTTCGCGAGGCGCGTCGGCCGTTTCTTTCTCTTTTTCGTCGCCTCCTTCCGCCGTTTCCGGAACCTCGAGAGAGTTCGGTTCAGCCATCATCGCTGGTGGCAAAACCTCAAGGATTGCATCGAGAACATCATCAAGTCCGCGCCCGTGCTCGCTAGAAATGGGAAACAATTTCCGGACACCGAGACGATGGAACTCGTCGATCAGCGACTGCTGCTTGTCGCTGTCAATTTTGTTGACGGCAAGGAACAGCGGCTTACCGCTTCTAATCATGAGGCGGGCGAGTTCCAGGTCAGGAGCCGCGAGTTCCGTGCGGCCGTCGACAACCATAATGACGGCGTCGGCTTCCTCGAGCGCTACCTTGGCCTGGCGAAAAATCTCTGAGGGAATGAAGTCCTTGTCACCCGGCAACATCCCGCCAGTATCTACAATACGCAGACGGCGTCCACGCCACTCGGCCTCACCGTAAAGCCGGTCGCGCGTGATGCCCGGCTCGTCGCCTACGATGGCGCGCCGCGAGCCCACCAGCCGGTTGAACAGCGTGGATTTGCCCACGTTGGGGCGCCCCACGATGGCGACCGTGGGGACGCCGACCGTCGCACGGTCACTCATCGAATTGGAATTGAGCCGGGTCAAGGTCGGTCAAGGTCCTCAGCAACGATCACGTGGGACAGCCGCCCCCGGCTGTCCAGCCGGGTCGAAGACCCGGCGGCGAATCTCACATCCACATTCATATTGAACTGTAATTCAGGACAGCCGAGGGCGGCGGTCCCCACGGGTGCAGTGAGTAGGTCAGCCAGCTATTATAGAGACTCGGTGGTCCCCGCCTCCCAGTCCGTTCCTGACGCCAAGAAGCGAGACGTCTCCCTCTATCAGTTCTTCGCCCCTGGAGGAGTGCTCTCCCGCACCCATCCCGCATACGAATTTCGCCGGGGACAACTGCAGATGGCGCAAGCGGTGGAGCAAGCGCTGGAAGAAAAGCGTCACCTGATCGTCGAAGCCGGCACCGGCACGGGCAAAACTTTGGCGTATCTCGTTCCCGTGATTCGCTCCGGCAAGCGCGTGATCATTTCGACCGGCACCAAGAACCTGCAGGAACAGCTCTTTCACAAGGATATCCCTTTTCTCGAGCAGGCGCTCTTTCCCAACGGCGAGGGCAAACTCAACGTCTGCTACATGAAGGGACGCAACAATTATTTGTGCCGCAAGAAGCTTTACGACCTGACCGATCAGCCGGTGCACAGCGGCCTGGAGGAGATCGAGCACTACCGCGCAATTGCGGCCTGGGAAAAGACGACGCAGACGGGTGACCGAGCCGAACTGGCGTCGCTACCCGAAGCCAGTGCGCTCTGGCACAAGCTCGACGCGCGCTCCGATACCTGCCTGGGTCAGAAGTGCAGTTCCTGGGACAAATGTTTCATCACAGAAATGCACCGCCGGGCGATGGAAAGTGACATCATCATCGTCAACCATCATTTGTTTTTTGCTGATCTGGCGATTAAGCAGCAAGCGGAGTACGCACCGGACGCTGGAATTCTTCCAGAAGTCGGCGCCGTGATTTTCGATGAAGCTCACGAACTGGAAGACGTGGCCGGCAGCTATTTTGGAATTTCAGTCAGCAATTCACGGTTTGAAGAGTTATGTCGCGACGTGGAAGCTTCGTTGCAACGCAACCATATGTTGTCGGTATCGCTTTCCGGGGCGCTGAAAAGCTTGCGCGAACGGGCCATGTTTTTTTTCGCGCTCCTGCCCCAGGGTGAAGCCCGCTTCGCGTTTGAGAACCGCCGTGAATTCTTGGAAGAAAATGGTGACGAGTTTATTTCTTTGCACCAGTCGCTGCAGCGGCTGGCTTCGGAACTGGAAAACTTGCCATCGAAGCCCGAGGAGGTCTTCAACTTTGCCCGGCGGGCGCAAGAGCTGCAGGTGCAGCTCGGATTTCTGATGGAGTCGGATGATCGCAACACTGTGTTTTGGATCGAACGCCGGCGCGGCGGCCGGGACAAGATGAACACGTTTCTCCAGGCCACGCCGATCGATGTCGCACCCATCCTCAAGACTTGCCTGTTCGACAAATTGGAGTGCGCAGTCCTGACCTCGGCCACGCTGGCCGTGGGCGGCGGCTTCGCGTATATGCGGCGGCGACTCGGGCTGGAATACGTCCGCGAATCGGTGCTCACTTCACACTTTGATTATGAGCACCAGGCGTTGCTGTACGTGCCTCCGGACCTTCCCGACCCACGCACGCCGCAGTTCGCAGCCAAGGCCGCGGACCGCATTCGTCGCCTTCTCGAAATCACCCGGGGACGCGCGTTCGTGC
>JABCYV010000032.1 GCA_013290025.1 Acidobacteriota bacterium
CCGCGATCTTTTTTTCAACATGCCTGCGCGCAAGAAGTTTCTAAAGGCGGAGTCGACCGAGCTTTCGCACATCGCTTCGCTGGTGACGCACTACGCGCTGGCGCATCCCGATAAGCATTTCGAGCTGCACTCCGCCACCAATGCCATGCTGGTCGCGCCGCCGGTGGCTGGGTACAGCGAACGGGTGTACCAGGTCTTCGGCAAAGAAGTCCTTGATCAATTGATTGCGGTGGCGGCCGCGCAACCGCTGGAGCGTATTGGATTGCCTCAGCCTCCACCGTGGCGACGCGTAGAAGTAGAAGAAGATGAAGAACTAGCTGTCACATCGCCGGGCGAGATGCGCTTACACGGTTTCGTCTCGAAACCCGAAATCCAGAAGCTGAATCGCAACTCGATTTACGTTTTCGTCAATGGACGCCTGATCCGCGAGCGGCTCGTTCAGCACGCGTTGACCGATGCCTATCGCAACATTCTGCCACCGACGGTGTATCCGGTGGTGCTGCTGTTTCTCGAATTGCCGAGCGCTGAAGTGGACGTCAACGTTCATCCCTCAAAGACCGAAGTGCGTTTCCGGCAGCAAACCGTGATGCACGATTTTGTGCGCGACTCCGTTCGCGCGGCGCTGATGAAAGCGCGCCCGGTGCCGCAGTTCACCACGGAGATTGAGGCGCATCCGACGGCGAGTCCTTCGCTCACGCCCGGGGCCCGCGTCTCTTCGATCGGTGATTCCGCGGCGTGGCGCGCCACCTACGCTCCAATCGGTCCGCAGGATTTCACTCTGCAGGCGCCTGTGCCTCCGCCAATCAATGAGCGCTTGCAGTTTGGCGGCGGATTTGCGGTGGACGGCAATGCCGCGCTGGGACTGGCGCGCGCGCCGCAGGCGATTCCTGGCGTTTTTATTGCTGAAGTTACTAAGTCCGAATTTATTAAGAGCGACGGTTGCACTCCGCCGGTGCCGGATGAACCCGAGGCGTCTAGCGATCTAGCGCCGTCGCTGGCATCGCTGCGGCCGCTGGGACAAATTCGCGACTCGTTCATTCTGGCGGTGAATCACGAAGGCCTCTGGATCGTCGACCAGCACGTGGCCCATGAGCGGGTTCTGTTTGAAAGAATCCTGAGGCAACGCGCGGCGCAAAAAGCGGAGAGCCAGCGTTTGCTCATGCCCCTTGTCCTCGAATTGACTCCCGCCCAGCAAGCGGTGTTTGCGGAGATCTCCGACGAGTTATCGAAGAACGGATTCGAAGCCGAGCCTTTTGGAGCGCGCAGCATTGCTGTGAAAATCGCGCCCGCCGGAATTGACGCGCCGCAGATCGAAAAGATGCTGCACGAACTGCTCGACCAGCTTTCCCGTGAAGAACAGGCTTTGAACCTGGAGAAAGTCCGCACACGGATTGCGGCTTCCATTGCATGCCACGCCGCCATCAAGGTCAACATGCCGCTGGAGCAAAATAAAATGGAATGGCTGTTGGCGGAGCTGGCGAAAACCGAGTGCCCGATGTCTTGCCCGCACGGGAGACCCGTAGTTCTGCGATACTCGCTGAAGGACATTCAGAAGGCGTTCAAGAGGATCTGACACCTGCTGTCGGCTGTTAGACTTTGGCTTTTGGCTAGCAAACTCGCGGTTAGCTGGCTGACAGAGCTAAAAGCTAAGGGCTGAAAGCTAAGAGCTGTTTTTATGACCGATCAGGAACTCGACCAGTTGCGGCGCGAGAAGTGGCACTTGAACGGGCGCACCGTGCGCACGCTCGAGGATGCGCGCGCCTTCATTGAGTCGGTCGGGTTCTGCATGCTGTATCCGCTGCGGCAGCCGGTGCTGGCGCCCACGTTCATTGGCGCCTGGGCTGGCTCCGACGAACGGCTGCCCACCTGGCAACATGCCTTTTCCGATCCGCGCGCCCAGGAGGCCACCGATCTGATGGTCCGCCTGCTGCGCGAGCGCGACGCTTACGAGGCCAATCAGTTCGACGAGAACAACGCCTTCCTGGTGGCGGGTTCGATCTTTCCTTATTTCTACGCGCTGGTGGGAGAACGCAATCCCAAACAGGCCCCCAAGCCCGGACCGCGCTCAGCCTACTCGCAGTTGGCCTGCGACGCCTTTGAACTCATCCGTCGCGCCGGGCCGATCTCAATGCAAAAGATGCGCGAAGACCTGGGCGGCAGCATATCGCTGGTCGCTCTGGGCCACGCGCTGGGCGAGTTGTGGTCGCGGCTGCGCATCACGCGGGTGGATTACAGGCCGGACGAAGGTGCGTCCTGGGACGTGCTCTACCGCTGGTCTCCGGATGCGGTCCGGGAGGGAATCGGGTTGTCGGTGGCAGAGGCGCTCTCGGCGCTGCTTTCGAAGTATCTGGACTGCGTGATTGCCGCCGACCAACCGGAAGTCGAAGCCTTCTTCGGCAACTTTGTTCCTTGCTCTCGAGTGAAAGAAGCCATCAATGCGCTGCTGGCGGCGCGGGAGTTGGACTTCATTCGAGTAGGAAGACGGACTCTGATTCAGATTACGCCGCCGAAGACCTCGGCTGTTTCCGCGTTCCCTCGCACGCAACGGGTCAAGAGCTGAGTTGCAACCGCGCCCTCTGGCTACTGCAGGGGTGCCGGAGTCATGCCAATGAAGGTTGTTCCTAGAAATTTCCCCTGAGCGTTGAAATTCCAGGTAAACAGGGCGGCTCCGGCCCGGGCGCAGGCGTGGCATCCGTTGAGCAGAGGGTAGTCCGTCACAAACTGGATTCCGCCGTTGGGACCCTTTTGTGAGTTGGGCCAGGTCGTTCCATCGCGGTCGCCGGGCCACACGTCCACGTTGGGAAATCGATATTTGAGGTCACGGAACTGGGGAGTCTGTTCCATGGCTCTCTTGTCGAGCAGGTTCAGATCCTCGACGTTCACGATCCGCGGCTGCCCATTGACCAGCAGCAGGCCATAATTGGTGTTGGCGCGCAAAGGATAGGTAATCCAGGCAATGTCGACTGGGCCGACGGGCTGGAAGCCGGTCATGATGCCAACGTCCCCGTGATTTTGGCGGGTGAACTCGCGGGCGAAGCTCACAGCATCGGCAGAGGCTCCAGCTTTTGCCATCTGGTCGATGAAACATTCGGCGATGCCAGATCCGGATGTCTTATCGCAGGCGGCATGCGCGTTGGTGATGAACTGCTGGGACACTTGCCACACGGAAGATGCTTGAATCTTTGCTGAAGTTGCCGAGTCCGCGGCTGCGCCGATAATAGCGAAAGAATGAATAACTACGAGTAAGAGGGCCTCCGCGGCGTTGCCGTAAAGCTTGCGCATGTTTTTCCTTTGGAGGCCAACATTCTACAATAGCCGTTCACTAGCCAATGATCGTCAACTTCGCTGAACGGGCGCATAACCACAACTGGGAACTGGACCCGGTCACGCGCTCCTTGCTTGACACCGACTTCTACAAGCTGCTGATGCTGCAGTTTATCTGGAAGCATCTTCCGAAGACGCGGGTATCGTTCTCGCTGTCCAATCGCACCACGTCGGTGCGCCTGGCCGATATGTTTCCGACTGAGGAACTGATCGCGCAGTTGGAACATGCCCGCAGCCTCGCTTTCCGAAAGTCAGAGTTGATCTGGCTGGCCGGCAATACTTTCTATGGACAACGCGGAATTTTCGAGCCGGCATTTCTGGCCTGGTTGGAGCGGGATTTCAGACTGTCGGACTATGAGTTATCGGTCAAGAATGGGCAGTTCCATCTATTGTTTGACGGCCTGTGGACGGAAACCACCATGTGGGAACTCTATGCGCTGGCCATCATCGACGAACTAAAGACCAGAGCCAGTCTGAAACGATTGAACGAGTTCGGCCTCGACATCCTTTATGCGAGGGCCAAGACCAAGCTGTGGGGCAAGATCGAGCAGTTGCGCGGCGTTCCCGATCTGCATGTGGCCGACTTCGGAACCCGGCGTCGTCATAGTTTCTTGTGGCAGGAATATGTGGTGGAGGCCATGGCTTCGAATCTGGGCAGCGCCTTCACCGGAACCTCGAATGCGTTCCTCGCCCATAAGCACGATCTGGAGGCGATTGGAACCAATGCCCATGAGATCCCGATGGTTCTGGCCGCGATAGCGCCAGATGATAGAGCCATGAAGGCTTCTCAGTATCGCGTGCTCGAGTTGTGGCAGAGCACCTACGAAGGCGCGCTCCTGATCATGCTGCCGGATACCTTTGGAACCACGCAGTTCCTGCAAAATGCGCCGGACTGGGCTGCCGATTGGACCGGGCAGCGCGTGGACAGTAAAGATCCGTACGTCGCAGGAGACGAATATATCGACTGGCTAAAAAAGCGGGGTCGAGATCCACGTGAGAAGCTGTTAATCGCCTCGGACGCACTCGATGTCGACGAGATACTCGGCCTGCATGCCTATTTTGGCGGAGCTTTGGTGGGTGGTGCGACCCCCAAAGATTTCCGCAGGGCAACGGATTTCCTGGATTCGAGGAAGTGGCTCGCCGATCGGCGAATTCGATTCAGCGCGGGCTGGGGCACTCTGCTCACCAACGATTTCCGCGGCTGCGATCCTAACGACGGCGGTGGCTTTGACCCGATCAGCCTGATCTGCAAAGTTCACGATGTCGAGGGACGGCCTGCGGTCAAGCTTTCCGACAACTACGCGAAGGCGCTCGGCCCGGAATCTGAAATCGAACGTTACCGTCGCGTCTTTGGCACCGTGGGAGTCGCCAATATTCCTGTTATCGCGTGAGGCGTTCACGCGGGCGCTTACCTAATTCCGCTCGCTTCGTCTATCACGTCCATGAAAAGCTTCTATTTGATCACTGCTTTCCTGCTCTCTTTGCCGGTTTTTGGCGCCGACGCCACTGAATTCCGCGGAAACCCGCAGCACACAGGCGTCTACGACGCTCCTGGAGTCCCCAAGTTCAGCAAGATTAAGTGGAAGTTTCACACCAATGGGCTGGTCATTTCGTCTCCCGCGGTCGCTAATGGCACCGTGTATGTAGGGAGCACTGACGGGAATCTATATGCGGTTGATCTCGGATCTGGTACGCAGCGCTGGAAATTTGCCACCAAGGTCCGAGTCACGTCGTCTCCGGCAGCGAATGGCGGCATGGTCTATTTCGGAAGTTATGACGGAAATTTCTATGCGCTGGATGCGTCCAATGGACAATTAAAGTGGAAATTCCAGACTGAAGGTGAGAGGCGCTTCGCGGGCAAGCATCTCCATGGAGCTCACCCGGATGGGGAAACGATGCCCGATCCCTTCGACTGTTACCTCTCGTCGCCGGTGGTGTGGAGCGGAGCGGTGTACTTCGGCAGCGGTGATGGAAACGTCTATTCTCTGGACGCCGCTTCGGGCAAGCTGAACTGGAAATTCAAGACTGGGGACGTGGTCCATGCCTCGCCGGCGATTGCGGATGGCACGCTGTTTATCGGCAGCTGGGACAGCTATTTTTATGCCCTTGATGCGGCGACCGGCAAAGAGAAGTGGCGCTTCAAGACCGGTGAGGACCATGACATTTACAACCAGGTCGGCATTCAGTCCTCGGCCGCAGTCATGGACGGCGTGGTTTACTTCGGTTGCCGCGACTCGAACTTCTATGCCCTCGACGCCCGCACCGGCCAGCAGAAATGGATGTTCAACAACAAGGGCTCATGGGTGATTACTTCACCGGCCGTGAGGGGTGGAAAGGTATATTTCGCGACCTCAGACTCGGGCCTGTTTTACGCGCTCGATGCCAAATCTGGCGCTCCGGTTTTTTCGCAGAAATTCATCTGGCCTATGTTTTCTTCGCCCGCAATCGCAGGCAACATGCTGTATATCGGTTCGGAAGAGGGCAAGCTCATCACGATCGACTTGACGAGCCAGAAACCGGCATGGGTGTTTCAAACTGACGCGTCGCGTGAGAACGGTCCGAAATTCACGAAGCCAGATGGGAGCCCGAATTACGAAACTGTTGTCTCGGAGAACTTTTATGACGAGATGGTCATTGGCGTTCACAAACTCCTCGCCGTGGGCGCGATTTTCTCTTCACCGGTGGTGGTAGACAACGTGATCTACGTAGGAAGCACGGACGGAAATCTCTATGCGCTGATGTAGCAGCGGTGTGGCACCAGTTGAGCTTTTATGGGCGGCGTGCTGGAGCGGGCCCGGGAGGAAGAATCTCCGGTTCGTCGGAGCGAACTTGCTGGCGGGTCACGAAGAAAACTGCGGCTGTCCAGGTGGGGAACAAATCAAGACCCGGGATGAGTTCAGCGGCCAGGGTGGGTAAAAAAGCCCAATGCCACCCCAACAGCCGAATCAGAGTCACGGCCACAAATATATCGAGCAGCGTGTCGGCCGGCGACAAGCCTCCGACAGCGAAGAGGGGCAAAGCGACGATCTGGAGGGTATCCGCCGCGACAGCAACCAGCCAAGCCAGGCGATGCTGCGGAGATTTGACCGTTCTAAAGAAGTCGGCTAACCACATAACCATCCGGTTTGGGTAAAGTAAACTGCTTGGGAGGGTCACCAGACTTCGAGTAACCACCTACTAAATAGGATACAACAGGAACCAGCCTCCTACGCCTTGGCCCAACCAGCGCAGCTCTGCTCCCGATGTAGAATCATCACTTCGCGGATGACCGCCATCCCCAATCGCAAACTCATTGTCGCCATCGACGGACCTGCGGGCGCCGGCAAGAGCACGATCGCCGCGCGCCTGGCCCGTAAGCTGGGATATGTGAACCTGGAAACTGGCGCGATGTATCGCGCTCTTGCACTCAAGGCCATCGAATGGGATGTTTCGTTCGACGATGAAGCAGCGCTCGCCAAGTTGGCCAGCGATTCACGCATCCAGCTAGAACCCACTCACAGCGGAAACCGCGTTCTTCTGGATGGTCGCGACGTGACCGCGCGCGTGCGCGAGACCGACGTTACCGAGGGCGCGTCGCGAGTGTCGGTGTATCCCAAGGTGCGGGAGTGGATGGTCGCCCGCCAGCAAGAGATGGGGGCGGGCGGCGGCGTAGTAATGGAAGGCCGCGACATTGGTACTAAGGTTTTTCCTAATGCCGACGTGAAAGTCTTTCTCGACGCCGATCCCGTGGTCCGCGAACAGCGCCGTCTGCAACAACAAAACCTGCGGGGGAGTGAAGCGGAAGCCTCGGTCGCTGAACTCCGTGAACGTGATCGACGTGACCGCACCCGGGCACAGTCACCGCTGGCGGCCGCCCCGGATGCCCTCGTGCTCGACTCCACCAGTCTGTCGGAAGATGAAGTTTTGCAGAGGGTAGAGGACTTAGTGAACCGTAAACTCCTGCAGCAAAACTAAAAAAGCGTATTTGGGCCTCGATTCTGTCCCAACGCGGGAATCCTTCCAAAAGAAAGCTCATAGCTCACAGACTCCGCGGCAACGGCGGTGATATACAAAGCCAGCTGTCCCCGTGAGGTCTGGACTCACCTTCAATTCAGGTGATGTCCTATGCCACAGTCGGTTGTTGATTATTGCTCTTTACACAGAAATTCTTTCTGCTGCAGTTCCGAACCTGTGCGGCCGCGCGCAAGATTCTTCACCCGGCTTAAGCCGGGATTCAGAATGACGTCTTTCTGGCGAGGTGCCGCGCATTGTCTTGTGTTTTCTCTGCTTGCGGCGGCTGGGTTCGCTCAGGACGCTTCCACCGGTACCATTCGTGGGACGGTGGTCGATGCCGCGGGCAGCCGGGTTGCTGGCGCCATCGTGGTTTTTGTGGATGCGGCGACCGGCTTCCGCTACTCCGCCATCACTGGCGTAGAAGGGCGATTCTCATTCGAACTGCTTCCGCCTGGGGAATATTCCGGGCGCGCAGAGGCCCGTGGAATGTCACCAGACCACCCCACGCCTGCAAGTGGACGTGGGTGGCACCACGGACCTTGAATTCAAGCTTCCCGTCGCGGGAGCAAAAGAGACGGTGACGGTTTCGGGTGAGCCGCCGCTGGTCGAAACCCAACCCAGTGGAGTGTCTTCGATGATCGACGAACGAGCCATCAACGAGCTGCCCCTGAACGGTCGCCGTTACACTGATGAAGTGGTGCAGGAGTTCCGGGTGTCGTCAAACACCTACGGCGCGGAGTTGGGGCGATCCGGAGGAGCAGTAGTGAATGTGGTCACCAAGTCGGGATCGAACCATCTTCATGGCACGGATTTCTATTTCATCCGCGATAGCGCTTTTGGCGCAACCCATCCGCTGCTTGACTTCAAGCCTCACCATCAGCAACAGCAATTCGGATTCACGCTCGGCGGACCCATCCGTCGCAACAAGATATTTTTCTTTGCTGGACTTGACCAGCACATTTTTCACGTGCCAACGGTGGTTCGTTTTGACAGTGGAAGCTCGGTGGTGGTGCCGCAGCCCGGCACGGGACCGGAGACTCCAGGCGACTATGAGGCCGCCGACAAGGCGCTGGTCTTTGCCAAAGCTGCGAAACTCTCGAAACAAGCAGGCACTTTTCCTACGTCAATGTTGGGAAATGCCGGCTTCGTCAAGCTGGATGTCTCGCTAACTCCACGCAACAATTTTTCAGCGCGAGTGAACACTTCCCGCTACTACGGACACAACAACGTATTTCTCGATCCAGCCAGTCCGCTGACGACTTTCGGAATCAGTGAAAATGGCGAGGAAGACGTGACCGCGGAGACGGCGTCGGTGGCGCTGACCAGCAATCTTTCCGGCAAAGCCGTCAGTCATCTGCGGGCCCAGTTCTCGCGCGATCTGCAGCGCTCGAGCAGCAACAGCTCTGCCCCCATCACTCGAATTCCGAATATCATCGACGGTTTTGGGCGGTCATCCATCTTGCCCCGCGAAACCCGCGAGCATCGACTGCACTTAGCCGAAACCTTCAGCATCGAGGGCAAAAGGAATTCCTGGAAACTCGGCGGCGATGCATTGCTGACACGGATCTACAACTTCTTCCCTTCGTTGTCCGGAGGGGAGTACATTTTTGATCCCATCAAGGTGAACCAGTTTACTTTCCAACCGCAGGAGTCTGGCCTGGAACTTACGCCGCTGCGAGCTTATGCCCACGGAGTTCCGCACTATTACGTGCAGAACTTCGGCCCGGCAGTTACTCATCCTGACACCAACGAATACGCAGGCTTTTTGCAGGATACGATTCGCGTGACCGACCACCTGGCCCTGAGCCTCGGCGCCCGCTACGATCTGCAGACTTTCAGCACGAATGGCTTGGTCTCCAATCCGCTGTGGCCGGACTCGGGTAAAGTTCCTTTCAACCCCAACAATTTCGGACCCCGCGGTGGCTTGGCGTATTCCATAGGAAACGTCCGACCGCTTGTGATTCGCGCGGGATACGGATTGTTCTACACGCGAATTCCCCAGATCTACAATTCCACGGTAGAGAGCCAGAACGGCCTGGCCCCAAACTTCCTCTTCTTGAACAACAATCACTTCTACGATCATCAGATTTTTCCGCAATATCCCAATCCGCTGGTTGGTTGTTCGCTTTACGCGACCGCTTGCCTGCCGCCGACGAGCCTGGAGCAATTCACGCAATCTGGCATTTCCGCGTTTGCTCACAATTTCAAAACGCCCCGCGTACAACAGGCTAGCCTCAACCTGAAGCGCGAAGTGGCCCATCGCCTCGCGGTTGGGGTTTCCTACACGTATGTGCACGGGGTGGACCTGATTCGCGCCCGGGACGTGAACTTGCCTCCACCGGTGAACGCTGCGTATCCGGTATATGACGCCTCCGGGGCGGACTTTCTGGGCTCGTACCACAACGTGGCGTCATTCTCCACATGGCAATTGAGCGAAAGTCTGACTTGCCCGTTTCCACCCTGTATCAATCCGCTGGCGCGCCCGATTCCGCAGCTGGGAGCCATCAATGTCTTCGAAAGCGAGGCATCGAGCGTCTATCACGGCGCGACGCTGTCGATTCGCCGCCGAATGACCAGCGGTGTCTATTTCATGCTGTCTTACACTTTCGCTCACGCGCTGGATGACGGCCAGGACGCGCTGGTGGCGGGGCGGCCCGCCACGGTGCAGAATTCCTATGCGCCCAATTCGGAAAAGGGTCCTAGCGTTACTGATCAGCGACATCGCTTCGCGTTTTCCTGGGTCGCCGAACCGAAACCATTTCATCGCAGCCATGAGCTTCTGGGCGCGCTATTCAATAACTGGAAGCTTTCCGGAGTGGTCACCATGGGCAGTGGCCGGCCGGTGAGTGCAACCGTCACAGGAGATCCAAATCAGGATGGCAACAGTTCGAACGACCGGCTTCCCGGCACCCGCCGCAATTCATTCCTGGGACCCGACTACGCGACAACCGACGCGCTTCTGACGCGTCGCCTGTACATGGGTGACCGTTTCAAATTGGAACTGGCAGGTGAGTCGTTCAATCTCTTAAACCGGGACAACCGCCGAGTGGTGATCACTGAAGATGGATTCATAAACAACTCAGCGCGGTTTATAGAAACCACTAAACAGCTTGGAATCAATTATTTCCCGGCCCACTACCAGGTACCGAGAAACCCGGTGAGAGCCAGCGATGACTTACGCTCCGCGACAGGTGCAACTCGCTTTGAGACTGATTTTTTGAGACTTGATTGAGCGCCAATAAGTCGGCATCGCGCTCCATCTCCTGGAACTGTATATAATTCTTGACTTGCTCCAGGAAGCTTGCAATAACTATCGGGTCCAAAGGGGACCAGTTTGGGGGGTGTGTCCAGTTGGCGGAAGTCAGACTGCAAGAGGGAGAGTCCCTCGAAAATGCGCTTCGCCGTTTCAAGCGCAAAGTGCAACAGGAAGACATCATTAAAGAGGTCAAGCGTCACTCTTTTTACCTGAAGCCGGGCGAAAAGAAGCGAGTGAAGGAAGCCTTGGCTCGAAAGCGCAGCCGTAAAAAAGCGCGCAAAGAACAGGACTAATGATGATTGGGCTGCCCCTCCTTAGAGGCGGCCCATTCCTTTTTCAAGCGCGTTCCGTTTGGGCGAACTGCTGTAACGATTTATCGGCACATCGCAGTTTTGTAAACATAAGCGGTAATCCATTCCCGGTTCTCGGGGATGGCGGGCCGAATCCAGGGAAAGGTTCCACAGACAGGTGAGGGGGGTGTGCAAAACCTGCGCGTTCGCGCGCCACAAAGTCGTCTCGTGGGCGGGCAGGCGTGGCTGAAGGGAGCATCTCTCAATGGAATTCCAGGACAAGGTGTTGAAGTGTATTGACTGCGGTGCCGATTTTATCTTCACGGCCGGGGAGCAGCTGTTCTTCCACGATAAGCAGTTCAAGAACGAACCCAAACGGTGCAAAGCATGCAAGGCAAAACGGGTCTCGGTGCTGGGAGCCGCTCCTGTAGCCCACACACCGAGCGGCTTTTCCAAGGTTGAAACCCGCACGGTTTGTTCGCAGTGCGGTAAGGAAACTACTGTGCCGTTCAAGCCGACGCAAGGGCGTCCGGTTTTCTGCCGGGAATGTTTCCAGCAGAAACGGCAAGCGGCCACAGCTTAATACCGGCTAAGTTCGGCCGGGAAGCCTGAGACCTGCGCATAACTAAAAGTCGACGGGGGCAAGTTATCTTCCCGCCTGTCGGTTCCAGGATGAGTTTGTTCGGCAAAGCTTGTCCCACGGGGTGGCTTCTCTGACGCCAACTGCTTCCTCGTTTTATCCTCCCACCAAAGGAGCCCACTTTCTCAGTTAGTATTAGGGGCGTGGAAAGCTTCTACGTACAGAACTTTGGCTGCCGGGCTACCCAGGCCGACGGAGCCGCTATCGAACGTCAGTTCCGAGAGCTGGGACTGGAACGAGCGGGCGCGCCGTCGATGGCAGGAATTGTCGTTCTGAATACCTGCACTGTGACCGCTTCGGCCGACCAGGACGCGCGGGCGGCCATCCGGCGCATCCATCGGGAAAATCCTGGCTGCCGGATCGTTGTCACCGGATGCTACGCTCAGCGCGCTCCGGAAGAACTGGCAACTCTGCCCGGCGTGAGTCAGGTCATCGGTAATTCGCACAAGCATCGACTGGCGGAGATCGCGGAAATCGGACCTCGGACCTCAGACTTCAGACTTCGGCCGGGTTCTCAGGCTCGCGACTTCGTCCCACTGCTGGAACTGGTCGGCGAAGAGCAAGGTCCGGCGTCTGAGGCCCGCAGTCAGGTTTACGTTTCTAACATTTTTGCTCACACCGAACTGTTGGCTGCGCCGGTGTTCGACGCTGCGAATGAACGCACTCGTCCCAATCTCAAAGTACAGGATGGCTGCGACAACCGCTGTTCATTCTGCGTGATTCCATACGTCCGCGGACAGAGTCGGTCTTTGCCATTAAGCCGGGTTCTTCGCGAGGTGAACGCGCTGGTGGAGTCGGGCTACCGCGAGGTCGTGATCTCGGGTATCAACCTCGGGCGCTGGGGGCGCGATTTCGTGTGGGGCGGGCGCCCTCGCCCGCCTCGCTTTGAGGATCTAGTCCGAGCCATCTTGTCGGAGACGTCGCTCGAGAGGCTGCGCATCAGTTCAGTTGAGCCTATGGACTGGAGCGATGAGCTAATCCAGATGATGGCGGAGTCTCCACGCATCGCCAAGCATGCGCATGTTCCGATGCAGTCTGGAAGCGACCGCGTGCTGCGGGCGATGCACCGCAAGTACCGGCCGTGGCACTATCGCGAGAAGATTGAGAAGATTCGGGACGCCATGCCACCTGCTTCAATTGGCGCCGACGTCATGGTCGGTTTTCCCGGCGAGACTACGGCCGAATTCGAAGAAACGCGCCGCATGGTGGAAGAGCTACCGTTCACTTACCTGCACGTCTTCACTTACTCCGCCCGTCCCCGCACGCCAGCGGCGGCGTTGCGAGATCAAGTTCCGGTCCATGTGACGCGAGAGCGCAATCGGATTCTGCGCGAGCTTGCGGCAGAGAAGAAGCTGGCGTTCATGCGCGGCTTCGTTGGCCAGACGGTAGAAGCCATCACGCTGCAATCTCCCCACTCTTTGTCATCGCGAGCGGAGCTCGATGATTTGCGAACAAATCAATCGGGCGAAGTCGAAGGACCTGTTGTTTTCACTGAAGCTCTAACTGACAATTATCTGAAGTTGCGTCTGGAGGGACGGCACGAAGCCAATCGGTGGGTTGAGGCGCGAGTAGAAGATGTAGTCAACGGTGCGCTGATCGGAACCCTTAGCTAAAGTTCACATCAGGAGAAAAGCATGCTTTCCAAACTACTCGGGGTAGTGGTAGTTGTCTGTCTTGCTTTCGATGCCGCTGTGGCCCAGGATCCAACCAAGGTCGAACCGAAGCACTATCAATTGGCCTTTGAGAATGAATGGGTGCAGGTTGTGAACGTCCACTATGGTCCGCACGAGAAGTCGGTGATGCACGATCATCCCGGCGGTGTGGTCGTGGTTCTCACTGCGGGACATCTCAGGTTCACCGATCAGAACGGGCATACCCGAGAGGTCTTCGCTAAGCCGGGCGAATCCCGATGGTATCCGCCGTTCAAGCATCGGGTGGAGAACCTGGGCGACACGACCTACAACGCGGTCTACATTGGGGTCAAAACCAAGACCGCCGCAGCCAACGCCGGCCCACAAAGTGCGCAACCCGCCATGGATGCGGGGACACAAAAGATGATGGCGGAATATATTTTGGCTGCAGTGAAGCGATAGATGCCGCTCTGACTGGGTGGCCCGTCCAAGCTTTGCTTGGGCGGGGATATTGGTGGGTCATCCGACACCCGGTCCAAGCGAAACCTAGAAGAGCACCCTAGCCATCAGCTTTAAGGACCAGATCGCCGCCCGTGGCTGACAGGTGACAGCTGATTGACAAGAATTGCAGACTCGCCAGGTGATGGTGTGAAACTTCGGACGTTAGACGTCTCCCTCTCAACAGCAGGGAGCCTACGTGATTCTCAGTTTCGGCAGGCCTTCTCCTGAGTGACACCTGTTCTAAGTAGACTTCCCGACCGATCTTGCGAGTGATGGTTCCATGAAAACCAGCAACACCAATGATTCCCTCGATTTCTATGATTCCGCGCTTGTTGTGCCCCGAGAGGTGTATCTTGCATCCGGTCGCTGATTCGAAAAGGCCCCCCTGAAGCTTTGCGACGAGCGGCGTGGAACGTCCCTCATAATCACGCAGGGTCGCTGAAATGTGATCCGAATGTTCTTCGAGAACCAGCTCAACTCCAGAGATGAAGCCGTGCGGATGGATAGTCGCGCCTGGCACCTTGACATTAGTAACGGAGGAAAAAACCTCAGACTTTCCGGAGTTAGGTTTGGGGACGCATTCTGCGGTTAAAGCCCAAGGGAAAGCAAGCGATCCCGACAACCATACAAAAAAAAGGAGCGACATACCAGTCCCTTGCCGTCTCTGCGCCACCACAGGTATCAGAGGCCTATGACGCCAATTAACGGGATTGGCTAGCCGAGATCAGCGCACGGCGACGCTAGTCAGATATATCTCTAAGACAAGTGGCTTGTCCAGTCGTTCCCGGGCGGGAATATTCGTTGCCGGCAATCATATATTTCGCGGACCAGGGCTTCGGTGCGGATGTCGAAATCATCGAAACGGCCATACAAGAGCGACCATCCGGCTAATTACCCGGCAGCAAAAGGGAGAAGCCTTGAAAAGAATATTCGCGTCGGCCTTCGGTTAGCGAGGGCTTGGCGCGGCCTGACCGGACATCTTGCACAGCCTCCACCAGGCGATACAGAACATCCGGATGGGCTACGGGAACGTTGTGGGCGGTCAGAAGCAGTTGGAGACGGGGAGTCAGCTTCGCCAGTTTGGCCACGGATTTCGCGTAGGCGGCAAAATCCGCCTCTTCGGTGAAGAGATAGATTGGCCCGGGATAGAACGTGTCTCCGGTGAATAGAAGACCATGCTGGCGATCCAGCAAGCACAGGGAATCGGGGGTGTGGCCGGGCGTGAAGATGACCTCAAGTCCCCTGCCGCCGAGGGCAATGTGCTCACCGTCCTTCACCCGCCGCGAAATATGGAATGGCCGAACAGAATAGCTCCCGGGCTGCACTCCTGCGGGCAGTCTTCCGCAGATGCGCTGGGGAGCGAGAGTGTCGCGCGAATAAGCGTCCGACCCGCCCTTTTCGCTGGCGCGGGTGAAGGGAGTGTCCTCTCCCAGAATGTCGGAAAATTCGGCGTTGCCGCCGGTGTGGTCGAAGTGGGTGTGGGAGTTGAGCACGGTGATAGGCAGTTTCGTCAGGCGCGGGACCACGTCGTGGATTTTTCCGATCCCCATTCCCGTGTCAAACAACAGTACCCGCTCGCTGCCGAGGATCAGGTAGGAGATGACCTCTTCAAACTGGTGGGGCTCGTAGATGGCGTAAACGCCGTCGCGGACGCGGTATACCTCGAACCAGTCGTCGTGTACGTCAACCCGCTCCAGCGTCTTGTATTCGGGGCGTGGGAGTTCACGGCACCATTCCGGGCGCAAAGGCTCGCCGGAGGCGGCCTGCGCCGAGGCCAAGGCGCCAAACCAAAGCAGTGGAAGAAGTACGGAAAGGATTGAGCGATTCAACGGGAATTTCCTTTTTGACCCAAAGAAGAGGCTGCGATTGTCCTACCAAATTCCTGTTCGCGTCAATGTGACCAAATTTTCGATAGTGGGCTGTTTTGAAATCCACTCGATTATCTGAACCTAGAAATTGAGTATCCAACCGTGAAGCCCAGCAGAGCAAACGCGATGCCCTGGAACAGCCCTAATTCAAGGCCTATTTGTAACCAAAGCAAGGCGTGGCCAAATGCCACGTCGCTATATGGGCAAAGGGGACAAACGATATGAGACTCGTAAGTAGGAAATGATGGTGGACTCGCATAGAACAACACTGGCCCGACAAACCCGACGACGAAAGCGATGCGGCCAATTATCTTTCCAAGCTTCACGCTGCCGCCCCTTTCAACTCCAACAGGGTCACCAATTCCTCGATGTTCCACACATGATCTATTAGACCAGCTTCCATCGCACGTGTATCCCACAACGTCTGATGAACGCGGCAGAAATTGTAATATGCGAAATAAATCGCAACCATGTGCGAGGGTGGCCCGTCCAAGCTCTGTTTGGGCGGGGTTGTTCGTGCGTGCCACTGACGGGCGCAGCTGTTTCAGATTCGCCTGCGGTTGAAGAGATCAAGGACGCTCGCGTCAATCCCCCATGTTATAATTTGCATCTGAGTCGCCCTGTGTTAGCTGACGGAGGATTGTATCGATAAACGCTTTATCCGCACCAACGACCGTATCCGAGCGCGAGAAATCCGAGTAATTGACGACGAAGGCAACCAGATTGGCATTCTGCCTCCGTTTGAAGCGCTCAAAATGGCCCGCGAGAAGAACCTGGACCTGGTTGAGATTTCGCCCACCGCGACTCCTCCCGTATGCCGCATCATGGATTATGGGAAATTCCTATACCAGCAGGAAAAGAAAGAGCGCGAGGCCAAGAAACACCAGAAAGTAATCACGGTCAAAGAAGTAAAGTTCCGCATCAACGTGGACGACCACGATTACGAGACCAAGAAGAACCACGTGTTGCGCTTCCTGGATGAGGGAGACAAGGTAAAGGCGACCATCTTCTTCCGTGGACGTGAGATGACCCGCACCAACCTGGGGCGCCAGATTCTGGACCGGTTGATCAAAGACGTTCAGGACAAGAGTATTGTGGAGTTCCGCCCGCGTCAGGAAGGCAACACGCTGCACGCTATCCTGGCCCCAAAGAAGGTCGAGGGGGGCAAGCAGCCCGTGCAATCACAGGCGGCTACGGGACGCGCGAATCAGGCCTGACGCAGAACTGCTCTTAGCCATTTGCTTTTGGCATTTTAGCCGCTGAGGCTGTGTCGATTTTCGGACCCAAGATTTGAGATCTGAAGGTAAAGCTAATCGCCGGAGTTCTTATGCCGAAGTTGAAAACGCACAAGGGCGCAGCCAAGCGCTTCAAGAAAACTGCCACGGGGAAAGTGAAGCGCGGACATTCGCATCTGCGTCACATTCTGACCTCGAAGGCTCATAAGCGCAAAAAGAAGCTGGGACAGTCCGTGCTGGTAAGCGATGCGGATACGCCAAAAATCAAGCGGATGATTCCGTACTAGAATTTGTTTTGTTGCGGCCGGCATCGGCTGCATTTTGTGGGCCGCGAATCCCTGGTGATTCCATGGCTCCCGGCGAGTGAAGAGGCCATCCAGACCTTTGAGTCTCCTGCCTCCAGCCGTCGCAAATAGAAAGCAAAAAGGAGCTAGTCATGCCTCGTGTAAAACGCGGAACCAAACGCCGCGCCAAGCGCAAAAAGATACTGGACCGCGCCAGCGGATATTTCCTCACAAAATCGAAACTCTACCGCTCCGCCAAAGAGGCGGTCGAACGCGGACTGAAATTCGCCTACTCCGGACGGAAGCAGAAAAAGCGTCAGTACCGGTCGCTGTGGATCGTGCGCATCGGCGCCGCCGCCAAACTGAACGGGATGAGCTATAACCAGTTCATCCACGGGCTGAAGAGGGGCGGCGTGGAGCTGGATCGCAAGATCCTGGCCGATTTGGCGGTGAATGATCCGGGCGCGTTTAAGAGCCTCGCCGAACAGGCCAAAGGCGCTCTTGGCGGGGCAGCGTAGGAGCGGTTCTCAGTTCTCAGGCTTTCAGCATTGATTACATAGGTCGGGGAAGGGCACGGCTTTAGCCGTGCCGATACCGCTTTTTTACTTTTGTCATTCCGAGGAGCACACGTACGAGGAATCTGGGTTTGTTCTCGCCTAGAGAAGAACCGAGATCCCTCGCGATGCTCGGGATGACAAGTCATATTAGATTTCCAGAGGAAACGTGACTTACACCGTTCCCAAATTGAAGGATTTTTCGGCAGAGACACTCGACAAACGGGTAGCGGAACTGGTTGCTGCGCTTGAGGCCGAAGTAAACACGGTTGCTTCTGAGGCGGAATGGAAAGTCTTACGAGATCGGTGGATGGCGCGGAAGACTGGAATACTCAGTCAGATCAACGAAGCTTGGCTGAAGGCAGCACCGGCTAAAGCCAAGCCAGAAGTAGGCCGCAAGGTTAACGAAGCGAGACTTCTCATTGAGCACCATATCGTTGGAAAGCGAGAGTGGGCTGCCAAAGGGACTTTGCGCGACCTCATGCTTGGGGAGCGTCTTGACATCACTCTGCCTGGCATTCGCCGACCGCTGGGGGCGGAGCATCCCATCATCAAGACGATGAATGAGATTGTTTCCGTGTTCCGTAACCTCGGCTACTCGGTAGAGGAAGGGCCGGAGATTGAAACCGACTACTACAACTTCGAAGCGCTGAATTTTCCGCCCAATCATCCGGCGCGCGATACACAAGACACGCTGTTCATCGCTAATCAGGAATCGAAGCCGCTGCGTGACCGGCTGCTGCTGCGCACCCACACTTCGCCGGTGCAGATTCGAACGATGGAGAAGATGAAGCCGCCGGTGCGGGTGGTATGTCCGGGAAAAGTGCACCGCAACGACGCGCCCGACGCCACGCACTCGCCCATCTTTCATCAGGTCGAGGGGCTGGCCGTGGATACGAACATTACATTCTGCGATCTGAAGGGCACGCTCGACCACGCCATGAAAGCGCTGTTCGGATCGAGCGTGAAGACGCGGTTTTATCCGTCGTACTTTCCCTTCACCGAACCCAGCGCTGACGTGCAGATCAGTTGCATTTTCTGCGGAGGCACCGGCTATCGCGATGGCGGGCGCTGTCCCAATTGCAAGGCCAGCGGCTGGATTGAACTTCTGGGCTGCGGCATGGTCGATCCCAATGTTTACGGCTTTGTGGATTACGACGCCAGGAAAGTCAGCGGATTCGCGTTTGGCATGGGCGTGGAGCGGATCGCGATTCTGAAATATGGCGTGGATGATATTCAGTTGTTCTTCAACGGGGATGTGAGGTTCCTGGAGCAGTTTGGTTGAAGCAGTTTGGTTGAAGCAGTCAGCTTTCAGCCATCAGCTTTCAGCGAAACCCGATCGCTGCTGTAGCTGAGAGCTGACGGCTGACGGCTGATAGCTCGCAATGAAAATTTCCCCTCAATGGCTGCGCGACTTCGTTGACTTCAAGGTCGGCCTTCGCCAGCTTGCGGACGATCTTACGTTGGCCGGAATCGCTGTGGAATCCATCAGTGGCGAAGGCGAACACGCAGTCTTCGAGATGGACATCACTACCAATCGTCCGGATGCCATGAATCACTACGGCGTGGCGCGCGAGTGCTCGGCTATTTACGATCTACCGCTGAAACCGATCGCACCGAAGTTGCCGGTAGCCTCAGAGACCACGGCCCCGGCCTTTCCTATTGAGATTGCTGAACCGGATTTATGTCCGCGGTTCACTGCGCGCGTGCTTCACGATGTGACAATTAAGCCTTCGCCCGCGAACGTCACGCAAAGGCTGGCACTGCTGGATCAGCGGCCCATCAGCAACGCAGTTGACGCCACCAATTACGTGCTGTGGGAAATGGGAAAGCCTACCCACGTGTTCGATCTCGATCTGCTGGAAGGCGGCAAGATCATCGTGCGCCGCGCGAAGAATGGCGAGACGCTCAAAACACTCGACGGCGTCGAGCGCAAACTGAACAGCGAAGACCTGGTGGTGGCCGATGCGCGCAGGCCGGTCGGGCTGGCTGGCGTGATGGGCGGCTTCGACACCATGATCACGGACAAGACCCGAAACGTTCTGATCGAATCGGCGTGGTGGGACCCAGTGACGATTCGTAAAGCTTCCCGGCGGCACGGGCTGCACACGGATGCCTCGCATCGCTTCGAGCGCGGCGCGGACTTCGAGTCAACAATACCGTCGTGCGATCGAGTGGCAGAACTGATTTTGCAATCCGGCGGAGGAGAATTAATTGGGGGCGCAGTCGATGTCATTGCGCGGCGGCTGGATCAGGCTCCAGTTGCCCTGCATCTTTCTGAAGTTCATCGAATTTTGGGCGAGAAGCTGGATGCCCGCGAGATCTTTCGCGTTCTCAACCGGCTGGGCTTCGATGTGTTGCCGGAACGGGGTGGTGAATCCGATTTCACGGTTCGGATTCCGAGTTGGCGACTCGATGTTGAACGCGAGATCGACGTGATCGAAGAGATCGCCCGCCTGCACGGCTACGACAAGTTCGCGAACTCTCTGCCCGCGTATGCCGGCTCGGTGGTCGAATTACCTGATGCGGAAAAAGATGGAAAACTGCGGTCGACGCTGCTGGCCCTCGGTTACGACGAAGCTATTTCGCTGACTTTTATTTCCCATCAGGATGCGGAGCGGTTTTCCGAGGTCCCGGCCATCGAATTGGCGAATCCGCTGAGCGAAGAAGCTTCCGTCATGCGCACTTCCATGGTTCCAGGGATGCTTGGCATGCTGGCTTATAACTTGAACCGGGGAGGCGATAATGTGCGGCTGTTTGAAGCGGGCAACGTGTTCGAGGCGTCTGGCGCAACCGCGAACCAATTGAAGCGGATCTGTCTGGGCGCAACCGGCAGCGCCGTAACTCCTAGTGTTCATCAGCCTGCCCGGCCATTTTCGTTCTTCGATTTGAAGGGCGATGTGGAGACTGTGTTGCACGCCTTCCAGCACACCCGACTGGCCTACGACGCGCAAACACCGAAGTATTACCATCCTGGGCGTTCTGCCCGCGCGGTGATCGACGGCGCAGTGGTGGCGCAGTTTGGGCAGATTCATTCAGATGTTGCCGCAGCTCGTAAGCTGCGCCAGGACGCGTTCGTCGCCGAGCTTTATCTTGACCGCCTTTACCAGCACGGCTTGCGGGAGGTCCGATATGAAGCCCTGCCGCGCTATCCGGCAGTCGAACGCGATTTCTCGTTTGTGTTCGCGGATGCGGTCGACTTCGAGACAATCCATCAGGCCGTGACTGCTCTGCGGCTCGGGGAATTGCGCAGCTTTGCTCCGGTCGAGATTTTCCGTGGCGGCGCGATTCCAGTCGGCAAATATTCGATCCTGCTGCGGGCGAAGTTCCAGTCCCGCGAGCGGACGCTGCGCGAAGATGAAGTGGCCCAGTGGTCAGTGCAGATCGCCAAGGCGCTGAACGCGTTGGGCGGGACGCAGCGGGCGTAAGGTTTTCCGTGCAGGTTCCACCCGGACACCGAGTTCCGACAATCGGTGGCAGAGCAGCCGACCTGTGCTAGTCTGACCCAAATATGGCTGATGCAATCACCCAGCAGAAATATTTCCTCAGCGGCAAGGTCGAACACTTTACCGAGTCCGTAATCCGCGAAATGACGCGGCAGGCCATGCTCCACGGCGCCATCAACCTGGCGCAAGGATTCCCCGACTTCCCTGCCCCGGCGGAGATCAAGCGGGCCGCGCAGGAAGCCATCGCGGCTGACATCAATCAATATGCCATCACGTGGGGCGCGAAGAATCTGCGTAATGCGATTGCGCAGCAGATGAAGACAGCACAGGGAATTTCCGTGGACCCGGAGACCCAGATTACAGTCTGCTGCGGTTCGACGGAAGCCATGATCTCGACTCTTCTCGCGGTCTGCAACGCGGGCGATGAAGTGGTGATCTTCGAACCGTTTTACGAGAACTATGGACCGGACGCGATTCTCTCCGGCGCCAAGCCGCGATTTGTGAAACTCCGTCCGCCGACAACACCGGAAGGTGAATGGAAATTCGACGAGCGCGAGCTTCGCGCAGCATTTGACCATCACACCAAAGCCGTCATTCTTAATACGCCGAACAATCCGACCGGAAAAGTTTTCACGGGCGAAGAGCTCAACCTGATTCGTGATCTGTGCGTGGAATTCAATGTCCTCGCAATTACCGATGAGATTTACGAGCACATTCTTTACGATGGCACGCAGCACATTTCGATGGCGCGGCTCGAAGGCATGAGCGATCGGACGGTCACGATCAACGGGCTTTCCAAGAGTTACAGCGTGACTGGGTGGCGGGTGGGATGGACGGTGGCGCCCCCTGCGATTACAGACGCCATCCGGAAAGTCCACGATTTCCTGACCGTGGGAGCTCCCGCTCCGTTGCAGGAGGCGGGTGCTGCCGCTCTGGGAATACCGGCCAGCTATTATCAGAATCTCGCTGAAGCGTATTGTGCACGACGGGACCGCCTTATGCCTGCACTCAGCCAAGCGGGGTTCCGCTGCTTCAAGCCGCGTGGCGCTTACTACGTAATGACTGACATCAGTGCTTTCGGCTTTCCAGACGATCTCGCCTTTACTAAGTATCTGGTCAAGGAAATCGGAGTGGCTGCGGTCCCAGGATCCAGCTTCTACAACGATCCCCGCGACGGGTCGCAGCAAGTGAGGTTCGCCTTCTGCAAACGAGACGAAACCCTGGATGAGGCGGCGAGCAGGATTAAAGGATTACGGAAACGGAAATGATCGGAAGGCGACGCTCGATACAATCTCCTCCGTCCACAGCTTTCTGCGGTATACTGCGCTCAAGTTTCAATTCAGCCGGGAGAGAGTTCAATCATGTCTGTAAGGATGGCCGAGGACGTATCTGCCCAGGTTCCCACCGACGATTTTCAGGCGCTCGAAGAGAAAGTTTATCGCACAATTGAACTGTATAAGACGGCGCGCGAGGCCCGAGCGGCGGCTGAGCGTGATGTCCGCAGGCTGCGCGAGCAGCTGGAAGAGCGTGAGGAAGAGGCCGAGACTTTGCGGCGCGAGATGGTGAAGTTGCGCAAAGAACGTGAAGAGATTCGTGGGCGGGTGGAGAAAATGCTCACGCAAATTGAATCTATTGCCGAGGAGCAAGCGGCCAGCTAAAGAGCAGCGAAGGGCCTTCGATTAGAGGAGTAACGGATATGGCGACCGCCACAAAACATCACCAGCCGGTCAAGGATCCGAGCAACAACAGCGTGCGGGTAGAGATTTTCGATCAGGCGTACAACCTGCGTGGATCCGATGCGGATTACATACTCAAGCTCGCCGACTATGTGGATTCAAAGATGCGGGCAGTTTCGGAGCAGACCCATACCGTGGATACGGCTCGCCTGGCGGTGCTGGCGGCGCTCAATATCGCCGACGAATATCACCTGCTGAAGCGGAATAGCGATATCGGAGTGACCGACTATCTGCGACGGGCCGAGAATCTCTCCAGCGCACTTGATGAGGTGCTTGAGGACAAGCGGCGGGCAGGGTAAGACAGAGATATTGGTTCTCGTGCCCTTATACTCATCTTGTGAGACTAGTCCTTTAGTATCCCAGTTATAGGATTCGTCCGTACCACGCTAGGAATGGGTCGACTGCGGTTGAGCCTCACTTATGTGAAGCTCAGTTCTGGCTCAGCGTGACAGGGGCATCTTCTCCGGCAATGCTGGGCGAGCCTGGTGACATTGGGTCCTACGAAAGTTGCTGGCAAGCCGAGTGCCAACTATTTGCGTCTCCCCTCTTGCGAAACTCCGGAGATTTCCCTAGCATCCAACACTGAAAGCCGGCCTGCAAGGTTGGTGATGGTGGTAACCGATTTTTGAACCAACACCGAATGAACGGGGACTCGACTCGAAAATATGATCCGGTGTGCAGTGCTCCGCCACGCGGAGATGCCTAAAGGGTCTCGGCGGGTTCCCACCGTCAAGGACGGGTTCATTCTCGGCCCGCTACACGGCCTGGTGGGTCGGCTTGATTTTTCTCCTGCACGCGAACTGCTGTTTCTCCTGCTAAACTGACCTGTATCAGTTGCAAAGGGTTTTGCATCTAAGCCAGCAGTGTTTCCCCAACTCTTTCATATCGGACGATTTTTTCTTCCTACCTACGGAGTATTGGTTTCGCTGGGCGTCCTGGTCGGGTTGTGGGTCAGTGTACGCAACTCCCAAAGACAAGGAATCAATCCTGACGATGCCTGGAACTTTGGCATCCTGGTGGTCTTATCCGGGATCGTTGGAGCCAAGATTCTTTACATCATCAACGACTGGAGCACCTACGCGGCGCATCCCAGGGAGATTTTCAGCCTGAATACGTTGCAGGCGGGCGGAGTTTTCTCCGGCGGCCTGGTAGCTGCGTTTGTAGCGGCGGTGTGGTATGTCCGCAAGCGCCATATGCCTCCGCTTGCGACTTGCGACGCTTTCGCGCCAGGACTGGCCATTGGGCACGCCATTGGACGGGTTGGCTGTTTCGCTGCTGGCTGCTGCTACGGCAAGCCGACGGCTCATGTTTGGGGCGTGACTTTTACTAATCCAGTGGCGCATGACCTGGTGGGTACTCCACTGAATCAGGCGCTCGAGCCCACGCAGCTTTTTGAGTCGGCCGTGGAGTTGGCTAATTTCTTTATTCTGATGTGGATGTTCAGACGGAAGAAATTCGATGGCCAGGTGTTCGGCGCTTACCTGATTCTTTACGGCGTGGCGCGATTCTTCCTGGAATTCATTCGCGATGATCCTGGCCGAGGATCGGTCTTTGGTGGTGCGATGACGGGTACACAATTGATCTCGATTTTTCTGGTGATCACCGGCGGGCTGATCTGGTGGCTGCGCAGCGGCGCGCCGAAGACCGTGCCGGTTCGGGCTACCCGTTAGATTCTCCTCCGGGGCGGGCGTGCCGGCACAATTTCCCATGACGATTTCGGTTCCCCCGGACGACGCCGGTAAGCGGCTCGATCAATTTCTCGTCGGACATCTGACTGAAACCAGCCGCGCTCGGGTTCAGCAACTTATCACCGAGCAAAAAGTGTTGGTGAATGACGCTGCCGCCAAGCCTTCCCAGCGTCTGCGCGGCGAGGAACGGATCACCGTTATTGGATCGCCGCAAGCTGCTCCTCTGCGGGCGATTGCTGAGGAGATCCCGCTCGACATTGTCTATGAGGATGATGATCTGGCAGTAGTCAACAAGCCCGCGGGAATGACGGTTCACGCCGGCGCGGGAGCCAGCGAAGTCCAGCGCAATCGCGGCACCCTGGTCAATGCCCTGCTACATCACTTCAAGACGCTTTCCGCTGTGGGCGGCGAGTTGCGGCCGGGTATCGTGCACCGTCTAGACAAGGCTACCAGCGGGCTGATCCTCGTTGCCAAAAATGACGAGGCCCATCGGCGGCTAGCGGCGCAATTCGTGCAGCACCAGGTCAAGAAGACATACGTTGCATTGGTGCACGGCTGGCCCAAGAAAGACCGAGGGACCATTACCAGCAGCATCAGCCGGGATCGTGTGCGTCGCACTCGCATGACTACGCGCCGCGAGGGTGGTCGCCAGGCCATCACTCATTACACCGTACAGGAGCGCATCGATGCGAAGCCCAGCAAATTTGCCCAGCTGGAAATCAAGATAGACACGGGCCGCACGCACCAGATTCGCGTACACCTGGCTTCTCTGGGCCATCCCGTGGTGGGGGACGCGCTCTACGGTGCCCCGCGCGAAATACGGTCTGGTGAAGCAGGAGTGATTTCTCTCCCGAGGAATTTCCTGCACGCGACCGGCCTGGAGTTCCAGCATCCGCGGACGGGCTTGCCGCTTTCATTTTCGCAGCCATTGCCAGCGGAACTGCAGGCGTTTCTGCGGCAAATCTCTGCCGCCGGATGAACCAGCTTGCGGGATGAAGCTATAATGTAGGGAAAATGAAGGTCCATTTCAGGTTCTCTTTGGCTAGCGTCATCCTGCTTCTGCCAACCGTTTTTGCGCAGACTGGCGACCAGAATGACCTGCCGCCAGCTCCATCGGTTTCGAAACAACAGAGCAAGCAGCAGAGGCAGCCTCAAACTCCGCCGTCCCAAACTCCCTCAACCCAGACTCCATCATCCCAAAGTCCGTCGTCCCCGGCGACGGCAGAAGCGCAGCCGGCGGCGACTCCACCGGCAGCGAGCGAACCGTCCCGTGCGGATACCGCTCCACCTGCTCGCACCGATGCAGCGTCGAGTCAACAGGAAGAAACTGCCGCCACGATTCGCAGCACGGTGAACGAGGTCAATGTCGTATTCACGGTTACCGACAAGCACGGCCGCTACGTGAAGGACTTAAAGCGAGGTGACTTCGAAGTCATCGACGACAGCAAGCCGGCCCGGGAAATCCGCAGCTTTCACAATGAAACGGATCTGCCTCTGCAGGTTGGGCTCCTGATCGATGCCAGCAATTCAGTACGCGATCGCTTTAAGTTCGAACAGGAATCGGCGATTGAGTTTCTCAATCAGACTGTACGTCCGAGATATGACCGGGCTTTCGTAGTCGGCTTCGATGTGACCCCCGAAGTCACTCAAGACTTCACCGATAACACTGAGGCTCTTTCGCGCGGGGTCCGCGCACTACGGCCGGGCGGTGGGACGGCGATGTACGACGCGTTGTACTTTGCCTGCCGCGACAAGTTAATCAAGGCGCAGCAGAACGGAACCGTGCGTCGAGCTGTCATCCTGCTGAGCGACGGGGACGACAACCAGAGCCACGTCACACGCGAAGAAGCGATTGAGATGGCGCAGCGCGCAGAAGTGATCATTTACACCATCAGCACCAACGTGACCGGCACCCGCCAGCGCGGAGACAAGATCCTGGAGCGAATCGCCGAAGCCACCGGAGGCCGCGCATTTTTCCCGTTTCAACTGGGAGACGTGGCCAACGCGTTCACGGAAATCCAGGCCGAGTTGCGCAGCCAGTACGCGTTATCCTACCGCCCTGCGGAACTCCATTCCGACGGCCGCTATCACACGATCGAGATCCTGGCCCAGAACCATAAGGGTCTGCGGGTCCGCAGCCGACGTGGCTACTACGCGCCTAAATAAAGCAAACCCATGGCGGGATACTCCGGTACCGCGCTGTCCAAAAAGCTGGGCATCAAGCCAGAATTCAGGGTTGCTCTACACGGATTGCCGTCCGACGTGAAAGCAGAGTTGAAACCAGCGCTCGAAAGCTGCCGGATCGCGTCAGATGGGCAAGGCACTCTAGATTTTGCGATCATCTTCGTAAAAAGCCAGGTCGAGATGAAGAAGCAATTTCCCGGCGTTGCCAGGCAACTGGCTCCTGCGGGCATGCTCTGGGTGAGCTGGCCCAAGAAGAGTTCCGGCGTGACAACCGATCTGGTTGAAGATGAGGTGCGCAGAATCGGGTTGGGAGCGGGCCTGGTAGACGTGAAAGTGTGCGCGGTCAGCGAAGTGTGGTCAGGACTGAAGTTCGTGATCCGAGTAAAGGACCGACCTAAGAGCTAGAGGCTTGTCTGGTAACTCCTGGACTTCGCAATAAGTGCGCCTGTTTTCCTCCCGTGTCGCGACCTCACAACGTGTTCAGGAAGTTAATCAAGTCAGTTTTCTGCTGCGGGGTCAGCCCAATGCTGAACCGCTGGTCGTAAAAATTGACCAGATCCTGCAGCGAACTCGCGTTACCGCCGTGAAAGTAAGGCGCCCGTGAAGCCAATCCGCGCAGGATAGGCGTCTTCATTTTGCCCAGATCGGCGCATTTCCCAGTGATCAGTCCCGTCCCTGGATCGGTGGTTTCAAAAAGGTCGTAGGTCGCGCCGTTCACAGTGACTTGATTGCTGAAAAAGGGAATCGAGCCTGTCGGGCAGAGAAACCCGAACAGTGGAAGGTCGGGAGTCGGTGGCAGAGGCGGAAATCCGGCCGGGGCCTGAAGCGGACTCAAGTAGCTGTTGTCGCCAATGCCGGTATGCAGGGGAGGAAGCACAAAGTTGTTTCCGACGTTCTGAACGTTGTGGCAAGTGTTGCAAGTCGCTTGAAAGTTGGGTCCAAGGACGTCGTTAAAACCCGAGACGCCGTTAACTATGAAAGTCACTCCACCGTTGAACATCGCCTGGCCCCGAAGAATAGACGCACGCTGAGCCCTCTCGCTGCCACTTCCAAGGAAAAACGTGGGTGGATAGAGAGTGAACTGCGGGGCACCGAAGAAAGTAGGAGCCACGGGCAGACAGTTAATGATATCGCTGCAGCTCAGCGAGGCGAGGAACGCCGCTCCGCCGGTGGCTCCACTTCCATCGTGGCCGCCGGTGAGATCGAGCGCTCTTTGGTCGAAAGACTGGGCCGTGAAGATTCCTTGTTGGAAGCTCACACCCTGCTGGACATCGTTGGGGGCCGCGCCGCTGGTCAGCGCTGCTATTTGCGCAGGCGTGGCTTGCGCGTGAATCCTGACCGCGTCCTGGAATTGTGTTGGGAGGTCCGGCTCGCGTGAATCCCACATGATGGCGAAACCCGTGCCCTCCGGCGATACGCCGGATAAGCCAGGAATGGGCGGAAAGGGTGGGTTTGGCGGGGCGGGGACCGTGGTACCGGCGGGATCTAGGAAGAACAGGTTGGCTGAAGGTAAGGGGCGCCGATACATGGAAAGAAATCCTGCCGGCACGCCGTAAATCACACTCTTCTCGCAACCGTAGGGATCATTCTCGACTCTCAGTTGCACCCAGTCGTGAACTTCGGGTACCGGCAGGAAGATGCGGATGTTCGCCTTATTGAACAATTGGCTGCGCGCCGCCACGAAACTAGACCCAAAGTAAGGGGCTGCGGCACCCAGGTCGGGGCAGTTTGAGCCGTCAACCGGTTGGAATAACGCGTCGAAACCGTGGGAGTTCAGGTATATGGACTGCACCGTACGGGGAGTGATTGTCCAGCCGTCCTGGGGCTGGTGGCAGGAAAAGCAAGTGCGTTGATTGGTGCCGAGGGTTGAAGTAAAAAAGGCATTCTTGGAGGTGGTGGTCGCACCGCCTGGCTGATAACTGCCGATCCGGCCGGTGGGATCGGGGAGCGCCGCAGAGCGCGGAATGCTGGCCGGGGTCTGTCCGTTGAGAATCGTGGTTAAGATTGGCGATTGGAGTGCGTTCGACCATGTGGGTGGCACCCATGCCGGCGAATAACTACCACTCTGCGCAAAAGCTAGATGATGGACACCCAATGCGACGGCCAGCAAAATCGCGAACAAAAATCCGACAGTCGTTATCTTTTTCATAACGCACTCCCCTAATCAAAGCCCACTGTTAATTATGAAAATAGGGCCGCCGAATTTGTGCTCGGCGGCCCGTACGGCAAGGCATTTCAGTTGCACGTTCTAGCGGCTAAGCCTTAGAACGCGTAGTCTTCCGCACCGCAATAGCAAGTACCGCGGCCGCTGCCGAGAACGATCTCGAACGAGCAGAACTGCTGCAAGCCAGCTAGTTCAGCTGCCGAAAGATTGGCATCGTGCAGTTCAGTCTCGGTGATCGCGTAGCCAGAAGTTGCCCTCTGGATGTGCGTGGCCCAGCCCCGGATTCCAGCCGTGGCAGCGCCCTTGGTGGGATCACAATAGCCGGCATTTTGGGTCGTCGAAACCACCTTGATCACGCCCCGGTGATTTACGAACGAGGTCAGAGAATTCGCCAACAGGTAACGGTTGACAGATTCCGAAATAAGGCCGTCGGCGGTCACCGGGCAGCTGCAGCATTCCTGCATCTCCTGGCTATCGTCGAACACGTAGAACGCCGCACAAAGGGTGCCCCCTGTGTCGCCGTCGTTGATGACCCGCACTGTGGCATCCGGCGCGCCCGTAGTATTCGCGTTCGAATAATACGTGACAGCGTAGGTGCTATTGTCTTGCGCCACCGCGGTTCCCGAGACCACTCCCAGCACGAGGGCAATGGCCAGAATAGACAGAATGGTACACACTACTTTCTTCATCAAGAATCCTCCTTGTTTGGGCGCTGCAGGCTGGAGAGAGTCAGCTAAGGGGGGCGCGCTGGGGGGACTTTATCGCGTCGTAGGATCTTTACAACTACCTACGTAGCCTAGTCGGAGTCACTAGACCTTAAAAGTTAATCTAATGGTTTAGTTGCTTCGTACCATTGCATTTGCGGGCCACGTGAGCTAGATTCGCTCCATTGATGATCCTACCTCTGCCGAATCCCCCTTCGGCTCGCCCCGTTTAAAGAATTCTTTACGGTGAGATCGGTAAGCAGGCCGAATTCCAGCTCGACCGGTTAAAATCCAAATAGCTACGATGCCTAGGGAGACTCTGATTAAGCTCTCTGCTTTTCACAGTCGGTCAAGTTAGAGTGTTCTGAGAAATGAAACAGAGGACTCTAGCGATGATGACTGGTTTTGAGCAGTACACGAGGAAGACGCGGCGC
>JABCYV010000033.1 GCA_013290025.1 Acidobacteriota bacterium
TCTGCAACTCCGTCAGCACCTGCAGCCAGAACTTCGCTCCTTCCGTCTGCGCCACCCATAGCCCCAGCACTTCCTTCTGCCCTTCCAGGTTCACGCCCAGGACCACATAGATGGCTTTGTTTTGGATGTGACCTTCGTCGCGCACCTTCACCATCAGCGCGTCCGGATACACGATGGGATACAGCTCTTGCAGGTTACGCCGGTGACGACGACAGGCGACGGACACTCGCGGAACCACCTGCAGCCTGAGGAAAAAAGATTCCTCAAGCTGACACGGTCTTCATCATTCCAGTCCGTAATCCCGAGCGCGAACTATGAATTGGTCTCGATTTTGTGGCATCGGTAAAATCATCCCACCTGTGGCAAACGGTATGCGCTGCGAGCAGAAGAGACGCAATTCTTCCAGCACACGATGTGCGTATCGCAGCAGCGCTGCGGAACCAATGGCGTAGGCGTGAAGCTCGCGCCCGTCTGCCACATAGACGTGGGATTCGCCTTCCTCTCTTTCGATGAGGAAGTGGGCAATAGCGTCCCTTTGGTCCCGCATCTTCTCGAAGAGGTCCCTCGCGTGACGAATGCCCTCGACGAAAGCTGCCTGCAGGCCAAGGCGAATGAGTTCCTGCGGGTCAACATCTGGGTCTGGCGGCATGCGGTCGTTGATGCCGCGTCGTTCACACTGTTCTTGAATCCAGCGTCGAATGCGATTGGTTCCCTCGTACATCTTCCACGCGCAAAGTAGCCGGTAAAAGGGACTTGTGGTGGTTAGAGCTTCACGGTATAGCGCATCGTATGGAGCAAAGGGAACGGCTTGCATGATACCGCCCAGCGGCCCAAGTGTTATGCCATTCCTTTCTGGAATCGGAAGCTCAGAAATCAAGACTTCACCGTCCTGGGGAGATATAAGCTCAAGCCGTTGCACCATGACTGGCACGTTTGAGTTGCGCGTCAATACATCGAGCAAGGCGTTGATTGGCCCCCGGGCGAGCAGCAGGGCGTTGGACGGTAGTCTTGACTCGACACTGACTGTGATGTATTGAAGCTTTCCACCTTCGTCGCCGAAAAGCCCATAGTAGACTGCGTTGCGGCCTCCGCTGTGCAGATAAATCCAGAGGGGGTTTTCATTCAGATGAAGGAGATGATACGAAGGACGAGCCAACGCAGCATCAGCCCCTCCGGCCAACGGTACGTGGTCAGAAATGTAGGCACGAACTTCCCAAACTCGCAGTGTACGTTCCCCTTCGAGCCGCTTGATCTGGTCCAGTTTTTCGTATTTGGCGAAAGCTCCGATAGCTCCCGTGGTAGGTTCGGGGGGGAAACTAACATGTCAGCATCGGGCGGAATGGCCGGGTCGGGCGACAATGAAGCCTCCTTGGTGACTGCGGGCCGATTGTAATTCAGGCGAAATTGTGCGGAGAGCAGAGTACGTGAAAACGAGAAGGAAAACTCACTCGAAGAAGCTGGCGCACAATTCAGCACCACAATAACTGCCGAATTGGAAGATTGGCCCAGAAGAATTCCACTCCGCCGTCCGCCTCCGTAAGCATCGGAGATTCTCCCCGCGCTCTTTTTGAAGGTCTTCCCTCTTGGATTTTCACTGTGACCGGGAGTCTTACAAACCCTTCGCGTCCAGCCTCAGGTAAATCGGCTCGGACTGCCCCGTGACCAGCGCTGCTTTACCAATTCTGGGCCTCAAAACTGTCGTATTGACGCCCCACGTCGTGAACTGCTGACCATCAGGCAGTGTGAACGTCATCGGGTTGCCATCGGTCGTGAACAGTTGCACGGTGACCGTGATGCACTCAGTCGCGCAAGACGCCAGCCCAGTGAAAGAGCCACCACCAACATAGAGAATGTTGGCAGAGGTTGTAATTGGCCCCTGTGGAGCTGTGTCCTGAAATAATCCATTGACATGCACCCTGACGTTACCGAACGTCAGCGGAGCCGCCGTGACGCCAGTTGTGTTCAGCTTCACAATGTAGGTGCTCGCGCCAGAGCTGTTGGTGCCGCCATATTCTAGGCTGCCAATCTTGATTGAATTCGGTACACACTCCTGACCGCAGACGTAACTGAACAACAATAGAACCGCGAGAAGTGGCTTTACGGATTTCATCTCTCTTCCTTGGGGGAAGGAAAGGTTGGGTGGCCAGTGAATGACGAAGTGCTTGAGCTGGGGGCCGGTGAGAGTTTCCAGGGGAGGAAGCGCTGATAGTATACGCCCAAATGCAGGGGATGACCGGCCAGTGCACCCATGCGGTGTAGCGCTCGAAAAGTGCATTGGTCAAAAAGAAAGACCAGCGTAATCCCTTACTTCATTAGTGCTTCCTGCAGTTCCTTGTCGCAATTCCGTCTCGTCACTGCCGCCGCTATAGTCGCTGATAATTTCGCCAAGTTACCGGCGATGGTCATGCAATAGGCATACCTAGCTTGTGCGCGGTTAAACGCGTCCTGTCCGCGTTTAGAATATCCATTGCCTTGCTGCAAGTAGTGGGAAGGCTTAACTTCTTGTCATTGATCTCTGCAATGGCATCGACCCGGCAGATCACCGCAGTTGCTTGGCCCTGTTCCCCGACTTTGAAACCCAATCTGGTAGTCTTCCCCGCTACCGCATATGCGCTCAAAAGGGGAGCAAGTACGCACCGACCGTCTCCTACACGTTCACAGTCGTGCTCAACTGCCGACTTCGCCATCTCAAATTCGTATTGACCTTCGCCTGAATGCACCAGTGCATCCGCAGCGTCAAGGGCGTGCTGCCGTACAGCTCGGTCGTGGTGGTCGAGCCGTAAATAGATCAATCCGCCAGCAATGACGGAAACCGTGAGCACAGCCATAGCCGCAGCAACTGCCCACTTCAATTTCATCTCCTCAGGAGAGCAAATGGACCGCAGGTGGCGGGAATTATCTCACGACAGTGGATATAATGGCGGGGAAATCAACTCTAGAAAGCAACGCCAACCTTGGCGGGTTGGCATCGCGCTTGTGGTTTGGATGGGCAATTCAAATCATACGGTGAGATATGCCGCCAGTGCAAGCTACAAAGTCTTACCTTGGATCGTGCGGCGATTTATGGATGATACCTGTCGTAGAATTTAAGGACGCGTCGATGACTGCAATTGGCGTGCACGGCACGAGTAATGGATTCATCATCGGAGCCGATGGCCGACAGAGCGTAGACGAAGTAAGCAAATCTGCCGAGCCAGATGCAGCCAAAATACGCGAGAGGACGGATGCACAAAAAATATTTCCGCTTTCTGCTTCTGACAAGAACATAGCTTATGCTCTTGCTGGTTATGTCATCAACGACGACCCTTCCTTCGATGCCGTTCAGGAGTCTCTAAAACTCGCAGACTTTTGTCGCCACCGCGACTATGCAAATGCGACAAAACTCGTAAACGGATTCTCTAAGGCTCTCACGGAGCTAATCAACCAAGCAAAGCATTTTCCCGAGTTCGAGAAGAATCCGGACGGGCACTGGAAGATCATGGATGCATTTTTCCTTGGATACTTTAAGGCGGTCCCGTTTGTGACGCACGTGGACTTCTATCATTCCTTGCGATTCGCGGAATTTCATGCCACAGGTCTGTCGTTGGCTGGAGTGTTCTACGGGTCCGATGTAGTCAGACGAAAGATGTATGACGACTTCGGGAACGTCGTTACCGGATCGCCGTTTGCTCAATACATTCACAACCCACGTGAAATCTACTCGCTTGATGATAGCGAAAAATACGTTAAAGGTTATATTGAGGCTTGTTCGTCCGACTTGGGGATGAGCATGGACCAGTCCCGCTGCAAGAAGATTGGCGGCCACATTCACGTCGCGGAGCTTACGCCTAATGGCTTTCGTTGGCGGACGGCCCCTATTTCCCCAGCATCTTCCCCGACCTCTTCCCAGCCTTCATCCCTCTAAGCAAGATTCTCGCTCACTGTCCGCTTTCTGTCCGTGAACAGGGAGCAAACTTTAGGCGAGAATTCTGGCGCACAATTCAGCGCACAATAAGCGCCGAATGAGACGACTTTGCCCCGAATAGTGGCTCACGTCCCAATGTAACTGACTGAATCCGCAGAAGGCGCAACAAAAAGCAGCCCTTTAGGAAACCGCTGCTCTATCCAACTGAGCTACGGGGCCTTACTTTGATTCGATTGTACTGAGTGTGCTGGGCACGTCAACTCTCGCGCTGCATAATCGGGGGAACGGGCAACTTTGAAGCACCCTTTTTAATCAAACCGTGCGGCCGAACTAACAGGAGGACTGCTTGAAGGTACAAAGCTTCAAAAGATTTGCTGTATCGGCGGTTATGACGACGGGTTTGAGTGCGGCAATGTTTGTTGCGGTACCCCGGTCGTACGCGGACGATCACGAGAAGTGCCAGCGCCGCGTTGAGCACGCGGAAGCAAAACTGGATCAGGCGATTCGCAAACACGGCGAGCGCAGCGGCGAGGCCCAGGAACGGCGACGGGACTTGAACGCAGAGCGGGAGCGCTGCTGGAGCGAATACCATGGATGGTGGGACGCCCACGAGAGGCGGTGGCACGAAGATCGCGATTGGGATCGTGATCGTGACCGCGACCATGATCGTGACGATCACCACTGAGGACTGAGTTAGAAGCTCATCGAACTTAGAATCCTTGCGCGGCTACCCGGGGCGGCTCAAATCTGGGGAGCGAGCTTGTCGAGTTCAGGTCCTCGGCCTGTAAGTTTTGGAGGTCGGTCAGCTCTGTGGCCTTCACTTGGAGTTGCTCGCCAGTTTGCCGCAGCATTCGGGCCGCTCGGGCAAACTCGAGCGGTCCCAACCGCCGCCAAGCGCCTGAATCAACAAGACCGTGTTTGCCATCCGACGTCCCAAGATATTGACCGCACTCACTTCATCCGTAAGTGCGGCATTTTGCGCGGTGATCACCTCGAGATAACTTGTGACTCCACCTTTGTAGCGAGTGATGGAAAGGTTCAGAGAGTTTTGTGCCGCTACGACGGCTTCATCCTGGACCTTGGCTTCGTTTTCCAGAATCCTTACAGCCGCCAGATTGTCTTCCACCTGTTGGAATCCATTCAGGACGCTCTGTCGATAGTTAGCGACTTGCGAGTCATAAGCCGCACGCGCCTCGTCGGTGAGGGCACGGCGTCTTCCGGCATCAAATACGGTTCCCACGGCAGACAATCCGATAGACCATAGGCCGCTCGGCCCATTGATCAGTGTCGAGATGGCGGAGCTTTCAAATCCTCCGGAAGCACTCAAATTGATTGACGGGTAGTAGGCCGACTTCGCGACTCCGATCTGGGCGTTGGCGGACGCTACGCGCCGCTCCGCAGCCGCGATATCTGGGCGCCTTTCCAACAGGTCTGAGGGCAGGCCGAGAGGCACATGGGGAGGAGGTGCGGTGAGCGGCAACGGAGGAAGGCTGAACTCTGCTGGCGGCTTGCCGATAAGAATAGCGACCGCATGTTCGAACTGTGCCCGCTGCACGCCCACATCGATCGCTTGTGCCCGGGTAGTCTGAAGTACGGTCTTGGCTTGCTGAACTTCCACTTCTGACGCAATCCCTCCCTGGAAACGGTTCTCGGTCAATTGCAGCGCCTGCTCATACTGCGTAACCGTATTGTTCAGGAGTTGCTCCTGGGCGTCCAGACTGCGGGCCTGAAAATAATCAACGGCCAGATCGGCGTGCATGCTCAAATTGACTGTCGCGAGATCTGCTGCACTGGCTTGCGCTTGCTCTCGAGAGGACTCCACGGTTTTTCGAACTCGTCCCCAGACGTCGGCTTGGTAGGAAATGTCGAACGGCAGCACAAAGTCGTTTTCGGAGATGCCATTGAAAATCGAATTCGGGGGAGGGCGGTGGGCCGATACGCGCTGTCGAGTCGCCGAGGGCGCAACTGTCACAGTCGGATAGTAGTCAGCTCGATTGTAGCGTAGAGCAGCTCGCGCCTGTCGAAACTGCGCCTCGGCGGCTTTCAGGTTCTGGTTCGACACATTGACCTGCAGTTCCAATGCATCAAGCTGCGGATCTTGAAAAATTTTCCACCATTCACCGCCAAGATTCTGGTCATTAGGTTGTGCGGGTTTCCAGTCCCCTACCTCCTTATAGGCGGGCGGAGCCGGCACGGCCGGAGTGTGGTACTTGGGGCCAACCACGCATCCAGTCAACTGGAGGGCCGCTATTGCCAGCAGGCCGTGCAGCCACAGTGCTTGCCGCGGATTCTCGAGCAAGAACAATTTTCGAGGACTTTTCACTTGGTATCCCCCGGCAGTGTTGCCTGAACAATTTGGACTTGCTGTCCGGAAACGATGGAGTCGGGTGGGTTGATAATGACCTGATCGTCCGCCTTGAGGCCGGCAACGATTTCAATCTGATTGCCGAAATCGTGCCCAGGAGTGACGGCAGTGAGCACGACCTTGCCGTCTTTCACAACGCCGACACGTAAACCTTCCGTACGAAATATGAGGGTATTCACCGGAAGCAGGAAGGTCGAGGCCTGCGTCGGGACCGCCAGGTGCACCTCGGCATAGGAGCCGGTGAGCAGCGTGCCCTTCGGATTGTCCACATCGATTTCGATCAGTAGGGTGCGTGTCATGACATTGATGTCTTCAGCAGTGCGGACCAGTGTTCCCTGAAATTTGCGCCCGGGAAACTCAGCTAGACTGAGGTCCGCCGTCATGCCCACCTTGATCCCTTGCGAGTATTCCTCGGGGACGTTGACGTAGACGCGCAATTTTCCGGGTTGAGAGATGTGGAAGAGATCGGTTTTCGCCGCTGTACTGCTTCCGGAATTAATAAGGTCGCCGATATCGGTGTTGCGCGCCGTGATCACGCCATCGAATGGCGCGTAAACCTTTTCGAAAGAGACCAGCGCCGAGTATTGCTCCACGGCCGCCTTATCGGCCTCGACAATTGCTTTATTCGCGTTGAACGTACCGACCGCGTTGTCGACATCCTGTTGGGATACGGCGTTGCTCTTGAGAAGTCCCTGATACCGAGTTTTGGTGATGGAAGCCAACTCGAGATTTGCCTGCGCGGTCAAGAGATTGCTGCGTGCTTGCTGGAGTTGCTGGTCGACTTCTGGTGTTTCGATGACAGCAAGAAGTTGTCCCTGCTTCACATGGGCGCCGATATCGAAATACCACTTTTTCAGATAACCATTGGTACGGGCATAGATAGGCGAAGTGATGAATGGCTGCACGTTTCCAGGCAGGATGATTTCGTCGGCCGGCGCTGTTTGTTTCGGCGCTACAACCGACACCGCGGGGAGGGCCGCTTGCGTCGTCTCAGTGTCTAGCGTAGTGCGGGCTCTGACCCGGGACCAGATGCCCGACCCTAGGATGGCAAGAACTACAATCACGGCGATCGCGAGGACAAGCCATGATTTGCGGCGACGTTTCCCTGCTCCAACATCATTCAATGGGAGTGTTGGACCGGCGGTTTGTTGTCTATCTTCCATTTGAGTTTCTTCAATTTGAGCAGACATAAATTAAATGACCTCTTCGGCGCCTAACGCCCTGGTTCCACTTGTGCGGCATGCCGGCGTGAACCCTGCAGAACGCTGAAAAACGCCGGAACAAATAACAGCGTGGAAGCCGTGGCGAAAATCAGTCCACCGATGACCGCCCGGCCAAGGGGAGCATTCTGTTCACCGCCGTCCCCGAGTCCGAGAGCCATGGGCACCATGCCGATGATCATGGCGAGGGCGGTCATCAGCACGGGGCGAAAACGGGTGAATCCCGCTTCGAGTGCGGCTGCAACGGAATCCAGTCCTTCCGTCATTTTCTCCGTGGCAAAGCTCACGACCAGGATGCTGTTTGAGGTTGCGACGCCCATGCACATGATGGCTCCCATGAGGGCCGGTACGCTCAGATTCGTGTGGGTTATAAACAAGAACCAGGCAATTCCAGCAAGTGCCGCTGGCAGCGCGGAAATCATGATGAAAGGATCGAGCCAAGACTGAAAGTTGACTACGATCAGCAGGTATACGAGCACGATCGAGAACACCAATCCGCCCAAAAGTCCGATGTAGGAGGCGCGCATGGTCTGAACCTGCCCACGGACAACCACTCGAGAGCCGCGCGGCAATTGTTGACGCGTGGCGTCAATGATTTTGTTGATATCGCCGGCCACACCGCCCAGATCGCGTCCTGTGACCGATCCGAAGATGTCAATCACCGGCGCCACGTTATAGTCAGAAACCACAGCCATTCCTGCTCCTCGCTGCGTCGATACCAGACTGGCCATGATCGATGGAGGAGCGTTTGGGTCCGTTCCTGTGATGGGAATGTTCTCCACATCCTGCAACGTGTCCGTACGATATTGCGGCGTTTGAGTCGCGATTTGATAGCTGACATGATTCTTGGGGTCAAGCCAGAACGAAGGTGACGTCTGGAAGCTGCCACTCAGTGATACCAGGAGGTTCTGCGCGACGTCGTGCGCAGTGAAACCAAGTTGCTCTGCTTTGGTGCGTTCGACCCTGAGCCGCAGATAGGGTTGATCGAAGGGCTGCTGAATCCGCAGATCAGTTGCGCCGGAGACATATCGCATTTTTGCCAGCAGTGCATCTGCATAGCGCCGGTTTCCTTCCAAGTTGTTTCCCACGACCTGAACATCGATGGGGGCCGGCAATCCAAAATTGAGAATCTGCGCGACCATGTCGGCGGGCAAGAAAGCGAAGGAAACGCCCGGAAACTGTTTTGGAAGTGTCAGACGAAGCTGATGAATGTAGTTATCCGTAGGATGGTGGTTGGCGGACAGGGTCACGAGAATGTCCGCATCCGATGTGCCCACCGGCGCCGAATTGCTGTAGGAAAGATTGATGCCGCTGTAGGGCAGGCCTATGTTGTCAATGACATTGTGAACTTCGCTGGCTGGAATTTGCTTCCGAATCGACTGCTCGACCCGATCACAAAGATTGGCCGTTTCTTCAATGCGCATTCCCGTAGGAGCACGCATGTGAAGCTTGAACGTGCCGCTGTCAACGCTGGGAAAGAAATCCTGGCCAAGCCAGGGAATTAGCACCACGAGCGAGCCGATACAAAAAGCGAAGAACGCAACCAGAAAGACTGCCCGGTGATGGAGGCAAATTTCCAACAGACCGCGAAAACTGTGACGAAATTTCTCGAATGCCTCCTCAAACCGCTTTTGAAGGCGTACCAGGGGATTACGGCTAGGGGCGGCCCCGGTATGCCCTTTTTCTCCCCGCAGCAGGTACTTGGCCATGGTGGGGACAATAGTCCGCGAAAGGAAATACGAAGCTAACATGGCGAACACTACGGCTTCGGCCAGAGGCACAAACAGGTATCGCGCCACCCCGGACAGAAGGAACATCGGAGCAAATACAATGCAGATCGAGAGCGTGGACACGAAGGCGGGTGTCGCAATTTGCGATGCACTGTCCAGAACTACTCCGTCCAGATCCTTCTCCGGTTCTGCCTCCCGGTTGCGATTAATGTTCTCGACCTCGACTGTAGCGTCATCGACCAGGATGCCGACTGCTAGCGCCAATCCACCGAGCGTCATAATGTTGATGGTTTGTCCGATTGCGCTGAGCACAATGATTGAGGTGAGGATCGCCAAAGGGATCGAGGTCGCGATGATCAAGGTGCTTCGCCAACTGCCCAGGAATGTGAGAATCATGAAAGCGGTCAGGCACGCGGCAATTAGAGTTTCTCGGACCACTCCACTGATCGCACTACGAACAAAAATTGACTGATCCGCCAGTGGCGATATCTGTAGCTGGGGTGGAAGCGTCGATTTAATTTGCGGCAGAAGGGCCTTGATGCCCGAAATAACGTTCAGGGTTGAGGCATTTCCTGCCTTTTGGATGGTCAACAATACCGAGCGCTGTCCGTTGACGCGGACGATATTAGTCTGGGGCGGAAAGCCATCTCGTACCCAGGCAACGTCTTTGATGTAGATCGTAGTGGCGCCAATGGTCTTGATCGGGATGCGGTTGAGGTCAGCAATTGTCTGCGGTGCGGCGTTGGGAATAGACACGTCGTATTCCCGGGAGCCAATCTTGGAAGTTCCTGTAGGCAGGATCAGGTTTTGTACGCTGATCGCGTTCACCACATCCAGCGGAGATAGTCCCTTCGATTGCAACGCTGTGGTATTCAGATCCACCTGCACCTGGCGTTGTTTGCCGCCATATGGATAGGGCACCGAGACCCCAGGCACAGTGATGATCTGCGTGCGAATAAAATTCAGGCCATAGTCGTTGAGTTCCTGCTCTGAAAGGTTTTGTCCCGAAAGAGCCAATTGAAGAACGGGCACGCTCGACGCGCTGTAGGCAATGATGAGCGGCGGTGTTGATCCGGCGGGCAACTGTCTGAGTTGGGTCTGAGAAACCGCGGTAACTTGTGCAATACCCTGCTGGAGGTTCGCGGACGGCTGGAGGAACACTTTGACCACTGCGATTCCATAGAGGGACTGCGACTCGATGTGTTCAATATTGTCAACCGTAGTAGTGAGATTCCGCTCTGTAATGGTGACGATTCGGTCGCTCATGTCCTGGGGGACGAGACCGTTGTAGTTCCAGATGATGCTGACAACGGGAATGTCGATGGTCGGGAAAATGTCGGTTGGAGTGCGAACGATCGCGAGACCGCCCATGATCAAGATAAGGATAGACACCACAACGAAGGTGTAGGGCCGCCGTAATGCGAGTCGAACAATCCACATAAACTTTCTTTCCGGTTCGTCAGTCAGCGGCTGTCGTCAATTTGCAGTCGCTAAGCAAGGCTTTCGGTTGACTGCTCGGGTCATAAGCCGTCTAAGCTTTGCGCGTGCTCGTGCGAGCTGGGCCTTCACGGTTCCATCTGCCACTCCCAGGGCGCGCGCTGCTTCGCTCGTGCTCAAGCCCTCCAATTCACGGAGCTGGAACGCTTTGCGTAATGGAGGCGAAAGCTGCGCCACGTATCGCAGGAGGTTACTGTGAAGTTCGGATGCGCGGCTTTCGTCTTCAGGACTTGGTTTCCCGGCCGGCAATTGGTCTGACAAGCAAAACTCTTGCTCTTCCCCGAAACGCTCATCGAGCGACACGTGGATCTGGCGTGGCCGTCTGCGCAATTGCATCCGCGCACAATTAATGACAATAGAGGTTAACCAGGTCGACATCTGTGCCTGTCCCTTGAATTGATCAAGGTGGTTGTAAGCCGCCAGTAGCGCGTCCTGAACCGCATCCTCGGCGTCGGCGGCATTGCGCAGGTATCGACAAGCCTTTCGTTGGAATGAAGGCAAGCAACGCGAGAGAACGTCCTGCATTTCGTCAGTTTTGTTTCCAGTTATGCGAAGCTCCAGCCGCTGTTCACTTCCGAGGTATTCCTGTGTCGGTTGCATGCTTTCTGTCCCTCCCTTTCAGACAGAATGCATGCCCCTCGCCACTCGGCTGCCGCGGATTTTAGGCATGTATTTTCAGTAACCTGGAACGAACCGAGATGGTTGAGGGGGCCTTAAGAAGCTGCCATGGGTAGTCCGGCGGTTGACACAGCGTCCGCATTTCGACAGGCTTGGGATTTCAATACGGCCGCACAGGACTTGGATCTCCGGCTACGGCTTATCTTCCGGAGGAATAGGAAGCTTTTCCTCGATCTTCTTGATTTTCTCCGGGGCATGTTTCCGGAAGAGACGCTTCATGTCCGGCGTGAATTCACGTAGAAGATTCCCAACCGCATCCGAGCTCAGGGCGCCACCAAAGCGATTCATGGTATCCCCAAGACTCCGGTCGTCTGTTGGGTAGTAAGCATTTTGCAGCGCACTGGTGAATAAAGCTCCCAGGAACTCGGACGTGTTGAATGCCTCATCGCCTTTGTCGTTCTTGGTGATCGCCACTCGGGTTATGGCATACCAGGCTCGGGAAATAAGCGCTTTCTTGTGTGAAGGAAAATAGCGAGGGTCCTGATGCAGGATGGTTGACAAAGCAAAAGTCTGGATGAATCGTCGTGATTCCGTATCCGCCAGAGTCGCGCCAAATCGCTTTCCCCAGCCCTGCATGCCGCCGCCATAGCGGGGCCACTGCCCCTGGGCCTGGGCTAATGTCGCCTGAAAACCCGCTGACGCGAATGTATAGGGCGAATAAGTGGTTCTCAGAAAGAGGTCGAATTTGCAGTGGGCAGACAAGGGGGTGTAGGGCAAGGGCGCGTTGGTTGCCACGGCATTTGGGGTGTTTGGGGATGGCGGAGTATCGGGCACTCGTAAGCGGCATCGACTGGTCGCCACTTGATCCGAGCGGCCTTGGATCGATGTTGACGGGTTGTCAGCAGATCTCTCGTGGGCGGTAGTCGAAGAAGGTGGCATAGTTTCGGGTTGACCGGATGACGCCTGACCGCGGGCGAGGCCCGGCATCATCGCAATCAGAACCGCTAGCAGCAGGACATGACTTGCATTCCGCGGGCTACCAAAACGAACCGTTTGAATGAACGCACACGTTGTCATCACTACTCGACCTCTGGCAGGTCAAAGCGGGCAGCTGGCGGACATTGCCGTAGCGAATTTCGTCCCGTCGGATCGAGATCGGAAATTTTTTCGGAGCAGCACCGTCACAATGACCCTCCGGGTTCAAGTTGGACATCATTAGATGTTCCTGCCTGATCGCGTGGCCAAAGGTACGTGAAACAATTTCCCTTGCCCCCAGCTAGGTTGTTCCCGTAGCAGCAGCCCAACGAGAATGAACCTATCCAAACGTTCACGGGCAGACACTCCGTCGGTCTGTCGACATGCAAGCCTAATCTGCAGGCGTCAATTCTTGGCGTCCTCACCTGCACAGTTATGAAATTAGAGCGACTATGCCGATTCTTCTATGTGGAGGATGTTTGGCGGGGCAAGTGCATGCTCTGCACCAGCAAAGGAGATTTCTATGAAGCTCGTACGCTATGCAACAGTTTCCACGATGCTATTGCTGGTCGCACTGGGCACCGCACTTGCCCAACACGTCCAGACCGACTTTGATCACAAAGCCAATTTCATCCAGTACAAGACTTATTCGTGGCGGGAGATCAAGCCTGCTGACTCGCTGTGGGATGCCCGCATTAAGGATGCCGTGGACGCCCAGTTGGCCGCCAAGGGCTGGACTCAGGTGGAAAGCGGCGGTGATGTGGCCATTGTGGCCATTAAGACGACCCAGACCCAAAGAACACTTCAAACATTCTATGACGGCTTCGGTGGGGGATGGCGTTGGCGAGGATTCGGAGGAATGGGCGAATCGACCACAACCGAGCAGGACTACAAAGAAGGAACCCTGGTTGTCGACTTGTACGACGCGAAGACCAAGCAGTTGGTGTGGCGCGGAAGTGCCGAAGACACCGTATCGGACAAGGCCGAGAAGAATGAGAAGAACCTAGACAAAGGGGTGGCGAAGATGTTCAAGGACTTTCCTCCGGGCTCGGCCAAGCATTAAGCAGGTGGCTTCCACTCAAGGTCGCACGTGAGTGTTGTCTTCAGAATCTCGAGAAAAAAGGAGGAGCGATGAAACTGCAGGAGACAAGAAAACACCAATTGTTTGATTTTTCGGGATCGCGGTACGCCGTAATCGAAGCACTTAGGACCGACGCTGATCCTGAACGCTTCGTGATTGCGTATCGGAGCAAGCAAGCACTGCACGATGTCATCGCCGCACCCTGCATTATCGCGCTCGGCCTTTCCTCTCGCGAGGAGGCTGAAGCAATTATCAACCCTTGCGTCTCCGCGGCCACCGCTTAGAGACAATTCGGGTCTCGGCTCAGGAGCTATCGTGCCAGTGGATCGATTCATTGAAGGAGCAACCACATGAAGCACATTCTTCAAACAAGAAAGACGTCATCGTCATTTATCTCCATCCGGGCGCTTGTTTTGGCCCTGGCGGTAACAGGAGCAGCCTCGCGAGGAATGGCTCAGGCGCGGACAGGCGAGACGGTCATTCAGAGGGCTACGGAACAGTTCGATAGTAGTCCTCTGACGACTACATCTCTCGGCAACGGCCTATTCATGTTTTCCGGGGACGGCGGGGGACGTTACGGCTATCGTCGATGATGGCAGCACTTTACTGATCGACAGTGGGATCGATTCGCGAGTTACTGACTTGAGCGATGCGATTTTCAAAGCGACGGGGCGCCCTATCACGCGGTTGGTAAATACACATTGGCACTTTGATCACACCGGAGGGAATGTGTACTTCGGCTCTGCCGGAGTGAGCATCATTGCGCAAGAGAACGTAAAAAAGCGGCTCATGTCTGTGCAGGATGTGCCTTTCGTGGGCTTGCGCGACGGTCATTATCCTTCCCAGGCGCTCCCAACCGTATCCTACTCAAGCAGTATGACGTTGCATCAAGGTTCTCAGCAACTGACATTGGTCAACTACGGACCTGCGCACACGGATGGAGACACAGTGATTTACATCGCGCCGGCGAATGTTGCGGTGGTAGGGGATATCTTCTCGAATCACGTTTATCCCATCATTGACCTGGCGTCAGGAGGATCGATCGATGGCCTGATTCATTTTCTCGATCAAGTTTTGGCCCGCACTGACGAACAGACAAAGATTGTCCCAGGCCACGGACCGGTAGCCACTCGCGCCGATCTGCAAAACTACCGTGACATGCTGGTGCAGGTACGGCAGCGCATCAAGGAGTTGATTGCGACCGGAAAGACAATGGATGAAGCCGTGGCCGCAGGGCCGACGAAAGACTTCGACGCCACCTGGGGTAGTGGTTACGTAAGTGCGAATATTTTCACAAAAATGGTATTTAGCAGCCTGGGCAACACCAGCAGCGCGACGAGGTAGGCTTCAAACCCGATCGCGGTTGGCCTCACACTTGTGAAGTGATCGATCGAGCAACCCGGTTGTTGCAGATCGATCAGCTCCTCGCTAGGGTTTTCCCGCTTAGGTTGAAGAAAGTCCGTCGCCGTATCGATACTAACGTGTAGTGAATTGGCTTATAGTGCGACTGCTTCCTCCGAGGGGCGTGCCATCGCCGCGCACCGATTCAACCTTGAAGTAATACGTCGTTCGCGGCGTAAGGTTCATTACAGACACACGGTGGATCATGTACGGGAGATTTTGATTCCACCGATTGAGTGATTCGGCTCTACGACTGAGATCCTTGGGGTCCGTACCGTAATGCACCACCGAGTGCTCAATCCGGGTGCTGCCGGTGTTGGTCGTCCACCGGATAATGGCGGATTTATCCGTCGCCGATTCCAGATCTGGTCCCTTGATGATCTGCATGTGCCCAGCTATCTCGGCAGCCACACGTTGCCGGGAAACAGCTTGGATCGGGAAGGTCAAGATGCTGACCCAAACCGTGATCGCAAGTGACAGAAGTGGTCTGCTCATATAACAGGCAACGCGAGTTTTTCGACTCGTCGTGGCGTGGCCTCCAAGCCATTCCTCCTCCGGCTCTTCCCCCTGGCATCTTGCAGAGTGGACGAACCGGAGGAGAAAGACTCAATCACGGGCAACTCCCGGTAAAGGTGTTGGAGTCGGGGTAGGGTGTGGTAAAGCCGTCGGTTAGCGTCTTCAGGAAGGTTACGACCTGGGCTTCTTCCGTGGGCGTCAAACCGAGCTTACCTATCGTCATGTCCTTCGTCTGGGGAACCTCTGGTGTAGGCCAACAGTTCACCTTCTCCTTGGTGCCTGCAGGGCAGTTTCCAGATGTCACATCGAAAGGGAATACATCGCGCGTGTTATAGAAGTGGACGACTTCCTTCAGGCTCTTTAAGTATCCGTTGTGCATATATGCTTTCGGGAAGGTCTTGCCATTGGGGCACTTCGGCCTCATGTCCACGTTACGAGCGGTAGACACCTGCATGAAGCCGTCGAAAGCCGGTGCCAATGGTGTCCAGTCCGAGTTCGGCGTGGTCCCGGAAAGATTTCGCAGGAAGAGACCTACTCCCAAATCGGTGAAGGCGAAACCAGCCGGGTTGGGAGTAAATCCGAAGCTGTCCGGGGTAGTCTCGAAGTAAAACGGATCGACAGGATTCTTGGGTAGGCCAAGATTCGCTGAAGTGGTGTCGGTGAACTTGGGCGCCACGTCCGCGGCATTGCCGTCGTCGCTTTGGCTTGGAGTCAGCGTGGTTGATCTGCCGTCCAGGTGGCACGAATTACAGTTGCCTTTGCCACGAAACAGGTTGTAACCAGCCATCTCGTCTGCAGTCATGGTGTACTTGCCGGCCAGGAAGGCATCAAATTTCGACGAGAAAGCACTTACATCCGGTGAGCCTTCATACGCGGTAATTGCCAATGCGTATTGATCAAAAGTTGCGTTTGAGCGGCCCCGGTCCACAGGAGTGAGGTTGACCGGCGTGGGATTTCCTCCAAGTACAGCCGCCCCAGCCGGGGTGGCACAGATCTGGTCCACGTTGGACGGCCAGTTGATCACGAACGCTTGCGGGCCCCAGACGGTTTCAAAAACCTTCCGGTAGGCACTTTGGGAAAGCCGCCGCACGATGCAAGCGGAGTCGGGCGAGCCCATTTCCTGCGAATCTCTGACTGGATCTTGCGCCTGTTCCGCATCAGGGCTTTGGAGCAGGAACCCGGTTGCGCGCAGATCCCAGAAGTTGCCGCCGTAGAAGTTCGCCTGGGCCGTATTGAACTGCAGCACCGGGTAGAAAGGTGAGTAGGTGTAGCTCTGTGGTTTCCGTTTGCCGAACCGGAAATGACTCGATCCGGGATATGCGACAGGGCCCAAATTCACGGATGGGATTGGTCCGCTGAAGCCGGCGTATGGCATATGGCAGAAAGAACAAGCTTGATTCTTGTTAACGGACAGATTTTTGTCGAAAAGCTCGATCTTCCCCAGCAGTTGTACTTGCCTCAATGCGGTTCCCGAATTTTTTGGCAGTGCATTCCACTGCGCGATACCCTCCGCCTCGATGAGACTCGCTTCGCGATTAACTCTTTGTATCTCCGGCACCAGATCGGATGGGATGATACCGGTCGGGTAGGGGAAGTAAATCGATGAGCTTGCATTCTGAGCCGAAACGCCTCGGGTGATCATCACGGCCCCAAGAACTACTAAGCAAACTACGCACAGGAGGACGAGACTTGTCCGGCACATGGTCTTCCTCTTTTCTGATGTTGTGTGATCCGTGAAGAGGTGGTTGGGTAACGCTAAGCGGCGTCTCGCTAAATCAAAACCACCTGGAGAAAAGCTTGGGAGGTGTAGCGTTAGCTTGCCATCGGCTAACGCGCACCCCAAACAGAAGCGGCAAAAATCTAATCGAAAACATAGGCGATGTCAATACCGTCGTTACCCTTATATCAAACGGTAATTAACGTCGGAGCTATTACTTGATTTAGGGGTGCCAGACCAGGGGAGCAACTATTTGCGGGGCTTTGCGGGCTGGGGACCTTCCAGCCGTCGGTCAAGGCCTTTAAGAAAGCGACAAGATCATCCTCCTGCTCCGTCAGCTTAAGGTTGCCGAGTCCATACTTGTTTTGCATCGTTGGTTCGCCGCACAAAGTGTCGCTACTTCAACGCTGGATCAATCAAGGTCAGATCTGTTTCGGGATCAAGCCGCTTATGCATCGTGACCGGATCGACTATGACCATCACTTCCAATGTCGGCGATACGTACGCAGCAAGAACATGCCCACCGCGCGTTGTTCCATCTGAAGCCCCTACCACCATATGGGTATGAACTACCGGCTCTCCTTGATAGAGCGCGATGTCGCCGCTCATCCCAATCACTTCGTGCTGACCATCAATGGGAATCTTCTTGTACATTTTCCGCTGGGGATCAAACCACGCCAGCGTTGCGCCACTCACCGCTCCAATAGCGGTGAAGTGCGCACTCGTAACGTGATACTTTTCCGCAAACTCCAGCAATCCGGAAAAGGCCTCGTCTCCCTGACCGAAGATGACTGCATATTCTTTAGTCGGTTCGCCGCCGTCGAGTAATTGAACCTGCATCCTCGGAGCACTGCCCCTTGGAACCGCTTGCGACGGCGCAACATATTCTCCGGCCGTCTGTTGCGAATACGCCGACCCGGTGGCGATCGCAATCGATAAAAGTGCGTAACCTAGCCGCTGTACTTTGATCATAAAATTACTCTGTTATTGTTCACCAACTTCATAGCACCCTGAGATGTTCAGGTATTTCCTCCAATATTGCCTTCAACTCAAACTGTCACCTGCACTCGCCTGCTACTTGAACACAATCTTTGCCATCATCCCCTTGTCCTCGTGATTGAGTAGATGGCAATGAAACACCGACATGCCCTTGATAACCGGATTGGTGAAGTCCAGGATCACGTCCACAGAGCCACGGTATGGAACATTTACGGTATCCAGCCACGCTGGATGCTCAAGGGGGACGCCGTTTTCTGCATAAGCCAGGAAGTGCACCTGATGTATGTGGAAAGGATGCAGTTCGGCGGTTCGATTGACAATGCGCCAATGCTGATAAGTACCTACGCGAACGCTGGTCATCGGACTTGCGTCGGGCGCAAACTTGCGGCCATTGATGTAGAAGCCGTTTTTGTCCTCGGTGAAGGTTACGATGAAGTCCGGTGCAACTTTCTTCAGCGGCTCTAGGTCGATCAACTTGTACAGCGGTGGGCGATCATCGATTGCATGCACTTGCTCGGGCGGTAAGTTTGGACTGGGTTGATCTGGATTGGGTTGCACCAGATCCGCCAGCACCATCCCAGGATTGGGGTCCCCGTCCGGACCTGTATCTACGCAAAGCGTACGCAAGGCAGTATGTGTGCCCCGCGCGGGACCGGTAACGATAGCTTCGAGCCGTCCCGCGGGTGCAAGCAGTAAGTGATCAGCGACCCTGGTTGGACGTGCGGGATCGTGGTAGGCGAGCGGCATCCCGTCAAGCGCCACAATTTCAAATGTCTGTCCATCCAGTTGCAAGTCCAGATAGCGGTCTGCTGAAGCGTTCACGATACGCCAGAATTGCCGCTCTTTAGGAGCGATCTCAATTCGCGGTCGAACTGCGCCGTTGACAGTAAAGATTTCCTCAACTGCCTCCGCCTCTCCTCCACATCTCGTTGTAGACGAAATTTCAACACGCCGCCTGAGATCAGAGGCAGTCGGATCATGGTCGACCGAGCGGCCGCGCAGAACAAGCACACGCTCGCGTAGCCCTCCCACCCCGGGCGCGTAACGTTCCATACCTTCAATGACAATGGCTCCGGACATTCCGTCCAATACTTGCCGGTGACTCTCTCCGTGGGGATGCGTGTGGTACCAGAACAGCCCCGGCGGATGATCGCGCGGAATCTCAAGCGAGTAGCGCAAAACCTGGCCGGGCGTGGCCAACATCCCAAGCACGTCATCCTGCGGGGAGTTTGGCGAAACGATGAATCCATGAAAATGCAGGTTCGTCATGTCCATGCAGGGATTCACCGCGCAAGTCTCCGAGGACTTGGCAGGAAGATCATTGCTGTACGCGATTTTGAGGACGTCACCAGGGGAAGCGCGGATCAGGGGAGCTACCTTCCCGCCGTCGAAAGCGAACGCATCCCGGCCATTTTCATTGACTGCATGCAGCGTAAGAGATACGACGTGATTCTCCGCTCGAACCTGTGGAGGCTCTGGCAGCGAAACGGTCTGGGCCCAAACCAAGGCTGCGAGGAATACTTGCACACCGATGGGTAGATTCTTGGTCACCGCACAACTCGCCGAAACCACAACTTCGTGTTCCCTGTATGTGGCGGCATAGGACGGCACATACAGGTCCCACAGGGCACTCCAAGCCACCTCCGCTCAGGAGGCCAGCGCGGCAGTTCCTGTGAGCTCCGAGTATTCTTCCTCAGTCAATTGCAGCGATGCTGCCTGCACATTCTCCTCAAGATGCGCAACCGAGGAAGTTCCGGGGATGGGCAGCATTACCGGAGATCGCTTCAGCAACCACGCCAATGCGACCTGGATAGGTTTCGCTCCGCGAGCGTTCGCGATCCTCTCTAGCAGCCTGCCCGCCACGGTTCCTGCTCCCAGCGGAAACCAGGGGATGAACGCGATCCTGTTGCGTTCGCAATAATCCACGACGTGGTCCCACTCGCGATCGGCAAAACTGTACCGGTTCTGCACCGACACGATTTTTACAATTTTCCGCGCCCGCTCGATGTGTTCCACCGTGACATTGGATAGCCCGATCAACCGGATCTTTCCCTCCATTTGCAGGTTAGCCAAGGTTTCAACTGAAGCGTCGAAAGGCACAACGGGATCAGGCGCGTGTAACTGGTAGACGTCGATTCGGTCGAGGCGCAGTCGCTTCAGGCTGCCTTCCAAAGCCTCACGCAAGTGCGCCGGGGTGGCATCGTGGGTCCATTGGTTGGGCCCGGGCCGATTCCATCCACCCTTGGTCGCAATGACAAGGTCCCTTGGGTATGGCGCCAGCGCCTCGGCGATCAGCTCTTCGCTCACATTAGGACCGTACGAATCAGCAGTATCGATGAAGTTGACTCCCAGCTCGATGGCTCGGCGAAGAACCGCGATCACCGCCGCCGGATCTTTGGGTGGCCCCCAAATTCCGTCGCCGGTAATGCGCATAGCCCCGAAGCCGAGACGGTTAACGGTGAGCTCGCCACCAAGTGCGATTGTTCCGGCGCCAGCGGCCGGCAGACTCATTTTTTCGATTTTCTCTTTCATATTTCACTCTCCAAGTTACTCTGTTTGTCAGATGCTCGCCGGATGCGATCGGCTTCACTCTTCAGCAGCTCAGCCTCCTGTCCCGGCATTAGCTCGAGCGTGTAACGACAACCCGACCAGAGTCGCGATCAGAATCGAGGGATAGAGCTGTCCGATGAGCGCCTCCGCCGTCGCCAGCGATCGTGCAATGCGATGCACTGGGTGAACGTCACCATAGCCTACGCTGGTAAGCGTGGAGAAGCTGAAGTAAATCAAGCGGCTTGGTTCACCTGTAGGAACTCCCGCGAGCGATGACTCGAAATGGATTGCGTCAGGGCGCGTTTCCATCAGCAGCTTGTATCCGAACGCCCAAGTCAGACCGATCAGCAAATATGCGGCGACTCCACCCATCACGCGGTGTACGCTAACGGGACCCGGGCGAAACGTGTGCTTCAGTGTCATGACGACCAGAATGGCCAAGCCGGATATCTTCAGCGCCGTGTCCCAGCCGAAGTGGGCGAGCGATGAGTTGAATTCGACGATCAAATCCGTCGCGAATTCGAGGACAGTCACCGCGACAACTAGAAACATGAGGGCTTTCTGTCGAATAGTCGCGACAGCTCCCGAGAAAAGCATGAATGCAAAAGCCAGGTCTAATCCAATTCGCCCGGGCCGTGACAGACGAATCATCGGAACAAAAATAATGATGAGCACCAGAAATCCGAGCAAGAGACTCAGCCCTCGGTCCTCAAGCCAAAATGGAAACAACGGTGCTTCCGTCGGTTTCGGCATCGTCTCATTTTCCCGTGATCGCATGGTTCTCGAACAAAATACCCTCCCGGATTGCGGACACCCGGCAGGGCGGAGAAAGGTCAGGCCACAAGCGTGATCGCCGGTGGCCGGACCGTGTCTTTCACGCCGCCGGGCGCCAATGGGAACCGGTTCGGGCTTTCATTTGTGGTGCCACCGTCGTTGTTTCAGGCCCGAGATCATTTTCGAAGACGATCCCCTTCTGGGTGACTACGAAGGTCTTGATCCCGGATGACTGATACTCCACGGGATACGCTATCAACCTTAGACCTCTTTTACCGCGGGGCCCACTCACGTCCGTTGCGGAATTCCCTGCCACGATTCGGAAGTAGTATCCATGGAAAGGATTAGCGTCTTTGTAGTCAGCATTCTCTGCGGGGGCAGAAGCCAGGCTCTCGGCGAATCGGGTGATCGGATCTTGGCTGGCTGCCTTTAAATCGGCTTCATTCTTTCCCATTGCGAATTCCTCACACACTTGAATTGCGGTGGCCTCGTTCTCCCCGATTCTCCGGAACTTGATTTCGTCCGCACCGGTCTTGGAATCGAAGGACCAAGCACCATTCTTTGCGACCAGCGGGATCGGGAAGGGCCAGTTTTCTGCGCCAATGTAGAGCACGGTGTTGCCGTCGGGTTCTCGGACCAGACGGTGCATCTCCCGATATTTCTGACAAAACTGCTCGCGTTCGAGCTGGTCATCGACTTCGTCGCTCGACGAAGTCACTTCCTTTCCTGCTCCGAGGATCGCTTCCAGGGCCTGCTCGTCCTCATTATGCGCAGCTTCAACGAGCGCGTTAGTGGCTTCCTCCGGAGAGGAGAAAGTCTTTGGTTGCGATTCCTGGGCAAAGCTCGATGTGGCGAAGCCCATGACAAGCAGCAACAGCAGAACAAGGACGGCGGATGCGAACCCGCAGGCAAGTCTCACGACAAATGTTTCAAATGTTTCAAGCGTCATATTGTTGGTTTGCATGATTTCTTTCTCCTATCGTCAATTTCTCTGCATTAATGGATCGAATTACCTGTGACCGCCACCACCGTGGCCTCCGCCTCCGTGAAAGCCGCCGCCTCCGTGGAAACCTCCGCCGAAGCTCGACTGCCCGCGAGAGGAGAAGCCTCTCGCGACTCCGCCATGATTAAAGCCGCTGAATGCACCGGAATGTGTACCAGCCTGGGCATGTGGTGCCGCGAATCCGTGCTGGCCACCGGCGAATCCTCTGGCCGGTGCGCCACCATGAAATCCGGGACCGCCATGAAATCCGCCCGCGCGATTGAAATTATTGCGATTGACGAAAATTCTGCTGTGGGAAACGTAGCCGTGGTGGTCGAAATCAATACCGTGGTGATGCCAATCAGATCCCCAGTGGTGCCAACCCCAGCCGAACCCACCAAAGAAACCGATTCCAAAACCGAAGCCGAAGGCAATTCCCGGGCCTGCAAGGAACAATCCTGGATACGAGTACCAGCCAGGCCAGACTCCGATGGGCGCTCCGTACACAAGCCAAGGATCATATTCAGGCACGTAAACCACCTCAGGGTCAGATGGTTCGATCACAATGGTTTTACCCTGCTTGCTCACTTTTTCCTGCGATGTGCTCTGTAGGTTGCCCGCCTTCTCCGCACGGTCGCGCATAAGCTGGACAGCGTCCATCACGTCCTGCTGCTGGTTCACGTACGCATCACCGAGCGAGGAAGTCCAGGAGAGGTTCTTGTCCATGTTGGCGAGCACCGAAGGAAACTCCACGAGGGCCTTCACACTAGGATCCCAGGGCTGTTTATCGACTTCCTGGCCCAGTTGTTCTCCCTTAAGCTCGGGATGTTGTTGCAGCCACCGGTCGGCTTCCACAACTTGATCGGGATAGGTGGAGGCTGCGAGGATCTGCGCCACCAAGGCATCCGGATACAATGCGATCGGCGCGACCAGTTGCTGCAGCTGTTCCGGCGTCTGTTGCGCGGCCTGAACCGGGGGCTGCGCGGCAGGCTGATTCGCCTGATCCGCGACTGCTACAGGCACAGTGGTCAATAGAAGACAACCGGAAAGAAAAAGCGACAAAGTCTGTTTTAGAAAGTTCACAATAAGTCCTCCTGCGGTGCGGCCGTATCAAGGCTTGCCAAACGAGACAGCATTAGTGGACGGCGCACCGGCTCTTTCGTTATTAGCTGGCCAAGCCAGCCGCCTCGCCACCCACAAAGTCCCGAAACGTGAGTGGACACAGCGGATGGTCGCATTGACACGCAATTTCCACGTCTTCGCTGCCTGCGTCACGACACGATTCTCCGCAGAATTCTTCTCCATTTGGCACATCGCATAGACATGGTATGTGCGCGCACTTTTTCGTCCTTAGATTTGTCATTACAACTCCGTCCTTTTTAGTTTCACTCACCTTGTCCGACCATTCGAGCGTCGCGACTCTTGGATTGCATGCAGATCTCCAAACGCAGATTGACGGCGCCACAAGGCTTTGCGCGCCGTCTGCTCCCCAGTTCACGGCTCAGAGTGTCCGCAGAGTGATACCTGCGTCGGCATTTGGACAGTCTTAATGCCCCGTTCACATATCGAAAACGAACTACGGGCGCCAATGTCGCAGGATTCGAGTCTGAAAGTGCGGGGATCTACTAAGTTTGTTGACCCTCGTCAAGTGCTCTTTTTGAATTTGGAACAAGGCGTGCAATAGGTGCTTCCGAAGGAGATATACCGAAATGAAAATCAACAGAGGTTACATTGTCTTAGGTTTGATCATTGCTTTTACTCTTTTTTTTGAACTCGCTGCTCACGCCGACGAGTTTGACCAAGCCACCACACTCACTTTCAGTGAGGCGATCCAGATCCCGGGGCAGGTTCTACCCGCCGGAACGTACGTATTCCAGTTGGCCGACAGCAGTTCTGACCGAGGTATGGTGCAGATCTTCAGCGCGGACAGGTCTGTCCTGTACGGAACCTTTCTGACCAATGCAACGCAGCGTCAGGAAACAACCGATGATACCGCGGTCACATTGGCAGAGCCGGAATCCGGAGGACCCGATGCCCTCCTGAAGTGGTTCTATCCCGGACGCGAAACCGGTCATGAGTTCGTGTATTCCGGTCAACAGGAGAAGCTACTGGCTCAGGACACTCAGTTGACTATCGTAGCCAACCAACAATCAACGGCCGATTCCGAGACTACTGGATCTGGCAACTAGTGTATGGACTGGCATTCGCTCATCAGGGCCCGGGTTGGAGGACCCCGGGTCCTCTCGGCGAAAGCTGGATCACGAAACTCGACACTCATGTCAACAGACGAAGGCGAAAGATGATGGAGCACAAAACGATTCTCTACATATCCGACAAAGCGAGCAGTAGCAATTCGGTGTTAGCTGCACTCAAGGAGACAGGTTGTGAGGTCGTGAGCACAAACAGCGCGACCGAAGGGGTTGCCCTGCTGTACGTCATGCATTCAGTCGCTGCCGTCGTGCTCGATAACCATTCGAGAGAACAGGTCAGCTTTGACGTGGTGGAGAGCCTAAGGGAAATTCGTCCAAACGTTCCCTTAATGCTCCAGTGCAGTGACCAGATTGACAGCCCACCCTCGTTGACAGACGGGTGCGTGAGCGCAGATAAACTTACCATCGCGTTACAGCATTTGCTGATCGCGGAGCCTGTTGTCTGATAAGCATGAATCTTCGAGTACACACCTCACAATTTTGATCTGAAAGCTGCGACTCCCTCGCGCCTGGCCCGACGAGGCTGGTACTACAAAGCCAAATTCCCTTGTGCCGAAATCCTCCGCTTCCAGGCGCTCAATGAGCGTAAAATCCCTTTGGATAATTACAGCAGCCGGGTCGCATGATTTGCCGTTGGCAGGGTTGTTGGGGCTGGGTGGAGGCAACAGGTTCCGACGATTCCTTCCATGCCGCGAGCGGCTGCAGCATGCGGTCGCCTGTGCAAGGAGGACCCTATGGATCCCACTTATGATGGTGTGAAGCCCAGCGGAGGAACGCCGAGTGAGGCCAGCCAACCCATTCGGTTCGCAGGCTCGGTGCTTGACGCTCAGCGCCACGTTTGCGCCTTTTTTCATAACCCCGATGAAGAATACCGAGTGCTGCTTCCATTCATCAAAGACGGGTTCGAGCGGGGCGAGAAGGCGTTCCACATCGTCGATCCCAAGCTACGCTCGGAGCACCGCCTAAGACTGGCGTCAGCCGGCATAGATGTGGACACAGCGGAAACGAGAGGTCAGTTCGAGCTACGCAACTGGGCTGATGCGTATCTCCGCGATGGTCACTTCGACCAGGACCGGATGCTCGCTCTGATTCAGGAGGTCCTCGATGGGGGTAAGCAGCAAGGGTTCGCACGCACACGGCTGGTCGCGCACATGGAATGGGCGCTCGAAGACCGGCCTGGTGTCGATGACTTGGTTGAGTATGAGACGAGACTGAACTATGTTTTGCCTCGCTATAAGGACCCGGTCATATGAATCTACGATCTCGCCAAGTTTGGCGGGCAGATCGTCGTCGACATCATGCGGACCCACCCGATGATCATCATCGGTGGCATCCTCCAGGAGAACCCCTTTTTCGTTCCGCCGGATGAATTCTTGCGGGAGCTGCGTAACCGGCACACCACCCGCAACACGGCGCCACCGTCAGCGGCCTGACCCGGAAGTGGGGAATGGAAAGTACAGCCGAGATCAAGCGCCTTCAGAGCTGCATCAACGATCTGATCAGTGTTCTGGCGCTTCCCGCGATCTGGAGTGGCAGCGAGTCATCCCAGATCCTCGGCACTCTCCTTGATGTGCTCCTCACCATGTTACGTCTCGATTTCGCGTATGCGCGGCTGAGCGACGCAGGTGATGGTCCGCCAATCGAGGTGCTCCGGTTGGGTGATCACCGGCATTCCTCCGTTCAGCCGCGGCAATTCGGTCAAGCTCTCGACCGCTGGTTGACAGGCAACCAAACCGGCGCGCGGTGCGTGGTTCCAGATCCGGTGGGAGAGGGTGAAGTCTCGATCGCGTCGTTCTCGCTGGGCCTTCAGCACGAAGGCGGCGTGTTGGTGGCCGGCTCTCGGCGAGCTGATTTCCCGACCGAAGTCGAACGGCTCCTCCTGCGTGTCGCGGCCAACCAGGCGGGAATTGGATTGCAAGAGGCCCGACGCTCCGGGGAGCAGAAGCGGATCGCAGAGATGCTCGAACAACGAGTCGTCGAGCGGACCAGACAACTGACGACGGTCAACGACAACCTGCGGCGCAGTGAAGCATATTTGGCGGAAGCTCAAAGGCTCAGTCGTACCGGTAGCTTCGGCTGGAGGGTTTCCACCGGCGAGATCATCTGGTCAGAAGAAACCTTTCGGATCTTCCAATACGACAGAACTACGGTACCGACTGTGGAACTTATTCTTCAACGGGTTCATCCGGAAGATGCCTCGCTCGTGAGCCAGACAATCGAACGCGCGTCACAGGATGGGAAGACTTTTGATTTTGAACATCGCCTGATGATGCCGGACGGCTCGGTGAAGTACGTTCGAGTTGTGGGTCATCCCTCAACAAACGATGAATCGGGCGACTTTGAATTCGTGGGGGCAGTGACCGATATCACGGATCGCAAGCGGGCAGAGGAGGCCCTACGGCGGAGCGAGGGGTATTTGGCTCAAGCGCAAAGGCTGACCCATAGTGGAAGTTGGGCCTGGAATGTGCATACCGGCGCTCGCTTCTGGTCGCAAGAGACCTTTCGCATCTTCGGCTATAACCCCGAAAAAATGAAGCCCACATGGTCTGACATCCTCGAACGAGTTCACCCTGAAGATCGACAAGCAATCGTGCAGAAAGCGAAATTGGAGACCACACTGAGGGAGGATTCTGAGTTTGATTGGAGAATTGTTCTCCCGGACGGAAGAATCAAGCATCTTCACTCGATCGCTCACCCTGTGATGGATGTGTCAGGCGAAGTCACTGAGATCGTCGGCACCTTGATGGATGTCACCGAAAGCGTGCGGGCAGAGGCGCTACGTGACGGAGAGAGCCGGATTTTGGAGATGATAGCCCGCGATGCTCCGCTGGAGGACATACTGGAAAAGCTGGTGCGGGTTGTGGAATCCCAATTTGCCGGCTTGCTTTGCTCTGTCCTGCTTCTCGATGAGGACGGGCAACACGTGCGGCACGGCGCAGCTCCTACCCTTCCCAAGTCTTACATTGACGCCATCGATGGCCTTCCCATCGGACCGAAGACGGGATCATGCGGCACGGCTATGTACCGCAGAGAGCCTGTTGTCGTCACCGACATTCTCCAAGATCCGCTCTGGGAGCCGTATCGGGGCGTAGCCGAGCCCTATGGATTGCGCGCCTGCTGGTCCACCCCCATACTTGCGCATTCAGGCAAGGCACTGGGCTCATTTGCCATGTATTACCGCGAACCGCGTAGTCCGAGCCCGGCTGAGACCCGCGCCCTGGAAATGGCCACACACCTCGCTGGCATCGCGATTGAACGTAAGCTGGCGGGTGAAGAGCGCGAGAGATTGCGGCAGCTACAGGCGGACCTCGCGCACATAAACAGGGTGACCACGATGGGCGAGCTGACCGCCTCCCTGGCGCATGAAGTGAATCAACCAATTGCCGCCGCCGTCACCGACGCCAATACATGCCTGCGATGGCTTACACGCGATCGTCCGGATGTGGAAGAGGCGCGCCAGGCCGCGTCGAGGATCGTCAAAGACGCAACCCGTGCTGGGGAGATCATTAGTCGAATACGGCTGCTGTTCAAGAAAGGTACTACGCAACGGGAGTTAGTTGATGTGAATGAAGTCATTCGGGAGATGATCGTCCTTTTACACGGCGAAGCAACGCGCTACTCTGTATCAATTCGGACGGAACTGGCAGATCTTCCGCAAGTCATGGCCGATCGCGTTCAATTGCAGCAAGTGCTGATGAACCTCATGATCAACGGCATCGACGCGATGAAAGATGCAGATGGGATGCGCGAACTAATCATCCGCTCGCAGCAGGCCGAAGACGGCCAACTGATGCTCTCGATCAGCGATACCGGCGTCGGGCTCCCGCCGCAGCAGGCGGACCAAGTCTTTAATGCCTTCTTTACCACCAAACCTCACGGCACCGGCATGGGACTTCGGATCAGCCGCTCTATCGTGGAATCACATGGCGGCCGTTTGTGGGCTGCCGACAACTCTCAGCCTGGGGCGAGTTTTTACATCACTCTACCCACCCAGGTCGAGACGCGCGAATGATGCCCGCAACTTCCCCTACTGTGTTCGTCGTCGATGACGACGATCTAGTGCGTACCGCCATCAAAGGCATGCTCAAGTCGGTCGGCTTACGGTCTGAAACCTTCGCGACTGCAAAGGAATTCTTGCGCGGCAGGCGACCCGATGGCCCCAGTTGCCTTGTGCTGGATGTGAGACTTCCCGGAGTGAACGGTCTAGACTTCCAGCGGGAGCTAGCCGACGCGGGCGTCCGGATTCCCATTATTTTCATCACCGGTCATGGAGATATTCCGATGACGGTGAAGGCCATGAAATCCGGTGCGGTGGAGTTCCTGACCAAGCCATTCCGGGACCAGGACTTGCTCGACGCGATCCATCAGGCTTTGGACCGCGACCGGGTGATACGCCAACAGCAGAGCGAGCTTGGCGAGTTGCAAAAGCGCTACGAATTGCTGACCGCACGCGAGTGCGAGGTTATGGGCCTGGTAGTTTCAGGCATGCTCAATAAGCAAATCGCTTTCGAGCTCGGAACCAGCGAAATCACCGTAAAGATTCATCGCGGGCACGTGATGCGGAAGATGCAGGCTGAATCCCTAGCGGAATTAGTCAGAATGGCGGCAAAACTAGAGCTTCCCGCCACTAAGAAATAGCAGCCCGCCTTTGAGCAAATGCATCCTCAGCTTGTGGTTCCCAGGCGTCCTTCATTCCGGGCCGCTCCCGGGAAGCTTATCCGGAAACGCCAAAGAGACTTTCGACGATGACTTCTAGGGTTACGGGAAAATGGATTGCACGGCCAGCAGCGTCTGCTGCGCTGCGCTATGGATTGGCTTTCGCATCGGTCGCAGCTGCTCTGGGCCTGGCGCGTATTTTTCTATACTTTCACCTGCCTCAGCCGTTTGCCGCATTTGCGCTATCCGCAATCGCGATTACGTTTTGGTACGGCGGCACTAAGCCTGGCATCGTGGCAACGGTGCTCGCTTCGATTATCCGTTACTCACATTGGTCTGAAGCCAGCGCGATGTCTCGCGCTCTTTATGATCTTGTGTTTGTGATTTTTGCGATACTGATGACCATGCTTACGCGAGCGCGAGACGAGCTTGAAATAAGAGTCGCTGAGCGAACAGCAGAATTGACTCGGGCTAATGAGGACCTGAGACTTCAAATAGCCGAGCGCAAACAGGCGGAATACTTGATCGGGCAGGTGTTTGAGACCTCACCTGATGGTATAGCCATCCTCGGAAGAGATTACAGGCTTCAAAGAGTCAATCCGGCATACGAGCGTGATTGGGAAATACCATCTGAGAGGATGGTCGGGATGCACGTGGCTGATCTCCTGGGTTTGGAGATGTTCGAGAAGG
>JABCYV010000034.1 GCA_013290025.1 Acidobacteriota bacterium
CGTTCGGCGGCGAGGGCGGGCGCGCCTTTGATGGTGCCGGAGTCATTGGAAAAGAGCGTGAGCAGGCCAGTGCGGCGTATGCGAACTACCTCAGCAAAGGTCAGTTTAAGGGAGCCGTGCAGACCGTGGACCAGTTGCTCGCGGGGAAACAAAAGGCAGCGCATCAGTGGTTTGATCAAGCGGTACAGGGTAAGCCGGATTTCGGCCAGGCGAAATCAGCAGCCAGGCAATGGGCAGGGCGGTATTCAAGTCACTGATCCACGTGGCGGCGTCCATACGTTTCCAGATCAGGCATCTGCTGACAGATTCAAACGGGCGGCGGGAATCAGGTAAATGGGCGGAACGCAAACCATCGATTACGAAGCACTGGCGAAACAGGCTGGAGCCATTTCGTCGCAACCCGCATCCGGAGCCGTCGATTACGCGGCCCTCGCGAAGCAGGCTGGGGCGATCAGCTCTCTTCCACCGCAGAGTAATCAGCAGAAGACTCAGCCGCCGGGATTTCTCAAGCGCCTGGCGCAATCTCTGGGCGTCCCCACTTCGATGCAAGAACTGCAGCAAGCTCAGCCGAGCACCGCGGAACAGATCATCGGCCCGGCGGCGACTGCAGGGCGGATGCTGTGGAATTACGGGAAGACGGCGCTACGCGGAGTCCAGCAAGGCGGACAGGAAGCCTACGAAGCTGGGGAGAACGTAGGCGAAGGCCAGCCGCTCGGGCCGAATCTGGGCAAAGCCGCATCGGGTGTACTACACGCAGGGCTGCAGGCGACTCCGATCATCGGACCATCGATTGAGACCGCAGGCCAGGACGTTCAAAGCGGGAATTACCAAGGCGCGGCCGGCGGACTCGCGGGCGTGCTCGGACAGGTCGCAGTGCCTTATGCCATCGAGAAAGGCGCGCAGCGCTCAACCGGCTCAGGGCTCCGCTGGGCGATATGACAACCCAGCCGCGGGGCACGATTCCGGCAGAGTCTGCCAGCCCATCCGAGCTGAAAGCCTACGCCGATCAGAATGGCATCCCGCTGAATGCGGCTCAGGCGACCGAGCACAATCTCCCACGCAACCTGCAATCGGCCGGTGAACGGGCTACGGTTGGCGGAACCGCAGTCAGGCAACAGATCAAGGCATCGCAGGCAGCCACGGCGCAGCACGCGGAAAACCTGCTCGATTCCTTCTCGCCGAATACTCCGGACCTGGCCACGGCGGGCGATGCCATTCAGCAAGGGGTAAGTCAGGCACTCGAGAGACAACAAGCACAGTCGCGCCAGGCGTACGCGGCCATTGACCAGCAGGCCGGCGGGACGAGTGTAGATCTCCGACCGTTGAAACAGACAGCACAGCAAATCTTTCAGGACTCGAGTTTTGTGCGCAAGGCGGGAGCGCTGGATCAGCGGCGAGCCGCAGCCATCCTACAGGACATCGGCAACCTACCGGACAATGGAAGTTTCAGCGACGCCCAGCAGTTGCGCTCAGCACTATTGGACGCCTCGCGCAGTCCGGAGCTCGCCATCAGCAATCAGGCGCAAGGCTGGATCAAACAACTGACCGGTGCGACCGACAACGCGATGATGACCGCGGCCCAGTCGACACCAGGGCTCGAGACTTCCTTCCGGGCGGCCAACGATCACTGGCAGCAACTGCAGGACGATTTCAATAACCCGCGCTCGCCCCTGGCCCAGATCCTGCAGGAGCCGGATCCGTCGAAGGTTCCGCAGAAGCTGACACAGAAGGGGCAGATCGGCGGCAGTCCATACAACGCGCAACTACTCGACCGCTACGGCATCGACAAGGGCCCGGTGAAATGGGCGATCTTGAATGACGTCGCGGGCAAAGATTTCAAGCTGCAGAACAAAAGTCTGGGCGGCTATGGCGATGATTTTTTGCGCAGCGTTTTCTCGCCGGATGAACTCGATCACGTCTACAAAACCGGGGCGATTGCGCGCTCGGTGGGAGTGAATACCAACCCGTCCGGCACGGCTGGGGTAAGTGGAGCGATCGCAGACGTACAAAAGCCCATTCGCAGCATGATTCCCAAGTACGGTGCGGCAAAACTGACAAACTCGCCACGATTCAATCGGCGGCTACTGACTCCGCCCGCACCCAACACCGGGCCCACACCGCTGCGCTACGGGCTGTCTGCTTCCCCAGCGCGCGGAACCAATCAACCTGAGTCAGACGATGAGTTTTGGAATGATGCCGCGGCGGCTTACAAGGCCCGGCATGGGAGACTTTAAGAAGGAGGCACTATGGTGCGCATGATTCGCTATGACCTACAGTCAAAGAAAGCGCGTGATCCGAACGCTGGAAGGCACTTCCCGAACAGCCCGACCGCGAGGAATATCTTTTCGCCGAACAGCCGAACCGGCAGCCCATCCGGAAACTTTGTCGGCACAGGGGTCAACCGCAAAACTGGAGCTCGGGCCGAATATCAGGCGTCGCGCTCGAGTCCTTCGACCAACTACACGCGCCAAGCCGAACAATACACGCGCCAGGCTCCGGAACCTTTCAGAAATCCTGCGAGGTCGGCAAATCCTCGAGGAGTGGAATCGCAACAGCTCAACGAGCCGTATGTGAGGCCAGCGCCCGAACTTCGGCCAGGCGACTGGACAAGGGCGCAACCCCAACGCGGACCGCATAGCCAGGAAGAAATCAACCGCGCGACCGGACACCCGGGAGACTACGAACCTGCAGGGCAAAGCGAAACCGTGGGCGTGCGACGCAAGCAACCGCGAGCCGGTGAAATCAACCTGCCCGGTGGACCGCGGGCGAAGCAGCGGGGAGACAGCGGCAGGCCCAACCCTGCGAGCTGGAACGGCGCCAACGCGCCAGCAAGAAAAATGCAAACCAACCTCGATCTCTTCGGCCCAGGAATGGAAGCCTTCCGAAGACGCGACGGCGGCCGCAGTAGCGTGCTCTAAGGAAAGGAAATTGCCTGAAACTAGCTTTACGTTGACTGGAAGTGAAGCCAAGTATAGTTAGACGCGGAAAGGGTTCGGAGATGCGGAGACAGATCAACAAACTCTCGCCCGTCGCAGCGCGGGCCATGCGCAGGGGATGGAACCGGACAGAACCTTCGCCGGAGCCTTCCACGGTGCGTCCGGCAGAGCAGAAGCCGGCTCTGGTGTCAGTGAAGCCAGCGCTAAGACCCGTAGAAGCCAGCGCTGATCGCTAGGTGCATCCGCCGGGCCTGCCAGGCTTTGTTGTCATGTTGGACGGTCTTTCCAATTGCCAGCCGCTTGCGCTCATATCGTCGGTTGGCGGCTTCTCTCGCGCGCTCGAGATGTAGCGCGCATACACATCTACTTTCTTCGCAAACCGGATTCCGACATTGAGTACACGTTTTCAGTACCCGCCTGCGCTTGCGGCGTCGGCTTTCGGCTTCTCGGCGGCGCTCGAGATGCTGCACACAGAGGCGTGTGCTTCTTTCGCAGACCGGAGCCCCGCATTCCGTACACCAGTTCAGCCTCCGCGAATCAGGCCCCGCAACACCCTCGGGTATCGAGTGCGGTATTTGCGATTCGCCAAAATGTTCCTCTTGCGGTGGGTTTCGCAGAGAATCTTGCTGACCGGGCCAGCTGAGCACTGGCATTTGATACATAGGCCCAGGACGCGATGGGAAGCTTCGTATCTTCGAGAGCGGATCGCTGAGTGGGTCATAATCCGGGATCTCCAAGCGGCCGTCTTTTTCTGTGCGCGCGAGCCATTCGGGAATGAGTTTTTTCGGATGTCTTCCGTAGTGGTAGTAAAACGCGGCCACGTAAGGCTCGGCCCAGCCTTGCACGGCCATCGAAACCACTCTGCGGCAGAATGCGTAATGGTCCTGTTGGTCTAAGTCGTTCTCGATGTCAGACTGCCGATCCATCAGGTACAAAATGATGTCGTTGCAGCGGTCCTCAGATCGCCTTTTTCGCAGGCGAGCGGTGCGCTGCTGGCGTATGCGGACGAAGCGACTCGGGCGACTCACGGGTTAGCCTTTCCGCTCGAAGTACACGCCGAGCAGCCATATGGCCAACGGCCAGAGGCATTGCAGACATACGATGATCAGCCATGCGAAAACAATGCCGATTACCACTGTCCAGATCATGCGGACCTCCGCAAGACAGTCAATGTGGCGCAGGAACTCTGGAGTGCGGCGCGGAGGCGTTCCCTGTGCGTCGGAACACATTTCCCTTCGCGGTCACGACAACGACGCCCATCGCCGCGGCCACACCGGGGGCAACTAACAAACAAGACGAAACGCCCGTAGTCGGTCATTTTTCTGGGCATACTTTTCCTCCCGCATGCTGGAATCCGTGGCACTCCGGACAGGCGGCTTTCAGGTTGGTGAGTGTCCACTGTCCGCCGGCCCCACGACTCTTGACATGGGCAGAGTGCATTGTCGACCACGAAATCCACTCCCAACACTTTGGGCTCAGGCGTAATTCGCAGCGACCGCCAGAGCGTTCATAGACCGCCAGGCGAACCTCGAGGATGTATCTGCGCTCAGCTCGCGATTTCGCGTGTCGGCGGATGGCGGGAAACAGGTAGAAACTGCAATCGCGCTCTACTTCGCGGACTTGATCGAGGATGTCTTGGACTAGTTGAGGGGAAGAAGAGGGAACGCTACGATGGTCATCAGCCATTGGGAAAACCTCCGGTTTTTCCTTGGTCAGGGCCGAGCAGGTGTTACAAGCACCCGCCCGGCCCGTTGTTGCCCACCATCACCTTTTCACTGTCCCATTATATTCCAATGCGAAGCGGTTCGCAACTGTGGAAATGCTGTGCGGGAAGGACCGTTTGGTTAACTACTAAGTCACTTGCCGGGCGGTTCGCATCGTGCAAAATGGAAGGACATGGCACAAAAAAAGAAAGAGAAGAATCCGGCAGCAGTCCAATTAGGACGTCTCGGCGGGAAGGAGACGGCTAAAACGTTTACGACGGAACGCGGTAAGGCGTTGGCCAAGAAAAGGTGGAAGGGACACAAGAAGGCGAAGCAGAAGAAATCATAGCGAGGAGCAGTATGCGGACTGCGGATCAGTCGATCAAAGAATTGAAAGAAGAAGCGAGAAAGATGAGCACACTTATGACCGACGTGGTGCTGGGAGTGATTTCGCCGAAAGTTTGTAATGCAGCTTGCAGGGCTTCTGCGAAGCGCGTGAAGGAAATCGCTACCAAGGACTACAAGGCGAGACAGCGAGGAAGCCGTTATCTGGTAAGCATCCCTAAGCCCGGTGCCGTGCCGCCCGGCATGGTGGTGGTTCATAACCACATCAGGCCTAGGCGACACCTCGGATGGCAAGGATTCCGCGCGTGGCTCCAATCGCCCGACGACCCGCCAGCGCTTGTGGTTTGCCCGTGTCGCTGGGCTCCGGAGCTGGGAGGGCACTACCGCGTAAAACGCTCGGGGCTTGAGAAATGCCACGGGAGCGTGCCTTACGTTAGTCCGGAGGAATTGATCGAGTGCCGAAAGGATCCCGCATGGGAAGCTCGACACGACATGATTGATCGTATCGTTTGTCGCGAGTGTGGAGCGTTGCTAAAGAGCAGTAACAGCGGCATGGCGAAAAAACACACCGGTCATCTGTGGCGGCGACATCGCATGACCTTTAAGGAATACAAGCTGACCCATCCTGGAGCCCCGCTTTATACCTTGCAACTGAATGCTATTCGGTCCCAATCGAAGGTGAAGGACCTGATCACTAAGAGAGTGAATGCATTCCTCACACCCGATGAATTAGCCGCATGTCGAAAGAACCCCACATGGGAGCAGGATCATGGTCTTGATGTTGTTGTTTGTCGAGTCTGTGGAGCGAAGCTTAAGAAGATTTTATGTGGAGGGGGCTATCACCTCACCCAGCACGGCATGGGACTAAAAGAATATCGCGCGGAATACCCGAACGCACCTTGGCGAACTGCGGGCACCACCGCCAGACACAGGCAGGGGATGATAGAGACGCGGGCCAGGCGAACCGCGAAGCTGGCGGCAGCCGACCGCATTCTCGCGGCCAATTGGCGTCCCGAGGATTGGGACCAAAGGCCACAATGGCACGCCCTGGGCGATAAACTTCTTTCCTGCTAGTACATAAGCAATCCAGATCTGAAAGAGTGGGCATTGGCTAGAGGCCATGAGTTCCCTAGCCTAAGGACCATTCAGCGAATTAGGGATTGGGTCAGAAGGCCTCTGGGTCCGTACGGCAAACCGGCGGATGTTCCCCAACCTCGAGCGTCAACGGACAACTAACAGACATACAGCCGGGAAATCTCCGGACAATCCACAAGACAACGAACGAATTAAAGCCCGCCATTGACGCGGGTTTTCGCGTAAATCACCGGACAAATCACCGGACACCAACCTAGATTTTCACAAGCCAGCATACCGGACAGGTCGAGAGCCGCCAGAAGCTTAGGGCTTACCCTTGCGGGCATGTCGCACACTAGCCAGCGCGATCGCATCCTGCGGCGCCTCATTGAAGCCCGCGGCGATGAGGTCACTGCGCCCGAGCTCGCCAGGATCGGGGGACTCCAGTTCCAGACGCGGATCTATGAATTACGCCATGAGTTCCATTTCCAAATCGAAAATCGTACTGAGCGGGTTGAGGGCGGTCAGGTCCATAGCTTTTATCGCCTAGTGTCGGCACCGTTGCCGATCACCGAGCACAAAGACTCGCGCGCCATCGAAGACTCACTCTTCCCCAACCAGCCAGAAAGGCACAGAGACGATGGATAACGCCCCTGAGGATCTCCATGAATTGAACTACGCGCGCAAGATTCTTGAGGAATGTGGTTTGCCCTGTAAAAGTAATCTGGAATTGGTGGCTGATTGCATTACTGCCCTGCGGTGCAAGTTGAAGTGTCCCACCGTGGAAGCCGCTCGCTGGCTGTGGCGAAGAGTGAAACGCGCGCAAGAACTGGAAGTGAAGATCAATAGCTTCTGGTTCCGAGACGGGGAATACAACAGCATCCCCATGAGAGACACCGAACGCATCCCGGCTTACGTGCCAATCGACAGGGCGGCCGTAGACAAAGAGCAGGCTACTCCGGAGTGGCAGGCGGCGAACACACGATTGCGGGCAACGCTGGCGAAGTTCGCCGGCAAGACGGCAATGCTATAAAGCCTGTGGAACACCTCGAGCCAAACTCGTGTAGTATGCCTGCCGAGGCAAACGTCGGCACGCCATTCTCCGTGGAGGCGGATGTGGCGCGTCGAAGGTTTCAACGTGGAAGCGTATTCCTGCGCGGCAAACGCGAAAAGGTGTGGGTGGGCAGATGGCGCGAGGACGTCATCGGCCCAGATCAAAAACTCCGTCGCGTCGGACGCAAGGAAGTACTTGGCAGCAAGGAAGAATTTCCAACTAAGAAGCTGGCACTCCGCGAGTTAAGCATCCGACTCGCGCCGATCAACAGCACCAACTACCGGGCATTGCGAACCGCGACATTTGTGCAATTCGTAGCGCTCTGGCAAGAGCGGGTGCTGAGCCAGCACAAACCGTCAACCCAATCAGCGATCAAGAGCCAGATCAAAAACTGGCTCACTCCATACTTCGGGGATTTTGCGCTGCGCGACATCAACGGATTGAGCCTGCAAATGTTCATCCACAGTTGCGCGTCTCGTGCTCCGAAGACAGTCCAAAACTTTATCCTGGTGATGCGAATGATTTGGAACACGGCAAAAGCCTGGCAGTATGTCGGACACGATCCGTTCGACGGATTGGTTCTGCCGAAGCCAGGGCCGCGGCGTCGCTTCTTCTTTACTCAAGAGGAAATTCAGAAAGTCATCGACATCGCGAAGGAACCGCAGAAGACGCTGTACTGGCTGGCTGCCGAAACTGGTATGAGGGCTGGAGAATTGTGCGGTCTGCGGATCGACAACTTGGACCTCGAGAATTGCGTGGTCAACGTCAGGCAAAGCGTCTGGCGCAACCAGGTGCAAACTCCAAAGACGCAGAACGCTCTTCGCCAGTTCGCCATCTCCCCACAACTCACAAAGCACCTGAAGTGTTTCCTATCGACTTGGCGGCCCAATCTACTTGGGCTGCTATTTGCTACACGGAACGGCAAACCGTGGGCGCCCAGCGAGATCATGCGCAGTCATTTGCACCCGCTGCTTGATTCGCTGGGGATCCATCGCTGTGGTTTGCATGCGTTCCGTCACACCAACAGCAGTTTGATGGACAGGCTTAACGCACCGATGAAAACCCGGCAGGAGCGGCTTGGGCACGCGGCCGGATCGGACCTGACAATGGACGTCTATACCCACGCAGTCAGCGAAGATGACCGCAGAATTGCGCTGCAGCTCGGCGAGGTTTTGTGTCCATCTGTGCCCAAATCGCGGACGAGCGAAAAAACTGAAACAGAGAAAGAAATTACGATTCAGTAAGTTGGCATGCAAATAGCAAGAGCAAGAACGGCGCTACACGAAAGTAACCTATCCAACGCCCGCGTCCCGTTAGATGATGTTTCGTCCGGTGATTCCGGCCGGAAAACGACCATGCCACAGAAGTTACTGGACGTCCTCATGCTTGGCCGCTGCTCCCATGAATTTTCCTGGCCCAGGCGGTCCGCCGACGGCCATTACTACCAGGTTTGCCTGCTTTGCGCCGTCGAGTACAAGTACGACTGGAAGACGATGCGAAGAACTGACAAGGTGGACCGCGTTCCTGACGAACCCGCCGCCGTGACCCGCCGCAGTCGCAGCCACGCCAAGAAACCGAGCTGGGTTCCACGAGCTCGGCGCTTGAAGCTCCAGACCCCGGTGCGTTATCGGGTGAAGAATCTGGGCAGCTGGTATGAAGGCATCATCGAAAACCTGAGCCAGTCGGGTGTGCTCTTCCAGGGTCCACAGAACCTGCCGGACAACACGCTGGTCGAGATGGTTTTCGAGATGCCGGAAGAAATCTCCGGCCAGAAAAACAGCAGCGTTCTCTGCCAAGGACGGATCATCCGCGCCCGGGAAGCGCGCGGCAAGGCAGAAACAGAATCGGTGGGACTGGCAGCGTCGATTCTGGACTACAAATTTCTTCGCCAGCAATGAGCGACGAGCATTTTGTTGCTCCCCTACCCATTACTTTGCCGCCGGACGGTTCCCGCCGGCGGCTTACTCCTTGCAGGTCGCGAACCATAAATTGACCGACCTGACATCTATTCCAATCCTCCATCTGCATCTAAAATGTTTATACTGAGTTCTTACTAAACAGGAGTGATGTTATGAAGGCGAAAGTCCGTTTCTACATCTGCGCAGGGGCGCTTCTCACGGTTCTGGCTGCGGCTATGGGCTGCAACAAGGCTCCGAATGACGCCCAGATTACGAGCGATATCCAGACCAAGCTTTCCAGCGATTCCGGGCTGCAAGGCAAACAGCTGGCCGTCCAGGCCGAAAATGGCACTGTCACGCTTTCGGGCACCGTCGATGATGACAACCGGCGCCAGGCGGCGGCACGTTACGCTGCGTCCGCACCGGGTGTGAAGCAGGTGATCAATAACTTGCAGGTCGGAGCGCCCCCAGCAGTGGCCTCGTCCACGCCGCCTCCAGATACAGCGCCTCCGGCGACGCAGCAGAAACCCGCCCCGGCGAAGCCAAGGAGCCGTCCACACAAACAAATGAAGAAGCCGTCCTCCGACGACGATAACAATTCAGCCTCCGATCAGGTGGCTTCGGCGGCTCCCGCCCCGGCACAGGTCGTCCCCGCCGTGCCGTCTACACCCCCGCCTCCACCACCACCGCAGAAAGTGACTATCCCCTCGGGCACCACGCTGTCGGTACGTCTGGTAGATGCCATCGATTCCGAAACCGCCCAACAGGGTCAGAGCTTCCGTGGCACGCTCAACTCACCTCTAGCCGTCGAGGGTGATGTCGTTATTCCTGCTGGCTATGACGTCGAGGGTCACGTGGTGGCAGTGCAAAGCGCTGGGAAGTTTGCCGGAAAATCTCTACTGACGTTGCAACTGGATCGAATCTCAGCGGGTGGGAAGTCCTACAACATACAAACCGATCAGTATCACCGTGAGGGATCGTCGCGCGGCAAGAACACCGCGGAAAAAGTAGGCGCGGGTGCGGCAATTGGAGCCATCATTGGCGGCCTCGCCGGTGGCGGCAAGGGCGCCGGAATAGGAGCCGCCGCTGGAGGCGGACTCGGCGGAGGCGTGCAAGCCGCAACCAAAGGACAACAGATCAAGCTGCCTTCGGAGACGGTTCTGACCTTCACTCTCCAAGGTCCTCTGACAGTTATACCTTCCAAGGGTCCCAACGAAGGGCGCCCAAAGCTGGACCAGGGCCAGGGATCCAATCAATAGGACTCAAGCAAACGGCTCAGTTGGCGCGATTAGCTGACTGAGCCGTTTTCGCTGCCTGCCCGTCTTATCCTTCGCCGCCGCCGCAGGGCTAACTTTCGACATCCAATCGCCGGTCCGGCTCATCTATAACCAGACGACCGGTCTGCTGTTCCTGTTATTCGTGGCGCTCTTCTGGAGTGCCTGAACCATAAGGAATCTACATGTGGATTGTTGCGCTGGCGTTACGACGCCCGTACACCTTCGTCGTGGTCGCTTTGCTTCTGCTGATCCTGGGTCCAATCGTCATCTTCCGAACTCCGACCGATATCTTTCCCAACATCGATATTCCGGTTGTAAGCATCCTCTGGAACTACACCGGTCTAAATTCTGAAGACATGGCCAACCGGATCGTGTCCCAGACCGAGCGCACCCTCACCACCACGGTAGACAATATCCAACATAGCGAATCGCAGTCCCTCAACGGCATCGCAGTAGTCAAAGTTTTCTTCCAGCCGCACGCCAATATTGAGAGGGCGATCGCCCAGATCACCGCCATTTCCCAGACGCAACTGCGGCAGTTGCCCCCCGGAACCACGCCGCCGCTGATTATTACCTACAACGCCTCCAGTGTACCCATCCTTCAGCTTGCCCTTTCCGGGCAGAAGCTCTCGGAACAGCAACTGTTTGACTACGGAGTGAACTTTATTCGTACCCAGCTGGTGACCATACCTGGCTGCGCCATTCCCTACCCCTATGGCGGGAAGCAGCGTCAGGTCCAAGTCGACCTGGACACCAATGCACTGCAATCGAAGGGTCTCTCGCCTTTGGATGTCGTCAATGCCATCAGCGCGCAAAATCTGATTCTGCCCTCTGGAACTTCCAAGATCGGACTCTTTGAGTATGCCGTGGATCTGAACGGCAGCCCGCAGGCGGTTTCCGAACTCAACGACCTTCCCATCAAGACAGTGGGAAGCAGCACGATCTATATCCGCGACGTGGGTTTCGTGCGCGACGGCTTTCCTCCCCAGACCAACATCGTGCGGGTCAACGGGCAACGCGCCTCTCTACTCACCGTATTGAAGAACGGCAATGCATCCACCCTCGACATTATTTCCGGCATCAAGTCATTGCTACCCCAGATCCAGGCAGGGCTTCCTCCCGAACTGAATATTCAGCAACTTGCCGACCAGTCTCTGTTCGTTCGCGCTTCGATCAACGGAGTCTTGCGCGAAGGCATCATTGCAGCGTGCCTCACCGGCCTGATGATTCTCATCTTCCTGGGAAGTTGGCGCAGCACCATCATCATCGCTGTCTCCATCCCACTCTCGATTCTCACGTCCATCATCGTGATGAGCGCCCTGGGCGAGACTATCAACATCATGACCCTGGGTGGTCTGGCGCTTGCCGTCGGCATTCTGGTGGACGACGCCACCGTGGAGATCGAAAATATCAACCGCAACATCGCCCAGGGGAAGGAGATTCAGCGGGCGATTCTGGACGGCGCGCAGCAGATTGCCGTGCCTGCCTTTGTTTCTACGCTCGCGATTTGCATTGTATTCGTGCCCATGTTCTTCCTCGCCGGCGTGGCGCGATATTTGTTTGTTCCGCTGGCCGAAGCCGTTGTGTTCGCCATGCTGGCTTCTTACCTGCTCTCCCGAACCCTGGTGCCGACGATGGCGAAGTACCTGTTGAAAGGACACGAGCAAGAAGCTGGACATCTGCCCGGTTCCAGCCGTAATCCGCTGGTCCGTTTGCAGGTTCGGTTTGAAGAAGCTTTCGAACGCTTCCGCGAGCGCTATCATCAGTGGTTGGACGTCTGCCTCCAGCATCGGGGCTTTTTTCTGGGCGTCTTCTTTGCGGCGTGTGTCTGTTCGCTCCTCCTTTTGGTCCCCTGGCTGGGTGAAGATTTTTTCCCATCCGTGGATAGCGGACAGTTCAAGTTGCACCTACGCGCCCGTACCGGAACCAGGATCGAGGAGACGGCCCGGCTTTGCGATCTGGTTGAACAATCCATTCACGACGAGATTCCGGGCGGCGAGATTAGCAGCATCATCGATAACATCGGACTTCCCTACAGCAGCATTAATCTTTCTTACAGCAACTCGGCCCCGATTGGGTCCTCCGATGCCGATATTCTAGTGAGCCTGTCGCCGAAGCATCGTCCCACGGAGGAGTACGTCCGCGATTTGCGGCGCAAGTTGCCCGGCGAATTTCCTGGTGTAGTCTTCTCCTTTTTGCCCGCGGATATCGTCAGCCAAATTCTGAACTTCGGTCTCCCTTCTCCCATCGATGTGCAAGTGGTGGGATACGACTTGCAGAAAAACCGGCAATTCACCGATAAACTGTTTCAGCGACTGGTTTCCGTAAATGGTATCGCGGACTTGCGCATCCAGCAGCGCTTCGATCTGCCTTATCTGCACATCAACGTGGATCGCACGCTGGCAGGACAGGTGGGCTTCACGCAGCGCGATGTTGCCAATAACTTGCTGATCTCTCTCAGCGGAAGCTTCCAGACCTCTCCTACGTTTTGGCTCAATCCCAAGAATGGTGTGAGTTATTCCATTGCTACGCAAACGCCGCAATACCGCGTGGATTCCTTGCAGGACCTCGAAAACATTCCCGTGACCGGAACCAGCGGCGCCCGTCCAGAGATTTTGCGCAGCCTGGCCTCGATCCGGCGTGGTAGCGGCATGGCAGTCGTTTCTCATTACGACATTACGCCGGTTCTTGATATCTTCGGCTCGGTGCAGGGCCGGGATCTGGGCGGAGTGGCGCGCGACATTGACCGCATTGTCAAGGATGCCGAAACTGAGCTTCCCCGCGGCTCCCGCATCATCGTGCGCGGTCAGATCCAGACCATGCATTCCTCCTACATCGGTCTGGTGGGAGGTCTGGTGTTCTCCATCCTTCTGGTTTACCTGCTGATCGTGGTCAACTTCCAATCCTGGCTGGATCCCTTCATCATCATTTCAGCCCTGCCGGCGGCCTTGGCGGGGATTGCGTGGTTCCTGTTCGTGAGCCACACCACGCTCAGTGTGCCGGCCCTTACAGGATCCATCATGTGCATGGGGGTGGCCACAGCCAATAGCATCCTCGTGGTAAGCTTCGCCAAGGAGCAGATGGCCGAGGGCAAGGACGCAATCGCGGCCGCCCTGGAGGCTGGGTTTACGCGCTTTCGTCCAGTCCTGATGACCGCTTTGGCGATGATTATCGGCATGGTTCCAATGGCCCTGGGATTGGGAGAAGGCGGCGAAGAGAACGCTCCCCTGGGTCGGGCCGTGATCGGTGGATTGCTGTTCGCGACGGCTGCCACGCTCTTCTTCGTGCCTGTCTTCTTCAGCATCATGCATGGATTGAGAAAGCGGCGGGAAGAGGCTGAATCCAGCCGTTAACTGAGGGAATCTCTTAAGAAACTTCAACTTATATGCCATGCCGGAATCTTCTATGAAAGTGGATCAGGGGAACGAGCTCAAGCCAGCCGCAGTTTCGCCGTATGAGACGCCGGGAAGTCCAGGCGGACGGACCCGTGCGCGGCACTGGTGGATCGCGTTGGCGGCTGTCGCAGTCGCGGCTCTCCTATTCCTTTCTGGCTTACTGCCGCGGGTGAAGGCACGGGCCACGCTGGCCAAAGAAACTCAGGCCATGGCCGTTGCCAGCGTTTCCGTAATCCAGCCCAAGCGTTCCGCTCCCTCCCAGGAACTCATCCTGCCGGCCAACGTGCAGGCATTTGCGGATGCTCCGATCTATGCCCGCACCAACGGATACCTGAAGCGCTGGTATGTGGACATCGGGGGTCATGTCAAGGCGGGCCAACTCCTAGCCGAAATTGACACACCCGAAGTAAACCAACAACTCCGGCAGGCGCGGGCTGATTTGGGCACCGCCGAAGCCAACCTCAACCTCTCGCGAATCACGGCCGACCGGTATGCAGGCCTGTTGAAGACGGATTCGGTTTCCAAGCAGGATGCCGACAACGCCGCCGGAGACTACGCCGCCAAGGGCGCGACCGTGCAGTCGGCCCAGGCCAATGTGAAGCGCCTGGAGGAGCTGCAATCGTTTGAGAAAGTCTACGCGCCGTTCGACGGCGTAATCACTGCGCGCAATACCGATATCGGCGCTTTGATCGACTCCGGTAGTGCCAGCGGTCCGCGAAGCGAGCTCTTTCACGTTTCGCAACCGGACAAGCTGCGGGTATACGTCAACGTTCCCGAAGCCTATTCTCAGGCTGCGAAGCCCGGAATGATGGCGGACTTGGTCCTTTCGGAGTTCCCGGGGCGGCCCTTCCCTGGCAAGTTGGTGCGCACGGCGAATGCGATCGACCCCGCGTCTCGTACGTTGCTGGTGGAGATTGCGGTAAACAATCCGACGGGCATTCTGTTCACCGGGGCATACGCCGAAGTGCATCTCAAATTACCGACTCCAGCTTCCAATCTCATTCTCCCGGTAAACACACTCCTGTTCCGCGAGGAAGGACTCAGAGTAGCTACGGTAGGGGACGGCCAGAAAGTCGAACTGACGCCCATCACCCTGGGCCATGATTTTGGAAGCGAAGTCGAGGTCGTAGCCGGCCTGACTGGCAATGAGAAGGTAATCGTCAACCCACCGGACTCCATCGTCTCGGGCCAAAGTGTACGGATCGCTCCATCCGCCCCATCCCAGTCCGCACCAACCCAGGGAACAAAGTGATCCGAGGGCGGTGGACTTCGGAACCCGGACCTCAGACCTCGGCCTGCGCGCATGGAGTGAGGTTTTTGACGGCTGCGGCCGGAGGTCTGATTTTTGGACTCTTTCTGCTTAGCGGTTGCGCCGTGGGACCTCGCTACTCGAAACCCGCAGCGACAGTTCCACCTACCTATAAGGAAGAGCCCCCAAACTGGAAAACTGCGCAACCCAGCGATCAAGTGGCGCGTGGCACGTGGTGGGAAATTTTCCAGGATCTCCAACTGAACACGCTGGAAGAACAGATCACTGCCTCCAACCAGAATCTGAAAGCGGCACAGGCGCAGTTTGCCCAGGCGCGAGCCCTGGTCCGTCTTAACCGGGCCGACTACTACCCCACGGTGACAGCCGGTGTTTCTGGCACACGCGAGCACCTGTCGCAAAACCGGCCGTTCGTACTCACGACCACCAAGACGAACGCGACTGACCTTGTCATCCCAGTGGATGTATCTTATGAAACCGATGTCTTCGGGCGGGTGCGCCGTACCGTGGAAGCGGCGCGTTCCAATGCGCAGGCCAGCGCCGGCGATCTTGAATCGCTCAACCTAAGCTTGCATGCGGAGTTGGCTCTCGACTACTTCGATCTCCGAACGCTGGATGCGGAAGAGCAGTTGCTCAACTCCACCGTAGACGCCTTCCAAAAGGCATTGGATCTGACTCAAAATCGGTATAAAGGCGGTGTAGCTTCCGCGGTTGACGTTGCCCAAGCCCAGACACAATTGGAAACCACTCGCGCGCAGTCGATTGATGTCGAAGTGCAGAGATCAGCGGATGAACATGCGATTTCGGTCCTGATCGGCAAACCGGCGTCCAGCTTCGCCATTCCCTTTTCACCTTGGAATACCGCGCCACCCGTGATTCCTCCGGGGCTTCCCTCGGATTTGCTGGAGCGACGTCCGGACGTTGCTGCTGCTGAAAAAAGGGTGGCTGCGGCGAATGCTCAAATTGGCGTAGCGAGAGCGGCCTACTTTCCTGCGATTGCCTTGTCAGGAGCCGGAGGCTTCGAGAGTGGCTCAATCACCACTTGGCTCTCCGGTCCAAGCGGTTTTGCTACTGCCGGCGCATCGGCCGTGGTTACCGCTTTTGACGTAGGCCGCCGCCGCGCCATCCACGAACAGGCTCGGGCAGCCTACGACCAATCGGTCGCAAACTATCGTCAAACTATCCTCACTGCCTTCGAAGAGGTCGAAGACAGTCTGGCCGCTCTGCGTATTCTCGAGGACGAATCCAAAACTCAGCAAGCTGCCGTGGCGGCGGCAGAGCACTCGCTTGACTTGTCCAACAACCGATATAAAGGCGGCGTGGTGACGTACCTCGAAGTGATCACCGCGCAGAGCATTGCTTTGTCCGACGAGCGCACAGCCGTCGTTATCCTGCGCCGGCGTATGGCGGCCAGCGTCTCTCTCATCAAAGCCTTGGGCGGAGGATGGAGTACTGCGAACTTGCCCTCGGTCAAGGTCTCCGGCCCCCAGCCGGCTAACGGCCAGTAGCTGCATTGCCGTTGGAGGGCAAGTACATTCCAGCGACATGCTCAGTAATGACGCCGGGTTCAGCGTCTCCCAGATTCGTTAGGACGACAACCGTGAGTTTGTCATCGACATAGCGAGAGATGTGAGTCTTGAAGCCCTGCCACGCGCCTCCGTGGTCGAGCACCCGGTGGCCTCGGACGTTTCCAATCGACCAACCGAAACCGTAGTCGCCTGAGTTGGGCTGACCGTTGTTGAGCTTGGCGGGAGTCCACATCTGTTCAAGGCTGGACCGCTTCAACAATTTTTCCGTATATAGCGCCGCATCCCACTTCGCCAGGTCCAGTATCGAGAAATAAAGACTACCGTCAGCCGTCGTATTCACCGTCGGAGCCACCCATTCCTGATTCTTGAGTTCGCCTTTCACCAGCCGGTATCCGGCCGCGCGATTGGGAATGATGTCGGCTTCACTCATGACTCGGGTTGCGCTCATGCCAAGAGGCTGAAATATTCTCTCTTGCAGAAAGTCGCCGTAGAACTTGCCCGTCACTCGGTGAATTAGGATGCCCAACGTCGCGTATCCAAGATTGCTGTAGCTCCATTTGGTGCCTGGCGGAAAGGCGAGCGGGATACCGGCGATCACTCTGAGCAATTGATCTTCGGTATAGTCTTTGCGGAAATCGAAATTATCCGGATAGTCAGTGAAACCAGCAGTGTGACTGAGCAATTCGCGGACAGTGACTTGCTTCCAGCTCGGCGGCGCTTCTTTGAAATAGCTGGTAATTGGACTGTCCAGTTTGATCTTGCCCTCTTCGAACAGCATCATCACCGCAGTCGCTGTGAACTGTTTGCCGACACTACCCGACTGAAAAACAGTCTCTGGTTTGACCGCAACCTGAAGCTCGACGTTAGCCAATCCGTAGCCCTGCGCCTTGACGATCTTGCCATCCCGCGCTACCAGCAGTGCCAATCCTGGAATGTGCTGCTTCTGCATCTCGAATTGAACATATTGATCAACCGGGTCAGAGGAGGATCCGGGTGTTTGAGCTATCTTAGGGAGGATCAGCAGAAGTACCAGCGAAATCAAAAAATGGGTTCTCATGCCTTGCTGATCCTTGGATTGTGGAAACTGCAGATCCCTCGCCTCGCTCGGGATGACAACAAGTTAGAATTTGTCGATAAGCTACTAAAGCGGTGTTCTCGCCGAAGACGATTGTTGCGCCAGCGAACCAGTCCTAAAAAGTCAATCTAGCTGCAAGTTGCCCGATGCGCGGAGTCGCACCGCGGAAAGTGCCGGTTGTCGTGATTTGTCCGAACAGAGAACTATTGATGTTGGCCGCGTTGTTAAGAACAGTCGGTTGAGAGAATTGGGCGTGATTCAAAGCATTGAAGAATTCCAGCCTGAACTCCAGGTTGACGCGCTCGGTGATCGCTGTGGCCTTGGCGAGAGCGATGTCTACGTTGACAAGATCAGGCCCCCGCAGGAAGTTCCTGGACAAGCCATAGGTGCGTTGAGACGGGTTGTTCACAGGATCAAACAGAGGAAAGCAGGGATTGAAAACGCCAGGGGTGGGGTCGGTGTTTTCGAACCCTACATTGGTAAAACTGTTGGGATCGAAGTAGAAGTTACCGGTGACCGGCGTAGTTGTGAAAGGAGTGCAGGTCGTCTGTCCCGCCGTGCTGGCGTAATTAATGACATTGATGGTGGTCTTCTTACGCGGATCGAGGTATCTGATCGGGCTCACGACCGCAGCCCTGGAAAGCAAAGGATCACCAGCGCCAGAGGTTCCTGGATTGAAAGGATCAGAGTTATTCGGCAATCGTGCGCCAATATCGATAGGAAACCCCGTGCGCCAGGTCACGATGGGATAGAGGCTCCAACCCCTGGTCAGTCGCTTCGGACCTCCGCTCCAAACTCGGTCGAAGGGTAGGTCCCAGCCGCCGCTGAAAGTGATGCGGTGCCGGACGTCATTGTCTGACGAAGCATAGAACAAACCAGGGCTGTATGTGGGTACCTGATCGTTACGCTGCGCAAACCCCGACGCATTGTCCAGATTGTGAGAGTACGTGTAGGAGAAGGTGAAATAGGCGGTGCCCAGCTTGGAGGTCTTGGGCTGACGCGTGAGGCTCGCCTCCAAAGCGTTGTAGTTCGCATTCGACACGTTCTGAAATTCGGGAAGCTGCCCGAAGCAGCCTGAACAGCTCGCATCGAGCGCGCGGTTGGTGGTCCCAAGTACCATAGGATTGATGTCTTTAAGCGAGGTCAGCCCGTGCGCTGAGGTTCCGACATAGTTGGCTTCGAGAACCACGTCAGCAAAGAGATTCCGTTGCAGGCTCAGGTTGTACTGGTAGACGTAGGGAGTGTGCAGATGCGGGTCTACTATAAAGACGAAGCCGCTGCTGTTAATTGGCAGGAAGGGCGTGAAATCAACACTTGGCGCAGGCGGTCGCGATGGGAACGTGTTGGCTACACCCAGGCTTGAGCAGTTGCCACTTGAGTCAAAGACGCACGCATTCGGGAAGGGCTTGCTCATGGATTCCACTGGCGCTTTCTGCCCTGGGCCAACAGTATTGAAGAACAGACCAGCGCTGCCCACGAAGGGCGCCTGGCCGTTGAACTGAAAGTTGTCTTCCCCTTTTAGAATGTCGTAAAAAACGCCGAAGCCGCCACGCAGGCTGGTTTTGCCACTGCCGGTCGGATCCCAGGCAAAACCGATGCGAGGAGCAAAGTTTGTCTTATCCGGAAAGTTGGTGCCCTTGGGGGCGCCGGGGTCGCCGGGAAACACCAATGCTAACGGCGCATTTACGAACCTTTTCGACTGCTCTCCAGGAATCACCGAGAAAGTGCGTCCTTGAGTGTCCAGCTTCGGAGTGTTGTATTCGTACCGAAGGCCGAGAGTCAGCACCAGATTCTTCCTAGCGTGCCATTCGTCCTGGCCAAATACATACGTGCTCTTGCTGCGAATGTTGGAAGGGGCTAACGCGCCCTGAAAGTAGGCGTCCGGAATGCCCAGGACGAAGTCAGCATAGGCATTCCCCGTGGCAATAGACGTTCCCGTGTCAAAGTCAAACTCACCGTTGGTGAAATAGTCGAAGGTAAGGTTTTCCTGATATGAAGAGAATCCGGCGCCGAACTTCCAGTTGTGTTTTCCGCGAGTCCAGGAAACCGCGTCGGTCCACGAAAATGTGTTCTCAACAAAACGCGTGGGCCCATTCTCGCTGGGCCCGAGTTGCAGGCCGGTGTCGAAGAATATGTTGGTGGGGCCGGTGGCAACATCGGGGGTAATGCCAATGCCGAGCTCTGGACCCGTTGGGAGCCGCCTGACGGGAACGTCCTGCGAGAAGCTGCTGCGATGAGTTACAAAATGGAACTCGTTCAGCAACGTAGGTGAAAACACGCGTGTGTAAGCGACATTGGTGAAGTAATAGTTGGCTATCGTCTTGCTGGGGAAGCCGGGGACGGTGGCGTAGGGCAACGGGTTCACAGTGCCGGATAATGGGCTCCCAGCGCGGTTCAAACCAATGGTCGCAGCAATCTTGTCCTGGGAGCTGAGGTTGAAATCGAACTTGCTGGTCAGTTCGTCGGCACTGTAAATCTGGTCCAGGCTGGTGGAAAACACACCGCTGGGTGAGGTCGGAATAAAGCCATTGTTGATGTAAGTCTGGGAAATACTGTTGATCTTGGTGGGATCAATAATCGCCAGAGCTTGCTTGGCCGGATCGGCTTGGAAAAACGGGTTCTGCTGCAAGAACCCAGCTACGCCGGAATCAGGGGCGGGATTGCCATTGGCGTCAGTCCCTGATTGCGAGAAATCTCCCTGTAACTCCCGCGGAGTGAAAGTTGGACTCACGTCGGGCACAGCTTGGATCTGCCTTTGCCCTTGATAAGCGAGAAAGAAAAACGCGCGATCTTTTAAGATTGGTCCGCCGAGAGTCGCCCCGTATTGGTTACGTTTGAGGTCCAAGCGCGGAATGCCGTTCTCGATATTAAAAAAGTCGTTGGCGTCCAGCACCCTGTTTCTGAAGAATTCAAAAAGGCTGCCGTGTAGTTGGTTGCTACCCGACTTGGTTACAACGCTGATGATGCCCCCGCCGTTGCGGCCATACTCAGCGGTGTAATTGCTGGTGAGCAGCCGGAACTCGGCGATTGCGTCCGGATTGGGATCGATAAGATTGCTGTTGTCGATCAAGTCATTATTCAGCCCACCGTCAAGCAGGAAGGTCACCGAATCCGAACGCCCGCCGGCAATGCTGTAGTTTCCAGCTCCGGTGTTGTCGTCATTGCTTTCCGTTACGCCGGGCTGGAGTAGCGCGAGGTCGAGGGTACTCCGGCCATTCAGAGGCATGTCGGTTAGAGTCCGGCCGCTCACCGACTGACCCAGAGTCGCGTCCACAGTCTCGATGGGAGCTGCGTTCGCCTGTACTTCGATTTTCTGGCTGGTGCTCCCCACCTGCATCGACAAGTCGATTCGCAGCGATTGGTTAATAAGCAGCTTGTGCTCGTCGCTGATCACGGTGCGAAAGCCGTCGTGCTCTGCCGTGACTTTGTAGTTTCCAATGGGAAGTGCCAGCACCTGAAAATAGCCGTCCTGGTCCGTGGTGGTCTTGCGCGCGATTTGCGTGGCAGTGTTCGTGACCATGATGTGAGCGTCAGGAACGACTGCCCCCTGCTGGTCGTAAACCGTTCCGATGACCCTTCCGGTGGCATCTTGAGGCCAACTAAACGTGGGTACGAGGACCACGACCAAGCCGAGCAACATTATGCTGGAGAGCTTCATGGGAGAACCCCCTATGCGCTACCTTCGCGCCTCACAATCCAAGCCTTATGGAAGGAATCAGTAATCGGAGGCTCAAACCATCACAGGCCAGACTCAAGCTTGCCGGGATCAATAAGGTGAGCAAACTGACCGAGAATGCGAGGCGTCGAACCTGCAATATTCCTGGCCATGCGGCAAGATCTCCGAGCAGCTGCAGAATCGGAGAATGTTGTCAGAGCGGGTGCGCGAAGTCAACCACGATCTTTGCAGAACACTGGAGTTGATTATGCCGCGGACATCTTTTGCAGGAACAGATTATGAATTAATTTGGTGCAGAGTCATGATCGATAACGACGCGATTAATTCCTGCGGTCAGCGCCGTACCAGTTTTTCCACCCGGTCGCGTCATCCGGCAAGCTCTGGCCAGTGATGTCGCGGAGCGCATGGTAGACCCAAGCGTGGGTCTGCGCATCTAGGGACGCATCATCAGCATAGTTGAGCAGCTGCGGGAGTACGCTGCGACGCTGCTCCGGCGTGAACATGCCAGAAGACGCCAGGCCGCAGGCGGCCCGCTCCCGCACCATGGGTGAAGGATCGTCGTGGAACTCCTGCAGCAACGGAGCGATGGATTCGTCCGTGGCCAAATACGCAAGCCCTTCCACGGCCCAGTGACGCACCTCGGGATCTGCATCATGCAGGTGGCTGATCAGTATCTGATTTACACGCTGGGGTTCGATGCCGCGATTACCCAGCAACCCAAGCTTCCAGAGCGCCCAGATGCGCTGCGATTGCGACCCCGATACCGCCTGCTGTGACAGTTGTTCCACACTCGCCGATGTCTTGGCAACGCCCAGAGCTGCAAGGTCCACCTCGATGGCTGCGGCGCGCAAATGCAGATCGTTGGCATTGAAAGCGGCTGTGATCAGACCGTTCAACTGCGGACTCAGCTGCAGCTTTCCTTGCCATCGCTCCGCTCGGGCTGTGATTTGATCCGTAGCGCCATCATCGCGATTCACGGCGCGTTGCAACAGAAGCTCCGCCTGTTGCTGCGCATCCTGGCGGTCGAGATCACGGGCGGAGGTCATAGTGCGAGAAACCGTTGGCTTTGAATGCCAGGCCAGGAATTGCCAGATGCCTCGCCAAGCTCCCCGTGCCGTGCTGGTAGCCAGCGGCATGGCGAGCAGAATTCCCGTAGCGACGGCGAACAGCACCCGCCAGCTTCCAGCCCGCGGATCGAGAGAGCGGTCGGGCTGCAGGTCGGAGCTTGGTCCGACGGACCCGTAGTCCGGCGTCGCCTTCTGGCGCGGATCTCCCTCCCAGGAATGCATGCCAAGGAGTTTAGGTTCAGCGGGAAATCAGGTAAAGTTACGGTCGGGTACTTTCGTCATTACCTTCGAAAAGTGAGGCTATGGAAATGAAGCACTTGTACGCCGCAACTACGCGCGTAACCCTGGTTACCTTACTCCTGATTGCTTTGGCCCAAGCCGCCGGGACGGGATATCACGTCGTGAAAACCTACAAGCTGGGTGGAGAAGGGGGCTGGGACTATCTCACGCTCGACAGCGTCTCGCGTCGTCTCTACATCTCCCGGGCAACGCACGTGATGGTAATCGACGCTGATTCGGGGAAGTCGGTGGGAGATATCGCCGACACTCCGGGTGTCCACGGCATTGCGTTAGCCCCGGACCTGGGCCGCGGCTTCGTCAGCAGTGGGCGCGAAGGCGCCGTCAGCATCTTCGAACTGGATTCGCTGAAGCCGCTGGGCAAGGTCAAAGTCGGGGACAATCCGGACGCCATCCTCTATGATCCCGCGACCAAACGGGTCTTCGCCTTCAACGGCCACAGCCACGATCTCAGCGCCATCGATGCCGCCAAAGGCACAGTCTTGGGCACCATCAAGCTGGACGGTAAGCCCGAGTTCGCGGTGAGCGATGAAAAGGGCGGCGTCTTCGTCAACATCGAAGACAAGAATGAGTTGGTTGCTCTGGATCCGAACAAGCTCGAGGTGAAAGCCCGCTGGCCACTGGCCGGGTGTGAAGAACCAAGCGGACTGGCCATCGATCGCAAGAACCGCCGTTTGTTTTCCGGTTGCGGCAACAAAGTGATGGCGATCGTCGACGCCGATAGCGGCAAGGTCGTCAGCACTCAGCCTATCTGTGAAGGAGTCGACGCGACTGCTTTTGATCTGGAGACTGGCTTGGCATTCGCATCCTGCGGAGATGGCAACCTGACGGTCATTCGTCAGGAATCTCGGGATAAGTACAGCGTGGCAGAAACTGTCCCTACGCAGAAAGGCGCTCGCACTCTCGCCCTCGATTCAAAAACGCATCAGGTTTTTGTTGTCACCGCAAACTTCGGACCACGTCCCGCGCCCACCGCAGACCAGCCGCGTCCCCGGCCGGCGATTCTGCCAGACAGTTTCGTGGTGCTGGTGGTGGGCAAGTAAAGGCTACAAGCCACACCGTTAGCCAAGTACCTTTGCATTCTCGGGAGGCACCGGAGAGCCTCTATTCATCCCGACTTGTGTGACGGAATGTGTGCAGACCTCGCTCAAACGGTATCTGACCATTCTGCGCCACTCTGCAAACTCGCCGTCACGGAATTTTCATGGAAATTTAACCCGGCGATGGCATTCCCGCAGGCTACCTCCGATTTAATTACTTGCAGCATTGGAGCACTCCCAATTCCCAGCGCTCGAAATCGAAAGGAGCCACCGATGCGACTGTTCAGGATTCGGCCTACAGCGCTAATTCTGCCGGTTGTGTTAGCAACGACTGGTCCGAAACTGGCCTTTGCCGAGGGCAACATTCAAAAAGTCAATCACATCATCGCCGTAATGCAGGAAAACCATTCTTTCGACAATTACTTCGGCGCGCTGGCTTATGCTCCCGGCAGTCCATATCACAACGGGAACGGCGCTTGTGCGGAGACCGACCACGCCTGTGTCGACGGCTTGACATGTACGGTCGACGGAAGCGGCAATTTCACTTGTTCCAACTCAAATTTGGACGAAGACGGCAGCACAGTGTTTGCCTTTCACGACTCGCGCCGATGCGTGCTGCCTGATCTCGATCATTCCTGGTTCTATACTCACCCTGAGCTCAACTTCCTGAATCCCAACCGCACACTCACCGGCCTTAACGACGGTTTCGTGCGGGTGAACGACTTGACTGAGCAACTCGACGGCGGTGTCGAGAACCCGACGGAAGATCAAACCATGGCTTTCTACAACCAAACTGAGTTGCCGTTCTACTACGGTCTAGCCCAGAACTTTGCAATCGACGACCGGTATTTCGCCTCGGTGCCCGGGCCAACGTTTCCCAACCGGTCTTATTTGCTGGCGGCGACTTCTTTCGGCCATCTGACGACTAATGACACGTTCCCGCCACCGGGCGGGTACAAGCCGATAACCGGCACAATTTTGGACTTGCTCGACCAGAACAACGTCACCTGGGCCGACTATTTTCAAGATGCTCCGCAAGCCGCTACTTTCCGGCTGTTCGTTCCGCCCTCAGGACCGTTTGACCCGCATCTTCTGCCCTTACCTTTCTTTTTCGCCCAGGTCGCGACTGGGACCCTCCCTCAGGTCTCGTTTGTGGATCCCAATTTTGGATTGACGGGCAAAGCGGCTGAGAACGACGAACATCCGCCTACCGACATCCAACGGGGACAGGCATTTGTTTCTCAGGTGATCAACGCGGTTCGCAACAGTTCAAGCTGGCAGGATTCCGTCATCTTCGTGATGTACGACGAGCACGGCGGCTTCTACGACCACGTCACGCCGCCCCGCGCCCATCAGGGTGGCGCTCTGACTCCGGACGGAATCGCACCCGGACAATGCGCTGATCTCTCGAACCCACCTGCGAGCCAACAGCCCGGTGGTGGCGCGGAGTGCTCCGCTAATCCCTTCAGCGTCAATGACACTAGCGTAAAGGATGCCGAGTTGCTCTGCCCTGCCCTAGCGTTGGACCCGACCGGACCGTATCCCGCTCAATGCGCCAACTTCAATCAGCTTGGCATCCGCGTCCCGTTCCTGGCTATTTCACCGTTTTCTAAGCCGCATTATGTTTCCCACATGCCGGGTGATCACACCTCGATCCTGGCCTTCATCGAGAGGCGCTTCTTGGCGTCCAACGGCAAGTCCCCGTTGCATCTCACCTTCCGCGACCAACATGCGAATCCGCTTGAAGATCTGTTTGACTTCAACCATTCGCCATCACTGAACAATCCGGTTGGGCAAGCCCAGCCTCCGGCTGTCGACTGCACACCGCAGTAGAGGTTTTCGAGAAAAAAAGTGTGGCTGGTAACAGATCCGCCAGCCACACTATGAGGGGTGTGTCCAACGAGGCGTCTACATCACGACAGTGACTACAATGCCGACACCGGGATGCAATACGTCAAACAGATAATACTGATCATCCACGTAGTCGATATAACACTCATCGGTGTATAACCACACCGACGGCCATGGATTAACTATCACGAACCAATACCCGCCGTACTGAAAGCGCGGCTGTCCCTCGACAATGGTTGGACGGCTCATGCGGAACCTGTGCTCACGGCCAAACTGAGCCCGGAACTTGTCATCCGGGATCCGCCCACCCTTTCCGCCCCGGCCCTGCATTTGCCGTTCGCCCTGATTATTCTGGACCGGCTTGGCCTGTTCCTCCCGCTTTCCGGGCTTGGCCTGTTCCTCATGCTTTCCGGGTTTGGCCTGTTCTTCTTGTCTTCCCGGCCGGGCTTGTTCTTCTTGCTTTCCCGGCTTGGCCTCTTCTTGCTTTCCCGGCTTAGCGTTATCCCCTTGCTGAGCTGGCTTGTCTGCTACCGGCTGCTCCTGCTGGGCATAGATAGGAACCGCAGTTCCGAAAAACAAAAACAGAGCGGCTATGCCGACGACTCTGATTAGTTTCATGGGCGATGCCTCCGTCGCATCTTTGTCTTGCTCCGAACCACAACCATCCGCTACGGGAATCTCTATCCTAAGATCCCGGCCAACGGTAGATGTCGATTCGGAGAGGCAGGATGCCTGCTCGAGACAGGAAAGCCGGGCCCTGGCCGGACCCGGCTTGGTTTCGCTGCACTGACCTAAGGCGTCTGTGTTCGCCAAAGGCCAAGAAACATGAGCTCAGTTGACGTCGAACTGCTCCTGATGCAGAGCCGGATCGCTCTTTACGATCACCGTCTTTTTGGTCAGCTCTTCCATCTCTGTCAGGGCACGCCCGTTATTGGCTTTGAGCGCCTTAGCCACTTCAGGATTCACCCGCAGCATCACGTCGGCATGCTCCAGATGCTTGGCGAGCTTGCGCATCTCAAGATAGATTTCGTTGCACACCGTGGTCACTGACTTCACGAAGCCCGTCGATTGGCAGTATGGACACGGCGTCCCGATAGTGCGCTCGAGGGACTGCTTCACTCGTTTGCGAGTGATGGCGACCAGTCCAAAGTCGTTAAACTGCAGAACCTTCGACGGCGCGCGATCCGCACGCAGGGCCTCCTCTAATGCCTGCATCACTTTCTGACGATTGCGTCGCTCGTCCATGTCGATGAAGTCGATGATGATAATTCCGCCCAGATCGCGCAGACGAATCTGGCGAACGATCTCCTTGATGGCATCCACATTGGTCTTGACGATGGTGTCTTCCAGCCGGGCGGTCTTACCGACGTACTTTCCGGTATTGACGTCGATCGCAACCAGCGCTTCGGTCTGGTTAATGACGATATAGCCTCCACTCTTCAGCCAGACTTTCGACTTCAGCGCTTTGTTGATCTCCTCGCTTAGTCCGAACTGATCGAACAGCGGCGTTTCCTTGGTGTAGAGTTTCACTCGCTTGACCAGCGCGGGCTGGAAACGATTGGCGAAGCGCAGGATTCGTTCATACTCCTCGGTGGTGTCGACCCAGATGGCGGTGAAGTCGGACGTAACCTGGTCGCGCAGCACGCGCTCAACCACGTTCAGATCGTGATAGATCAGCGCCGGGCTCTTGCCGCTGTCAGCGCGGCTCTTGATCTCACTCCAAAGACCCTTGAGGAAACGGATATCGGCGCGTAGATCTTCCTCTTCCGCGCCCTGTGCGGCGGTGCGCACGATGAATCCGCCATGACCGTTCTCGCGTTCGCTTTGAATGATCCGCTTCAGCCGCTGTCGCTCTTCCTCGGAAGAAATTTTGCGCGAGACGCCAGTGTGGTTGACCGTGGGCAGATACACCAGAAAGCGTCCCGGAAGAGCAATGTGGCTGGTGATGCGCGCGCCTTTTTTCCCGATTGGCTCCTTGGCGATCTGCACCAGAATTTCCTGACCTTCCTTGAGCAGGTCGCTGATTTGCGGGACATTGTGGGGTTCGTTGCGACGGAAGCGGCGTCCACCACGGCGGCCGCGCTGGCCCCGCCGATCGAAGGCAGGACGCTGCGCCCGCTGCGTATAGGGTGCGGTTGCGGCCGGAGCCCGTACTTCGGCGCTGGCCTCCACGCTCCCGTTTCCGCGAGCTTCGGCGTCGAGCACAGCTTCGGCCTCGGCTTGGGCTTCGTCGAGTTCCGCCTCTTCTGCCTCTTCCTCTTGTTCCGTACCAGCTTCGTCGGCCACCACTTCGGCCGCAGCGCCGGTCGCCAGTATTCCTGTGATTTCTGGCTCCGCTTCCCGGACTGGCTCTACCGAGGCAGCGATTTCGCGCCCTTGTTCCTGATAGTCCACGGCGGCGTGCGTTTCTTCTTCGAGTTCTTCGAAGGCGGCGTCCTCTTCGAGCTCTTCCACGTAATGCGCGAGGTCGGCCTCTTCTTCTTCGATCTCCTCCTCTTCCATCGTGCCTGAGGAAATAGCTGCAGCGGACGCAGCGCGATCGGAGTGCTCAGAAATTACAGTCAGTTTGTCGCTTGAGTCGTTGTCTTCTTCGTTTGCCGCTTCTTTGGCTTCCCTGCCGAAAACTGCGCCCACATTCTTCTGGTGCAGCGCCTGCTGCTCGCGGTGCCACTCCGGCGATTCAACTTTCGGATGCTGCACATCATGCTGGAGTTGTGATTCGACGCGGTTCTCCGGCTGCGGCTGAGAATTCGCGAAGAGCGGTTCATCCTCAGGGAAGCTGCCGGCGATGGCAGATGCCGCTGCCGCGCGACTGTCCTCCGAAGCGGTCGTCCGCATAGACTGCCTTGCGGGTTGAGCCTGACTCAGGCGCTGATACTTGGAGATGGACTCTCCCGGCAAAATCATAGGCTGATAGCCCGCTGGCGGGCCGTACTCAGCTCGCGGCGTTCGCCCCATGCGATCGCCTCGCTCAGGACGGTTTGGCGGCTCGGGCCGAGGCGCCTCTCGTGCCTGCTCACCCGCCGGGCGAGCGAACTTGGATTCCGGGAAGCGCTCTCCGCGACGGCCCCGACGACGGCGGCGACCGCGAAATCCGCCGCGATCATCCTTGGGTTCGCTGGATCTAGCCTCGCCGGCACTGAGTCGCTCGCCGTTTTCCGCCGCCGGACGAAAACCCTGTTCTTCACTATTAATGCGTGGTTCCGTCACCTCAGTCGGCGTTTGCGATTCGGTCAACGCAGGTTGGTCTTCCGTCGGAAACTGCGGTTGATAGACTTGCGCCTGAGTAGGACGATGGGTAGGAACTTCTTCAATCTCGTCTGCGTCTTCTAATTCCATGAAGTCGGAAACGTAGAGAAAGGCGTCCCGCTCCAGGCCGATGTCCACGAAGGCCGACTGCATCCCAGGCAGGACCCGGGTCACGCGTCCCTTATAGATGGAACCTGCCAGGGTGTATTCGTTTTCGCGTTCGAGGTAGATTTCAGCGAGCAGATCGTCTTCAACCATGCCCACCTTAGTTTCATGGGGTGTGGAAGACACAAATAATTCTTTTGTCATGCTAACTCCGGTCCTCGGCCGATCAAACGGCCGAAGGAATCACCGGGTGGGAAGGCAAAAGAAGGCAGGGAGGATAGAGCGGTGCGATGGCCGGCCCGAACAGGGCACGGCCTGGGCCTCGGAGTTGTCTCCGGAACCGAATCCGTAGCATAAGCGTGGGAATCTTTCGCACTTATCGCATTCGCGCTTCGCCAGGTTTGTGACCGCTCTCTCGAGATCTCTCAAGATCAGAGGGGGCCGTTACCGGCCTGGTATGCGCTTTAGCTTCAATCCTGCCCGGCTTCGAACTGCTTCCAGCCGGTGAGTGCCCTCTTTTCGCGAGGGCGATCGTAATCTTTTCAGGCCGCGCATGGCTTGCGCGGAAAACTCACCCTGCCTTCTTCTTCCCGCTTCAGTTCACAAAACGGCGCAT
>JABCYV010000035.1 GCA_013290025.1 Acidobacteriota bacterium
GGCGGTCGCGTGGAGTCTCCAACTCCAACTCGCCGAACTCGCCCTTCAAGGTTTTTTGGCTTTTCCCGTTGCGCGTGTTGCCTCGGTGGTGGCCCGCCGGGTCGTGCTTCTCGTAGCCCAGATGATCCGTCATCTCGGCTTGCAAGGCCCGCTCCAGGATGGCTTTGGTCAGTTCCTTGAGCAGTCCGTTCTCTCCGATGATATCCTCGGGTTTCTTGTAGTCGGTCAGCAGTTGATCGATCAACTTCTTGTCGATGGCCATGGGATTTTCATTCTCCTCTTCACATAGCCGTTTACACAGTTCTATTTATACCCTCGAGTTTTCGCCAGTTCTTTAGCCATGCTTGCGGCCTCGGTTTCATTTGAAGCATTGACTAACAGAGCCGTGACGTGATCGGAATCATCACCCCCGTTTTCGATTTCTTCATCTCCAGCCAACACCACGTATCTAGCCATTTTGCGTTTTCCTCCTCTTTTCGGTTGTGGCGATCTATCTCATGCGCTCGCCGTGTCGCGCTTTAGTGAACTCGATGTTCTCTTTCTATCTGCTTCTCACTCCAGTCGCCGCCCTCGCTCGGTGCGTGTTGCATGAGAGTATTGATGACGCGAACCATCAGACACTTGTACGTATCATGTGTGACGTAACTGAGGTCCACGAGTTTTCCGATGAGTGCCCGAGCGAACGCCGAAGTGTGCAGACACGCCTCACACTCCCCCACTCTTCGTGTGCTCCGTTTTCACTGGACCGTGCGATGGATCAATGTTATCGAGCAGAGCGGAGAACTTTTGCATCCCCTCCACTTCTTTCTCCACTGCTTCCCGTTTTATCTTTGCTTGCCCCATGTTTTCCCCTGTTGGTTGTGGCCGGTCTTTCCCTAGCGCCCAGCCGTTTCGCGCTGTCAATCTAGTTCTTCCGGGAGGTAGGCTTGTTCCTCAACTTCCATAATCAGCTCAACAGACCCATGATCCGAAATCGAGCCATGAGCGCAAGGCATGTCTTGAAACAACCTCAACTTTTCGAGACTGAAATCCGCAGGTATCTTGTCCCACCCCGACTAGGGCCCTTATGCCGGACTCCCGTGTGAAGGTGTTGCGGTTCGCAATGTACTTGGCCAGTCTTGTGAATTTCTCCAGGGAGGTCTTCCCCTCTACCCGCGCCAGCAGATCAAGGTTAATGTTCGCGCATTCACCAAGAGCTTTTTGAATAGCTCCGTTGAGGTTGGATCTTCTGCATTTTCGATGACGGCCCTAGCCAACCCTTGAATGGCCTGGGTTTCCCAATCCTTCCGTGCTTGTCGGCGCTTATGCTCCAAACTCGGAACGGTAACCGGATGTCCGACGAACTTCTCCACGACATGCTTAGGAATCCTCAGCACTCGATAGCGGCGCTTGCCGAGTGACCCTTTCGTGCCGAGATTTACGACACCGGGCAGCTTGGCGAAGCGCCGGACCACGGTATCCTCTGAGCATTTCAAAATGGCCGCGACCTGGGCGACGTTCAGTAACTCCGACATGTCCCCTCCATAAAAGTCAAAAGCGGACGCACCGGCCCGAAGGCTAGCAACGTCCGCTTGGTCTCCTGTCGAGGGAGATACTGTGTTGATGAACTCTTAATCTCTCGACAGAAACGCTGCTAAAAACTTTTGAACTTACCTCTTAACTATGCACATTATCGGACCATCGCCCGCCGACCTAACGGCCATGGCCCATCGGCCCGTGCCCAGAGCCGCGACTTACGTACTTACTTGCAACCGCCACGCCACTTCCCGAACTGCTCAAGCGTAGAGTAGGGGGTCGAGTCGCTATACACTTGATTGACCCTCGGCTATACGGGGGTAAAACACCGTGCCCATCCCACAACCGAATGATTCTGCTCAAGGCCCGCGAACGGTGCGTATAGCTAGGTGTGCTGAGTCTTGACGCTTGTTAACGAAGGTACATGGATTCGGGAAAGAGGGGAGGGGAAAACGCTTTCCGCGAGTGTGAAAAAGTACCGCCGGGAGAGGACGGAATTTGTCAGTCTCGACTCAGTCTTTACTGTGGCCCTTTATGATCCGGGGAAGCTTTGGAGGCGGAGGCGTCCACTCAGTTACATATTTGCCGTGCTCCCGTTTCCATAGTTCCCCCCGACCTACCACGACCTTGTCGGAACCTTAGCGAGTCGTTCTTCCATACGCTTTGAGGCGAGATCGGCGTAATGCTTCTCCACCATTGCCACGGTGTTGCCCAAGAGCATCGCCACAGTAGAAAGGGACTCGCCCTTACCAAGCCAAAAGTCAACCGCGGTATCTCTGAATCGGTGTGAAACGTTGCCCTTGACGTACAGACCGGCATCGCGCATCAACTGCCCTATGTCCGCCAGCAAGTTGTTGGACGCAACAAACGCATCACTGTTGCCGTTCCAAAACACATACCGAGAATTGCCATTTGTTACCGTCTCCAGTTCGCGGGCCAAAGACTCATCAAGCTTTTGTGTGACTTTGCCCTTCTCCGTCTGTTGCATCTTTTGCCGCTGGATTCGAAGCCATCCGCCTTCTAGGTTCGCCCGCTCTAACTGGAGGGCGTCACGAATTGCCAAGCCTGTGCTTACCATCAAGTGAATCAACGCCGTCATGCGGGCGGCTTTCTTAGGCTCAGGGAACGTCACCGGCACTTGGGCCAGCAAACGCTTCAACTCTGCCTCTGTGAACGGTCGGGGCTTCAGGCGGGCATAGTCTTCGCGGGACAGCTTGATGCTTTTCAGAACAGACAGAAGATCCGCGCGGCCGACGGCTTTTAGAAAACCTCTTAGGTTCGTCTGTGCCTTCTGTCTTGTGAGCCCTGATTTCCAGCCGTCCCATGTTGCGCGGTATTCAATGACATCTTGCGCCGTTAGCTGTTCGGGAAAGAACTTCGAGCGGGCCGCCATGAACTTCTCAAGAGCACTAAGCTGGAAACGCAGCTTGCGGAGGGTCGCTGGTTGTATTCCTTCTGAGGTCTTGGCTATGAGGTACGTCTCGATTGCAGCGCTGATTGTTGCTTGCTCCGAACTGCTTGCTACGGCCGGCGAGTCTCCGGCGTCTAAACGCTTCTGCAACTCCTCCCGTTTCTCTTCGGCTACGGTCCAGGTTCGTGTCGAGGCCGCGATGCGATGCTGCTTGCCCGAGAGTGAATACCTCAGCCACTTGGGACAGTCACAGCCCCGATAAAACTCTTTCCCTTCGTGTGGGCATTTCCCTGAGTGCCGCGCATAAACCGTGACCACTGGCTTCCTGTTCATGTCTTCGATACTAACACAATATCTAGCACATTAAACTAGAATATATTCTTATATGTGCGTTTTTATTGGCTATTTTGGAGGTTACTAAAGTTCGCTGCGAATCTCATCTTCCAAGTAGAGTTTCTCTTTGGCCAGCTTGTCTGTGAGTTCCGCGATTTCCCGGTAGGCCCGGGCATTGTCCAAGGCAAGCGCTACTTGTGCCGCCACCTGCTGCAAGAGCCCGATATCGCGGAACTCGAAGGCATTTTCCTGAGTGCTTCCCAGATTCAGGGTCCCTAGTTCACCCTTGCGCGTAATCAGCGGAATGCAGCACAGGGACTGGATTCCCTGCTCCAACATCTGGCTTACATAGCTAGATTGAATTCCCGACAGGTCCTCCTTAGTGAAGATCTTAGTCTCTCTCTCCAGTAAGGCGTGGCCCGCTGGGGTTTCTTTCACCGGGAGCGTGGTGTCCAAGCCGGCCAGTCCTTTGGTCAATGGTGAATCCAGCGGATACAAAGACAGAGAATGCGCAGCTTTGTTGTAAACGGCCACACTGGCGTAGTCATGCCGAATCATTCGGTGCATGAAGTCAGAAATCGCGGAAAACAGTTTCTGCAGGTCGCGGTTGGTGAGCAGAGTAGTATTGACCTCTAATAGCATCTGCAAGCGTTCCTTCTCCTGCTGAAGAGCCTCGCGGGTCAGTGCGTTCTCCACCGCCATCGCGACCAGGTCGGCAACCCGGGGTAGAAGCCGCAAATCCTTTTCACCGTAAGCATTTGCCCGAGAACTGCCCAGCCCCAGCGCACCCAAGCGCTTTTGCGCGGTGGTCAGCGGCAACCAGCAATACGATCGCAAGCCTTTTTTTCGCAGCAAGCTAAGGACAGGGGGAAAGCGTGGGTCCGATTCCACATCAGGGACTACCAGCGGCTGCTGATTCTGCCACGCCCAACCGGCGGGCGATTCCGCCACCGGCACTTCCAGGGGAGATGTCACCAAATCCTTGCCCTCCCAAATGTAAAGCCGCATCACATTATTGATTGGGTCGTGCAAGGAGAAGTTGGCAAACTCTGCAGCCGCTACTTTGCGCAATCGTTCCGCCATTTCAACAAACAGTTCGGGCAAGCTGCGGTGGTGGACCATGAGGTCCGCCATTTCCAGTAGCGCCTCGTAACGGCGAAGATCTGCGTCGGAGTCGAAGTGGCTATCCGAACTCATTTGCCTCGAGCCTAATTTTGCGCTCCTCGTGCCAATAGGAACGTGGTTGTCAAGGATAGTGACACAGTCACTACCGCAAACCAGTTTTATGTTTCCTTGTTCGGTTTTCCGAACAAAGGTCGCGCGCTATCGCCAAGTGGCTAAGCCATTTGGAGCAGTCGAGGGTTCGTCTGCTCAATGACAAAGCATGTGGGCTGCCAAATTGGAACTTAAAGAATCGCAGAAAGGCGTGCGGCGCGGGCGGGATGCTCCATGATTGCCAGTTGACTGGTGAGATCGCTGAGATGTTGATAACCGTCCACCAGCCGACCGGTTGAGAGACGGGTGCCCGGCAACGCGATTGCCAGATACAATTTCGCCATTGCCAATATGGCATAGAGCCGCAAGCGGAGGGCGCTATCGATCAACCGCTGCCCGGCGGCGGCAATCGTGGGATCAGAACTGCGTGCGGTTGCCTCCCCCAATCTCAATAGGATGGATGCGTTATGGGCTGTGTTTCCCACATAGTCGAGAGCGGCGCGCAGTCGTTCCCTCTGGACTGCGCGAAACTCGCCAGGGACGAGGTTGAGCCGCAAGAATTCCTCTTCTTCGGGATCCATGAGATTTCGGAAGGCGTCAATGTCAACGGGTCGCGTTCGGCCGGCCAAGTCGTCCAGGCTGCTCACAGCCGCAGTTTGGCCGCGCGCCGTCTGCAGCAACAGCAACAGCAAAATCAGCGATATCGCAACCAGGCTAATCGAGAGAATCATCGCAGTCGCAGCGGTCGCAGTTTAACATTCCGCCGTTCGAGGTGGGCCAGAATTAATTTAGTCTTTTCGGGTGAAACTGCTTTCTGAGTGGTTCTGTCAGTTCAACCATGGTAATGTGTGCCAGATCAGCACGGCTGTGACTCCGGACTGCGGATCGGGCGCGTTTCGGAAATCCGAACAAAAGCAAAAAAAATGACTTTAAAGTCGGCTATTGAGGATGTGATTGGGACGACGCTAGGCGCGGTCTCGGGAGTTCTCGGGAAACTGGAATACCTTTCCCGCCTGCGCCGTGCCAGGGGAAATCCCTACACCCATTGGGGTCTGGGCAGAGCTTATGGCGAGGCGGCGGCGCAAGAGGCGCTAGCCGAAGCACACCGTCTGTTGTTCCTCAGAGTACTGCAGACTCCGCTCAAGGAGCTGCGGAACGATGTGATCATTTCCATCGAAGACTCGCGAACGAAGCCTGAGCAATACTTGGAGAATCTCCGCGGCGATATGCCCATCCTTCTGCCGCAGGATCTCGGCGGCGGATCGGCGCGGCACTTCAGTTCAGTACTGCACGCTCTTTTGAGTCTGGCTTCGCATCAGAGGACAAGGACTCCAGAGGACGCCACTCCCCCAATTTAAGTGCGATACCTACTACCTGACCGATCACCTCCGCACTTTGGGGATGTCTCAGGATCCGCACCGGTGCCGGGGACAACGAGTGCGGTTGTAGGATGATGTTTTCTCCCTTCATGGTGCACCAGCAACAGGTATACCCTTCCCGTGTTTCTACGAAGTAAATCGGACGCTCGTATTCCGACCGCCACATCCCGTGAACAATCTTGTTCCGTGACTCATCTATTTGCAGAAAAGTACCGGGCGGAAGGATTGGATACATAGTGAAATCCTCACTTCCGATGTAGCCGTAAAAATAGTGATCGCTGGCGAATTGAGCCAGATAAGTCAGCGGAACAAGGCCCCATTGCTCCACCATCCGTCCCAAGTTGCCGGTACGGCGCGGGTCGAATGCAGGATCTAGCCGAGTCGGCATCTGTACCGCAGAAGCACTTTGCAGGATCTCGCATCGATGCGACCTGGGCGGAAGGCTGAGTTTCACATCCGGAACTGACGCATTGACATCAACCCCGTACCACGCCAGTAAATCGCGAATATCCCGACGGTAAATTATGGCGAGAGAGTAAAGCCGAAAAATGCTGGGAACCAGACCTTTCGTTTCAATGTCGGACAGACGGCTGGGGCTGACTGCAAATTCATCGTTGCGGTGCCGCTCCGCAATGCGCGCGCTTGCGGTTTCGACGTCACGCATGGTGAGGCCGAGCCGCTCGCGTGATGCGCGTAGATTCAACCCAGCAGCCAGAATAGCTGGATCCCCCCCCTCAGTTTTATCAAGGCGCTATGCACGAACCATTCTCGTGCTGCGCGGCGAGTGAACTTGCCTCGTGTGTTCGTTGTCCATCCAGGTTTCGCGGCAAAGACGACCCACGACTTCCTCGGATCGTAGTTGCGATCAGCGGTTGCCTTCTGCATCTTCCAGGCCGTTCGCGCCCCCCGCCGAGACGTAAGTCGGAACAATAAACCAAACTGGGTCTGGGGCAAAGAGTTTTTATTGCTTGGCACTTTTCATGCCTCTTACCCGCAAGGGATGAAGGCTACGATTCGTATGCAACTAACTAATAGGCGTCCAAGCTTCCCAGTCCGCGATCCCGGTATAATTTACCCATGGCGCGGGGCTGGGAGAGTAAGTCAGTTGAGGAACAGCAAGCAGCGGCCAGTACTCCGATTGAATTGAAACAACAACTTACCCGAGAACAGCTAGACCAGAAACGCCAGCGGGATGCACTCTTATTGTCCCGCAAGCATATCTCTCAGCAACTCGAAGCAGCTCAAAACCCCCATCATCGCCAGATGCTCGCAATGGCTTTGGCTGCTTTGGATGAGCAACTCGCACGACTGGGCTAAGTCGGTGGTTTGGCTTGATTTGCGACCATCTGACGTATAATGCGGTTTTCCCCCATGAAAGCTTACGTATACGTTTCGTTCAAGAAGAGCGTTCTGGACCCCCAGGGAAAGACCATCCAGGGTGCTCTTAAGAAAATGGGATATAAGGGCCTGGCGGAAGTCCGCCAGGGCAAATACTTCGAAATCACCTTGGATGGCGGTCTGACCCGAACGGAAGCGGAGGCGGAAGTGACGCGTATCGCGCACGAAGTCCTTACCAATCCAGTGATTGAAGAGTGTCGAGTCTCCCTCGATGAATGACCGATCCACCGCCGAGCGAGTAGGGCTGCTCTGCAGATGGCGTCCGATTTTAGATTTCGGTCTTCCCCGCCGAAACCAGGAGTTAATTCATGTGCGGTATTGTGGGATACGTTGGTAAGAAGCGCGTCGTACCCGTCATTATTGACGGGTTGAGGCGGCTGGAATATCGGGGCTACGACTCCGCCGGCATAGCGGTCTGCGGCAATGGAGACGCCCTACAGATTCGCCGGGCCGAGGGCAAGCTGCGTAACCTGGAAGAAGTAATTCGTCTCAAGCCCCTGGATGGCACCTACGGAATCGGTCATACCCGCTGGGCCACGCACGGCCGTCCTACGGAAGAGAACGCCCATCCGCATCGAGATTGTACGGGGCGTATTGTCGTGGTGCACAACGGCATCATCGAAAACTACGTCACGCTGAAGAAGAAGTTGATCGAAGAAGGGCACAAATTCACCACCGAAACCGATACCGAAGTCATCGCCCACCTGGTGGAGAAGTATTACCTCAAGGCTGATAACGGCCATCGTCCGTCTCTCGAAGAGGCCGTCCGCAAGACCGTTGGACAATTAACAGGCGTGTTTGCGTTGGCGGTGATCGCGGTGGATGCGCCGGACAAGATCGTCGCCGCTCGCAACGGCCCGCCCGCAGTGATCGGGCTGGGCAAAGATGAGTACTTTGTAGCTTCTGACGTGCCCGCCATTCTGTATCACACCCGCGACCTGTTTTTTCTCGCCGACGGCGATCTGGCCGTGATTTCGCCGGAAGGCGTACAGCTCATGGACTTCAATGGGCAGCCCATCGTCCGCCAAGTCCAGCATGTCACATGGGACCCCATCATGGCGGAAAAAGGCGGGTTCAAGCACTTCATGCTCAAGGAAATTTACGAGCAGCCCCGCGCCGTCCGCGACACCACCCTGGGACGCATCTCGCAGGAAACCGGCCACGTTTTCCTCGACGAAATGGAGATCAGCGAAGCGGAATTAAAGGCAGCCAGGAAGATCAATATCGCAGCCTGTGGAACCAGTTGGCATGCGGCCCAGGCTGGCAAGTTCATGATCGAACGCCTGGCGCGAATTCCCGTCGAAGTCGATTACGCCAGTGAATGGCGTTATCGCGATCCCATTATTCCAGCGGATACGATTACCGTCCTGATTTCGCAGTCGGGAGAAACCGCCGACACCATCGCGGCCCAGCGCGAGGCCAAATCCAAGGGATCGAAGACTCTAGCCATCTGCAATGTGGTCGGCTCCATGATCACGCGCGAAGCCGCGGGGACGATTTACACGCACGCTGGTCCGGAGATCGGCGTAGCCTCAACCAAGGCGTTTACCGCGCAGCTCACCGCCCTTTATCTGTTCGCCCTTTACATGGCGCAAGTGCGCGGCACCACGAACAAAGACCAAGCTACCGAAGCTATGCAGGAACTTACGCGGCTTCCTGGCAAGCTCGAGCACCTCCTCACCCGCGAGCAAGAATGCGAAGATTTGGCCAAAGAATACGTGCGCGCACAGGATTTCCTTTTTCTAGGACGTGGTATCCATTACCCCATCGCGCTTGAGGGCGCCCTAAAGCTGAAGGAGATTTCCTACATCCATGCCGAGGGATATCCTGCGGGCGAGATGAAGCATGGCCCCAACGCACTGATCGACGAGAACCTCCCGGTCGTCATTATCGCGACTCGTGACCCCAAGAATGAACTGTCGATGGTGCGTTACGAAAAGACCATCTCGAACTTGAAGGAAGTGAAAGCCCGCTCCGGACAAGTGATCGCGTTGGCCACCGAAGGCGATGAGGATATCAAAGAAGCTGCCGATCACGTGCTCTACGTCCCAGCCGCGCCGGAGGAGTTGTCCCCGATCCTCGAAATAGTGCCGTTGCAGTTATTGGCGTACCACATTGCGGTGCGGCGCGGGTGCGATGTGGACCAACCCAGGAATCTGGCCAAGTCGGTGACCGTAGAATAGGGCGCTGTGGAGAGGAGCCACTTTCTCGGGGGGCTTGGCTAAAGAAGTGAAGGGACAGGCGCCTTGCGAATGCCCGCCCCCTTTAGGTCGCCACTAATTACAGACCACTATCCTCGCCGTTTTCCTGCGCAGAGTGCAGCACGCGAAAGGTGCTGCCACCGTTCGACCAGATTAGCACCAGCGCGTCCTCTCCTTTCGGAATGCTACTCAGCGCTTTTTGAACGTCGGCCGAGTTTTGCACCGGCTTGCGATCGACTTCTACGATCACGTCGCCGGATTGCAATCCTGCGTTGTCAGCAGGGCTGCCCGGCAGCACCCGCTGGATCACCGCTCCACGCAGGTCGCTCGGTGCTCGCAATTGCTGACGCATTTCCGGACTGAGATCCGCCAAGCCGATTCCCCATCGCGGCTTGCCCTGCCCATCGTCGGCGCTTTCTTTGCCTGACCGGTCACGGCTTCCCATGGCTTCCAGAGTGACTGGCACTGCAACGCTTTTGCCATCGCGCATCACTTGAAGATGGACGGTCGTGCCCGGGTTCTTTTCTCCAACTTCTACCTGGAGTTCACCGGCGTCGCTGACTTCGTGTCCATCGACCAGGGTGATAACGTCACCGACCTTCAAGCCCGCCTTGGCTCCTGGCGAGTCAGCCTCGACTTGGGTCACCACCGCGCCGACAGCGCTGGTCATGTGGAAGAACTTCGAATTGTCCGGGGTTACATCGGATATTCCGATTCCCATGTAGCCGTGCGCTATCTTTCCAAACTGGATAAGCTTTTCCACCGTAGGCCGCACGATCTGCGTGGGAATGGCAAATCCCATGCCCGAAAACGATCCCGAAGGCGAGATCAGAAATGTATTGATCCCAATCACTTCACCGCGCGCGTTCACCAGCGGACCACCTGAGTTGCCGGGGTTGATTGCAGCATCCGTCTGAATGAACTCGCCCGGCTTGCGGGCGTCGTCCGAGGCTGGATTGGGACGGTTCAGCGCGCTGACGATGCCGCGTGTCACGGTGAAGCGGAAGCCGAACGGGTTGCCGAATGCCAGAACAGTCTGTCCCGGGTGCAGTTTCGTCGAGTCACCCCAGGGCGCGTTGGGCAGATTGTGGGCATCCACTTTGATGACCGCCAGATCGGTCAGCGAATCCGTGCCCACGACCTTGGCCGGCAGAATTCTGCGATCGCTCATGGTGACGCGAACATCCGTTGCGCCATCGACCACGTGGTTGTTAGTCACGATGTAGCCGTCGGGCGAGATGATCACTCCGCTGCCCAGTCCATGTTCCACGCGCGGCTGCCGCGGTTGCATCTGTCCGAAGGAGTGGCCAAAAGGACCGAATTGCTGGCCAAATTGCCGGTCAAAGAATTGCTGCATGTCATCAGCGTCTCCTCCGGCTATGTTGGCTTTGACACGTGACGTCACGGTGACGTTCACGATTGCGGGGGTTACGCGCGCGGCCAGCGTTTCCATCGCCTGATCTAGCGAAAGAAGCGCCCCCACACTGTTGTTATCGAGCGGTGTCTGCGTGGGCGCAGCCATCGCAGCCTTCGCTGGCATCGCCTTCACGAGATCGTAGGTCACGACCGAACCGACCATTGCAACCGCCAGAATCGGCACGACCAGACATCGGCCTATTGTTGTTTTCCAGTTTTGTATCCAGCTTTTCATTTTGTTTCCTCTCTCCTGTTTATTTAATCAACTAATTATTTAGTTGCTGATAGCAAAAAAAACTAAATGGACTTGGCGATACTTTCTGCCGTCCGATTTTGTATCGGACCGATTACAGTTATCCGCCACACGGACAGATTCCAAACCACCGCACCCGACGTCTCGGATTGTCGCGTTTGCACAAACTCAGTTCGCATTACGAGAATCAGAGTCCGGGGAGCGGCGGCTTGCGCTGTAACCGCGCTGCGGGCCGGCATCGGATCCTCTACTCGGGGCGGCCCGGCCTGGGCCGCGATAACAGCAGGTTTGTTCATTCTTGCGACCACCGATCTCCGGGCGACAGATCCTGAAACAAGAGGTCTTGCGCCCACGGGAACGGATGCTTCCGGTCTGAGCTCAAGTTTCGCCTGGATGATGTGAGGACCTTGGTCGGCTACATGACTTACGTCAAGCCTGCTGGGTCCGACCGAGTTGGCCGCCAACGGAGATGACATCACTGCATCGTTCTCGAACGACACCAGCCTCGGCGTATAAGACAAGGCCATCAGACAGACGACGGAGGCTCCCGCCAACAAGACTGGAGCTGGTTTCCACACCTGTATGCCGCTGGGGCGACTTACATCAAGAATCTGTGATACTCGAAGCGAGATATGTTGCATGCGGTCTACGGCCGCTTGGGCCAGGGATAGTCCTCGCCGCAGAAAGCTCTTCTCGGCCAGCGAGACCAGACACTCCGCGTAGGCTCGAGGACTTGCAGTCTTCGCCAGTACCAGATCATCACACGCCATCTCGCGTTCCAGCGCCAGCTTCTTCTCAATCCACCACACTGCAGGATGAAAGAAAAAGACTGCGGCAAGAATCTTCTGAACGAAGTTTGTCCAATCGTCCCACCGCCGCAAATGCGCCAATTCATGCAGCAGGATGGCATTCAATTCCGCGACGGAAAGGTCCCGCATCGCCCACGACGGGATGACAACTAGCGGCCTCACAAAGCCGATCGCGGTCGGGACTCTCACCTGGTCCGACACACAAACTTTGACCGCTCTTAGCGAATCGAATTCCTCCAATGTCTTCCACAGGACAGGATCGAGGACTGCTACATCGATTGGCATGCAGCTTTTACGCAGTAGATGCAAGCGCCAGAAGCCAATGCCAACTCTGATGAGACCTACTGACGCAATCAGCAACCACGCGGCAAATATGTAAAGCGCCCAGGAACTGGGAATCATGATCTCAGAGGGCTTTGTTAGCCCGGCCCCGCTCACATTCCATGCATAGAACAATGGAAGCGCCGCTATCCCCAATAGCGCTGCGAACCACACCGCAAAGCGCGTGCCCGAATTTTGCCGGCCGAGTGCTCGTAGCAGGATCCAAGCGAGAATTGCGATCCCTATCCCTTCAATCGTGGAGTTTAGGATTCGCTCCGAGGAGAGCTGAGCCAGGGATTGCAAGTTGAGCGCGGTTGCCGTCATTTCTGTTCTTTCGCTTGCAAAAGTTGGCGGAGACGCTTCAGTTCTTTGGCTTCCAGACCCCGATCTTCAAGGATATTCAAGACCAATAATTCGTGAGAATTACCAAAAAATCGATTCACCAGGTGACGAATTTCGGAGCGCGTCGCCTGTTCACGTTCCACCATCGGCCGGTAAATGTGAGCCCGGCCTTCTTTGACGTGCTCGACATAACCCTTGTTTTCAAGGATGCGAATTGTCGTCAACACAGAGTTGTAGGCCAGTGGCGGCTTCTGAGTAAGCGCATCGAGGACTTGCTGGACACTGGCGGCGCCCTTTTGCCAAAGCACATCCATGAGCCGTAACTCAGCCTCCGTGAGCGTTTCAGACTTCCTGCGCGGCACGCTGTTTCCTCACTTTTGTTAGACGGAATGAAGCGTTGAATGTCAACTAAATATTTAGTTGCTGGCCAGGGGCCGTTGGTTGCCCCATACTGAGCCGTTCGCAGGGGCATGTCCGGAAGTTGTCGGTGGGCGAGGACTTGTTGGAGGGTTAGGCGCCTCCCAAATGTAATTTTGGGAGGCACTCAGAACTGGTTAGGCAGCGTTAGGCGGCTTCGGGCGCGCTTCGTCCTTCGGCTTGCATCCTCTCCCGAAGGCGAACTTTTAGTTTTTCCAGTCGCGATTGTTCTGATTGGCGCTCTTGCCGGATGGATGCGGATTTCAGCTCACGGGGATGAAAAGAAAGTGATACCAGGGCGTCTTTCACGATTACGTTGTCATCTTTGTCTATCTTATCTCTCATGCTCGCCCCTCCGATGATGGGTTCTGCAGTTTATGTAAAGATGATGGTCCTGAAGCTTGAGTAAGAATGCGGCGTCAGCCTCAGTTGTGTCGGCGGTGCGCCCTGTTTGCGAAGACGACCCCTAGGGCAAATCCCATCATCGCTCCGAGAATTGCCGCAGTGACCGCGATGCCGGGTGAGAAAGAACCTTTGGTGCCCGCCAACAAAAAGCAGGCATAGGCCATACACAGAGTCCAGAAAATCAGGCGAAGGCTCATGGGGGTACCACCTCTGCGAGGAATAGTGTCACGCATGGACGCAAGAATGGCAAGAGCCTTTCGAAAAGAATTGTACTTTCTAGTTTACCGCTGTAGGCAAACGGTTTAGCTCCTACACTGAAGTCCTTAGGAATGCTGAAAGCGTACAAGAACCTCGCGGCTCTTCTTCGGTTGGTTCACGTTTCGTAGTCCGGGATCAAAGGGGATATGCTAAATAAAGACGGCCTGCGCTGGCTGCTGAGCTGTTCAAGTTTTGTGATAGTTCGTCATGCCCGAAGCACAAGGAGAGACTGTCGCGGCTCGCAACCAGGCTCAAGGTCCTCCGTCGTATTTCGCGCATGAGCCGGTGATCCTGGCGCTGCTTTCGCTGACAGCGGTGTTGTCTTTCCTGGCAGTAACAGGCTTGTCCCGCATCTACTATGCGCAGCGGCACTTCTTTGGAAACATATGGTTTGCGCGCGGGACTGCAGACTTGAAGGCGCGGCGCTTTGAAGCAGCGGTCGCAGAGTTTCGCAACGCACTGCTTTACTCACGCGATAATTACTCCTACCAGCTCAATCTCGCCGAAGCGCTGCTCGGACTCAATCGAACCAATGAAGCTTATTCTTATTTGCTCAGCCTCTGGGAGCGGCAACCAGAAAATGGGACGGTGAATCTCGAGTTGGCCCGTATCTTTGCCCGTAAGGGCGACAGAGACAACGCCGTACGCTACTACCACAATGCGATCTACGCCATCTGGAACGATGACCCGGACGTCAAACGGCGCAACGCCCGCTTCGAGCTGATTGAATTCCTGCTGAAGGAGAATGCCAGACCGCAAGCCCAGGCTGAGTTAGTCGCGCTAGCAGCCGATCTACCCGACGAGCCGGCGCTGCTGGCAAGGTTGGGCGATCTGTTTGCGCAGGCCGAGGACTACGACCGCGCGCTCGCGGAGTACCACCGCAGTCTCAAGCTCAATCCAAAGAACCCGGCCGTGATGGCCGCAGCCGGACGCGCGGCATTTGAACTTGGCAGGTACAAGTTAGCGAAGACTTATCTGGAGTCTGCAGTCTCCGCTGGTCCTAACGATGCCCAAAGCGCTGACCTGCTCAAAACTACTACCCTGGTGCTGCAAATGGATCCGTTCCGACGGCAAATATCAGCCACGGAGCGTGGTCGAATTGTAATCGAGGCATTCAACACTGCCGGCAAGCGGCTCAAGTCGTGCGCTCCTGGGGAAGGACCCAACGGGCCTACTCCAGATACAAATCCGCAGCCCGATCTCCTGACTCGTTGGAACGAAATGAAACCGAAGATTTCGGAAAGAGGTATTCGGCAGAATCCGAACTTAGTCGAGCAGACGATGGATCTTGTATTCACCATCGAACGGCAAGCGAAGGCTGACTGCGGCCCGCCGACGGGGACAGATCTCGCACTGCTTCTGATCTCAAATATGCACGAAGGGAGTTAGTCAAACCGTGGACAACCGGTCTGACTCGAAAGCCGCGGGGACATTGTTGGAGAACGGATCGCGCGCGCCTGCAATCTCCACGACTGGGCCATCCCCTCGCGCCCTGTTTCGATCCGTATTTCACGAAGAACGCTTCTTTCTGGTCTTGTCTGTGTTCATCGGGATTTTTTCCGGACTCGCTGTGGTCTGCTTTCGTTTTGCCATTGATTGGTGCCGCATCTATTTGCTGGGATCAGGCGCCACATCCTTGCCCTTGCGCCTCCTGCTTGCACCCAGCCTGGCTGGGCTCGTCATCGCTGTACTGGTGATTCATGTTTTCCCTGGGACCAGAGGCAGCGGCGTCAATCAAACCAAGGCGGCGCTGTATATCTACAACGGTTATATCCCTCTGCGCACTGCTGTCGGCAAGTTCGTCACTGCAGCGTTGGCCATCGGTTCCGGCCACTCTCTGGGTTCCGAAGATCCGTCTTTGCAGATTGGCGCGAGTCTGGCTTCCGCGTTGGGACGGCGTATGCGCCTATCACGCGACCGCATGCGCCTGATTGCTCCAGTGGGAGCTGCCGCTGGCTTAGCGGCGGCTTTTAACGCGCCTATTTCAGCGGTGCTCTTCGTGATCGAGGAGGTTATCGGGCGCTGGACGGCGGGCATTCTTGGTTCGGTCGTGCTGTCGGCGGTCGCAAGCGTTGTTGTGATGCGCTGGTTTCTTGGAGCAGAACCGCTCTTTCGTATACCCACCGTGCAGGTGGAACGCCCCGAAGAGTTGGTCGCGTACGCAGTTCTGGGAATTGTAGGCGGACTCGCTTCGGTAGCATTTTCTGCCAGTATTTGCACGCTACGTCCGCGGCTGAGGGCGTGGCCGCGCTGGACCCAGTATTTCCAGTCCGCTCTGGCCGGCTTGCTCATCGGTTTTATCGGCGTCCTGGGCGCTCCGCAAGTGATGGGGGCGGGTTACGAGTACATTGACGAGGCCATGCACGGACAATTTACCTGGCAAATGCTAGCCATTCTCGCTGGATTGAAGATCGTTGCCACCACGGTTTCATTTGTCAGTGGCACTCCGGGAGGGATGTTTGCTCCCACCTTGTTCATTGGGGCTATGTTGGGAGCGGCGGTCGGTGGAGTCGAACACATCTTTCTTCCGCATCTCGCAGGATCTCCTGGGACCTATGCATTGGTAGGGATGGGTGTGCTTTTTGCCGGATTCCTGCGCGCTCCCATGACATCAGTGTTTATGGTGCTTGAAGTAAGCGGCAATTACTCAGTCATCGTTCCGGTGATCGTGGCCAATACGTTCTCTTATTTGATTTCCCGTGCCCTGCGACCTACTGCAATTTTCGACGTCTTGACTCGCCAGGACGGCCTGGATTTACCGTCGATGGAGGAGCAGCGGGAACAAGACATCCTGCGCGTTGAGGATGCTATGCAGCCGCCGAAGGGTCCGGTATTGGATGCGCAGGAAACACTCGATCGGGTGCTGCAACTCGCGGAGAAATCCCCTACGGATATTATGCTGGTCCGCATGAGCCCGACGGGGTGGAACAGCGTCACCCGGCAGGAACTCAGGACCATGGTCAATGAGGGCAAGGGTGCATTTAGTCTCAGTTCAGTTCTGCCCATCCGTCAGATTCCCTACCTGCATCCCGATTCCGCCTTGGACTTAGCCCTGCGCTATGTCGACCGCTGGCCCCTCGTGCCTGTGGTGAGTCGGGCTGATTTTCGTCAGTTGGAAGGAGTCATCTCGCAGCAAGATGTGCTGAGACACTACCGAACCGCTGGTGGCCAAGACCGGGATTTGGGATGAAGCAGAGGCAAATGGCGAGAGAGGCACCGCACCAACCTAACAACCTACTCAGTTGGTGGGTTTGGGATTGGCGGAAGTGATCGAGCTACGCTTGGAACTGGTCTCGTTGACGGGATGCGCTTCCACAATTTTGTATCCCTCGTACTTAATGGTCAGAGTGGCGCGCCCACCCAGGCGCAAAGTGGAAACGCTCTGATTCTCCGCGGGGAGCCAGAAATCTCCGGTCTTCAAATAGGCGTGATGGATTTCGGTCTTCTTGATCCAAAAAGATGGATTCTGGGCGGGTTCAGCCTCAATTCTACAAACCGCGAAATCCTTGGCATCCACCCAGATTCGGCCGCGGTAGAGAAACTTGCTTGGCACCTTTGGCTGCACCGCCAGCACATATGGGCAACCTTCTCCTGCAGTCTGATCCGCGAGCATGGTGAAGTTGTAGTTCTGGCTATTGAGGGCGATGCGTTCCGGGTTTCCCGGGTCAAGAGCTTCATGTTCGGAATCGAGCAAGCGCTTGAAGATATGACTGATCACCCACTTAGAGCCGCTCTGGGAGCGGACGGTAAATTCTTTCGTGGCCGGCGCTCTGAACCTTACGTCGACAGTCATTTCGGCGTGCAGATTTTCAGGAAAGCCAACGAAGTCGAACCGGTAAAAGCGCCGACTGGTGTAGCTCTCCAATGCATTCGATCGCTCAGCATTCTTCTCTGTTATTCGATCAACTACTTGCGATGTAGTCAGGCCCGCCTGCGCCGAACCTTGATTTGAATCCTGGCCGACTACCTGAGCCGGCTGCAGTGCAACTAACGCCGCACCGGTAAGGACCAACGAGGAGCATCTGCGCCAGTGAACTGTCGCACCGACACTTGCTTCGGGGAAAAAGTAGTTCGTGCGCCAGAACTCGCGCCACGCAAGAGCCAAACGATCTGATTTCAAGTTTTTCAGTGCGATCCGGTTAGTGGCCATAGAAGTTACCGATCGATTTCGAATACTCGGATTTGGTTGAGGGTAGAAGGACCGCCACCAAGCTTGACTTAATTATACGCTGCCAGCGGTTTCGTCACGATTAATGCCTTGGCGTCCCAAAAAACACGCACTAAACAAAACACCCGCCGTTGCGCCACGGCGGGTCTTTTGCGCGAACGTCGGGATTGAGGCAGTTGCTGGATGATCAGTCTTCAGCTTCGACTAGAGGCATGTTCACCAGGTGCTCGCTGACGAACCATACCTGTAATTCGTTAGTGCGCAGGACATCGCTCACCACCAGGTCGTTGGTGCCATCGTCGCCAAGCTTGGAGGCCCGGTCGGCCAGCGTGCGGCAGTGGCGAATGATGATCTGGTGACCCTCCAATAGGCGGGAGAGTTGCACCGGGACTTCTTCCCTGCCCCGTGGTGGACGCTCGATCTGCGTGGTTTCTGCGACATCATGGGCCATGGCGATGCTCAAACCACCGAGCAGTTGAATCCGTTCAGCGATGGCGTCCACGAGCTCGGACTGTTCGTTGAAGTGCTTATCGAAAAGCAGATGAAGTTGATAGAACGTAGGGCCCGCGACTTGCCAGTGCGACTTCTTGTAAAGGTCGCGCAGGGTCATGGTGTCGGCAAGCATCTGGTTGAGTTGCTCGGTCATTTCCAATCGGACTGGTTCTTCCAGTTCGAGGGGAAGCGCGAGGTTGACGGTGCCATATTCTTGAATTTCGTGAGCTCTTTGGTGAAAGCGAGGCTGAGCACTCACTTTGCCATGGTTTCCGTTGCTTGTTTTCTTGGGCATTGAGATTCTCCTCTTTTTTGGTGGTGGTCCGTTTTGAAACACGCTGGCTGCCGATAATTTGCGGATATAGGGCCGAATGGCGTCGTCAAGTTCATTGACGCCCAAGGTTCTAGATGATTTTCAAGGTCGTTGGGTTTCGCTGTAGTTCTGATTATAGTTCGTTGCGGCCCAGTGCGGTATAGCCGCAAGCTCCTGTCTCGCCTAGCATGGGGTCAGCAAAATTCCGCGCAATTGACTATCATTGAGGGTTCAGCAAAAAAGACGGAGATGATCAGACGTGGCTGAGACTCAGACCGACGGGATGGAAGTGCTCGAAACTCGGGAGTGGCTCGATTCTCTCGATTACGTTTTGTCCAAGGGCGGCGCGGAGCGGGCCGGAAGATTGCTGCAACAGCTCTCGTTGCATGCCAAGCGCGCCGCTGGGGTCAACCTGCCATTTACCGCGACGACTCCTTACCAGAATACGATTCCCACACGGCAGCAACCGCCGTTTCCCGGTAGTCAGGAGATGGAACGCCGCATCAAGAGCTTGGTGCGTTGGAATGCACTGGCGATGGTGGTGCGCGCCAACAAAATTCAGGAAGGAATTGGCGGCCACATTTCGACTTACGCCTCAGCCGCCACGCTGTATGAGGTCGCATTCAATCATTTTCTGCGCGCCCAAACCGAAGCCGGTGACCGGGATCTGGTTTATTTCCAGGGTCACGCGGCACCCGGGATGTATGCCCGAGCCTATCTCGAGGGCCGGATACCCAAGCAGAAACTGGAGAACTTTCGCCGCGAATTGAAGCCCGGCGGTGGTCTGTCTTCTTATCCACATCCGTGGCTCATGCCGGACTTTTGGGAGTTTCCAACAGTTTCGATGGGACTGGGGCCGATTCAAGCGATTTATCAGGCACGATTCATCCGTTATCTCGAGAATCGCGGACTCAAGAAGTCGACCGGGGGCAAGGTTTGGGCCTTCTTAGGCGACGGCGAAATGGATGAGCCGGAGTCGCTAGGCTCGATCACGCTGGCCTCCCGCGAACGGCTCGACAACCTCATCTTCGTAGTCAACTGCAACCTGCAGCGACTGGATGGGCCGGTGCGCGGGAACGGAAAGATTATTCAGGAACTGGAGGCGATTTTCCGCGGCGCCGGCTGGAACGTAATCAAGGTTGTGTGGGGTAGCGACTGGGACAATCTCATCATCAATGATCGCGATGGGCTGCTGGTCAGACGTCTGGGCGAAATTTCCGACGGCCAATATCAGAAGTATTTCGTGGAAAGCGGAGCCTATTTCCGTCACAACCTCTTCGGCACAGATCCGCGTCTGTTGAAGATGGTGGAACATCTTTCGGACGAGCAACTCTCCCGCATGCGGCTGGGCGGTCACGATCCCATAAAGGTACATGCGGCTTACAGGGCTGCGGTCGAACACCAGGGAGCGCCGACCATCATTCTGGCCAAGACCATCAAGGGTTACGGCTTGGGCGAAGCGGGCGAGGGTAAGAACATCACTCACCAGCAGAAAAAGCTGAACGATGACGAACTGGAGATGTTCCGCTCGCGCTTCGGGATTCCCATCCCCGATGAGCAATTGCATGATGCGCCTTTCTACCGTCCCGACGACGATAGCCCTGAAATCCGCTATATGCAGGAGCGGCGTTCGCAGCTTGGCGGCTATTTGCCAGAGCGCAAAGTACGCTCCAAACCCATCAATCCAGTTTCCGAATCGCACTTCGAGGAGTTTTACAAAGGCACCGAGGGACGCGAAGCATCAACAACCATGGTCTTCGTGCGGCTGCTGGCGAAGTTGCTGCGCGATCCCGAAATCGGCAAGCTGATTGTGCCTATCATTCCCGACGAGGCGAGAACCTTCGGCATGGAGGCATTGTTCCGCCAGGTCGGGATTTACTCGACGGTTGGCCAGCTCTACGAACCCGTCGACATGGACACGCTCCTTTACTACAAGGAAGCGAAAGACGGCCAGATTCTGGAAGAAGGTATCACCGAGGCGGGCTCGGTATGTTCGTTCATCGCCGCCGGAACCGCTTACGCGAATCACGGGATCAATACGATCCCGTTTTTTATTTACTATTCCATGTTTGGATTCCAGCGCATTGGCGACTTGATCTGGGCAGCAGCCGACATGCGAACCCGCGGTTTTCTGATTGGCGGCACCGCGGGACGAACCACCCTGGCCGGTGAAGGCTTGCAACACCAGGACGGCCACAGTCATGTGCTTGCACTGCCGGTGCCTAACCTGATGGCCTATGATCCGGCGTTCGCTTATGAGATCGCTGTGATCATTCAAGACGGCATCAGGCGGATGTATGTAGATCAGGAATCTATCTTTTATTATTTGACTGTCACCAATGAGCCGCTGCCCATGCCGGCGATGCCTGATGGCAAGGAGGTGCGCGATGGCATTCTCCAAGGCATGTATCGCTTCCGGGCTTCGACGAAGAAGGATGCAAAGTTGCGCGCCCAGCTATTCGGCAGCGGCACCATCATGTATGAAGTTCTGAAAGCCCAACAAATCCTGGAAGAAAAATACAACGTGGCAGCCGACGTTTGGAGTGTGACCAGCTACAAGCAGCTCTATCGCGACGGAAATGATTGCGAGCGCTGGAATATGCTGCATCCCGGCGAGACTCCCCGCGTACCGTTCGTATCCCGCAGTTTGAAGGATGCGCCTGGTGTATTCGTTGCCGCCTCCGATTACATGAAAGTTTTGCCCGAGTCCATCGCGCGCTGGGTCCCCCGCCCGCTCCTGGCGCTCGGTACTGACGGCTTCGGCCGTAGTGAGAGTCGGGCATCACTGCGCGATTTTTTCGAGGTCGATGCAAAACACATCGTGCTGGCCACGCTCACCGCGCTGGCGCGCGATCAGCAGATTCAGATTGAGGTGGTGCAGAAGGCGGTTAGAGATCTCGGCATCAATGCGGGGAAGCCGAACCCGGCGATTAGCTGAGAAGGCGCCGACGTCTTACGAGTGACCGGGCTTGCTGCGAGCGGAAGGATCCGTGCCGCGGGGAAAGCTCGATCATAGATTTGGTTGCTATAGGGATCCTTCGACTCCGCCGCTGCTTCGCGTTACGAAGCGACAGACTTTGCTCAGGATGACAGAACAAGAGTAAGGGAGAAAAAAGTTACGTGACCGAATTTAAACTACCGGAACTCGGCGAAAACATTGACCAGGGCGACCTAGTTCGTCTGATGATATCGCCAGGAGCCAGTATCACCGAGGGCCAGCCCGTAATGGAATTGGAAACGGACAAGGCCGTGGTTGAGGTGCCGTCTTCGGTGGCTGGAACGGTGAAGGAGATTCGAGTTAAAGAAGGAGAAAAGGTTAAGGTCGGCCAGGTAATCTTCACAGTCGAGAATGGCGCGGGCGGCAAAACGAAGGCTGCTGAAGCCAAAGCCCCGGCAGGAAAAATCTCTGATACTCCCGCGCAATCGGTAGCTCAACCCAAGACAGAAAGCCGATCCGTCGAACGCCGAGCCGTCGCACCTCAGGCTGCGGCAATTCCCGCAACGCCTGGCGCAACGGAATTCAGATTGCCCGAGCTTGGAGAAAATATCGATCAAGGCGATCTGGTGCGGCTGATGATTTCGTCAGGAACGAAAGTCTCAGAAGGCCAGCCAGTGATGGAATTGGAAACCGATAAGGCTGTGGTGGAAGTTCCATCATCCGTAAGCGGTGTGGTCAAAGACGTTCGAGTTAAGGAAGGTCAGAAGGTCAAGGTCGGCCAAGTCATCTTCACCCTCGAAGGCGGCGCAGCTCCGCAACCAGAGCGAGCGAAGCATGCTCCGGTAGAACACGCCGATGGACAGCACGAGGCCCGAGTAGCATTCCAGGCTGCCATCCGCGCCGAGGGCAAAACGGAAGAACAGGCGCTTCCGCCCGATCAACCTCGACCTACGGCTCCGATGTTCGCCATGCCCGAGCAGCTGGGCAAAGTGGCCGGTACGGAGCACCGCGAGCCGGTGGCGGCAGCGCCTCACGTTCGGCGGTTGGCGCGGGAGCTTGGCGTTGATATTCACGATGTCAAGGGCTCCGGCGCTGGCGGGCGCATCAACGAAGACGACGTCAAAGCCCATTCGAAGGCATTGCTGACTTCTGCTACGGCCGCTGCGCATGCTCCCGGAACTTATTTGGAGGAGCCCGCCCTTCCCGATTTCGCGAAGTGGGGGAAGATCGAGCGCGTACCCATACGCGGGGTGCGACGCAAAACCGCCGAGCACTTGCGGATAGCATGGAACACCGTCCCGCACGTGACTCAGCAGGATAAGGCAGACATTACCGAACTTGAGCAGTTGCGCGCGCGATTTGCTCCAAAGGCCGAAGAAGCCGGCGGCAAGATGACCGTGACCGCCATCGCACTCAAGGTTTGCGCGTCAGCATTAAAGGTTTTTCCCCAATTCAACGCCAGCATCGACATGGCGAAGGAAGAGATCATTTATAAGCAGTACATAAACATTGGAGTAGCGGTAGACACGGACCGCGGTCTGCTGGTTCCCGTCATCTGTGAGGTCGACAAGAAAAACATCGTTGAACTGGCCGCCGAGCTCACGCAGCTATCCAAGAAGGCACGCGACAAGAAACTCACGCCCACGGAAATGGAAGGCGGCACCTTTACCATTACGAATCTTGGCGGCATTGGAGGAACGGGATTTTCGCCCATCGTCAATCATCCCGAAGTCGCGATCCTCGGGCTATCGCGCTCAAGCATGGAGCCGGTGTGGCTCAGCGGCAAGTTCGAGGCCCGACGAGTGCTGCCACTTTCGCTGTCTTACGATCATCGCCTGATTGATGGCGCCGACGCCGCGCGCTTTCTGCGCTGGATTGCGGAAGCGTTCGAACAACCATTTCTGCTGTCGGTGCAGGGATGAACGAGATCACAGCCAAGAACGTTGCTGCGGAACGCGATCTACTCCTTGCTGTCTATCAGGCTTTCGTCGGCGCGAAGTGGATTCGATTCTCGCCGTCATGCATCCGCAGGTCGAATGGCCAAACGGGATGGAAGGTGGATGGCTGCACGGCCATGAGGCTGTGCGTGCCTATTGGAAGCGCCAGTGGAGCTTGCTCGACCCGCATGTTGAACCCATTCGCATTGAACCTGATGGTGCTGGACGGATGATAGTGGATGTCCACCAAGTCGTCCGGGACCTAGTCGGGACTGTGCTCGTGGACCGGATCGTTCAGCACGTTTACCTGATTACAGACGGTCTCATCCGGCGTATGGAGATCCGGGAGGGAAGCGCGTGAGATCTATCCATTGTCGATTGATGATCATGTTTGGCTTCTTCTCTTAAAACATACGAATGTCAGACAACCCCAAACCGAGTATTGCGGTGTTAGGCGGCGGGCCTGGTGGCTACGCCGCTGCTTTCCTCGCTGCTGACCTCGGAATGAAAGTCACACTGATCGATCCCGAGGTCAATCCGGGCGGGGTTTGTCTCTACCGCGGCTGCATTCCGTCAAAAGCATTGCTGCATGTGGCGAAGGTGATTGACGAGTCTCACCAAGCGAAAAATTGGGGAATCGAATACAGCGATCCGAAGATTGATCTGCCTCGCCTGCGCTCCTGGAAAGAAGGCGTGGTGAAGAAGCTGACAGGCGGACTCGGTCAACTGTCGAAAGCTCGATCCGTGCAATACATTCAGGGGCAGGCGGCGTTCGAGAATTCAACTACTTTGCGTGTGGCCAAGACCGGCGGTGCCGAAGAGAGCCTTTCCTTCGACCGCATCATCATCGCCACCGGTTCCCGTCCTGCGATCATTCCCAGCCTCAAACTGAATAGCGCGCGCGTGATGGATTCGACGGGGGCGTTGGACCTAAGCGAAGTGCCCAGAAGTCTTCTCGTGGTCGGCGGCGGCTATATCGGGCTGGAGCTAGGTACTGTCTATGCCGCACTTGGTTCCAAGGTTTCCGTGGTCGAAATGCTCGCCGGGCTGCTACCGGGCGCGGACCGTGATCTGGTGCTTCCTCTGCACAAACGAGTGGAAAAGATTTTCGATTCGATTCTTCTCAACACCACAGTTTCTGCGATGAAAGAAGAAGCCAGCGGTATCCGGGTGACTTTCGAAGGTCAAGAGATCAAAGAGCGCGAGAAGGTTTTCGACAAAGTCCTGGTCTCGGTCGGGCGCAAACCAAATTCTGAGATTCCAGGCTTAGACAAAACCCAAGTCCAAGTCGGCCCCCGTGGATTTATCCAGGTCAACAAACAATTGCAGACACACGATCCTGCGATCTACGCCATTGGCGATGTAGTTGGCGAACCCATGCTGGCACACAAAGCTTCGCACGAAGGACGGACAGCGGTCGAAGCTATCGCGGGACACAAAGTGGCATTTGAGCCGAACGCCATTCCGGCGGTTGTCTTCACCGATCCTGAAATTGCGTGGTGCGGACTCACTGAAACGCAGGCCCAGAAGGAAAACCGCCAGATCAAAGTCGCAAGGTTTCCCTGGGCGGCGTCTGGGCGTGCTGTCACACTCGACCGTCCTGAAGGCATGACTAAACTCATCTTCGATCCCGAGACGGAACGAGTGCTGGGCGTGGGCATTGTCGGTGTTGGGTGCGGCGAACTGATCGCCGAGGGCGTGTTGGCGGTGGAAATGGCCGCGACCGCTACCGACGTCGCCCTCAGCATCCATCCTCATCCCACGCTTTCGGAAACCCTGATGGAATCCGCCGAGGTCTTCTTCGGCACCAGCACGCACGTTTATCGGCCGAAACCCCGCTGAAATCGGTGAGCTCCCGACCGTCCGGTACAATGGTGCTTCTGCTCTGCCTATTTCTTTTGATGCTCGGGCGTGCATCCTGCTGGCACGCACCGCTTTCATCCAGGAGGAACCAATGATCTTGAAGTTGCAGCGAATCCTCTTGTTTGTCGTCTGCCTAAGCCCTTGTCTGCCAGCTGCAGGACAGGGCTCGTTCGCCCAGGAAATCCTGACTCCCTCTGGGCAGACGCCTAAGCCGAACACGCCCCCCGATCCGCTTGGCCGTGAGACGCCCAGTGGAACGCTATTCGGTTTCCTGCATGCGGCCCAGGACGGGAACTATTCCACCGCGGCGCAGTATCTCCAAATGAGCGCGTCCAGGCGGCAGGTGGAGGGTGAGGACCTTGCCCGCAAGTTGAAAACGGTCGAGGATCGGGCATTTGTCGGCAACTTGGCGCGCCTCAGCGACCAACCCGAGGGCGTTCCACAAGAGGGAGTTCCTCCGGGGCAGCAAAAAGTCGGAATCCTGGCTGCGGGGGATATTGAGGTCGACCTGATTCTAGTCCGGGTCACAGATGCTAACGCAAAACGGATTTGGTTGATCTCCTGGGAGACGCTAGCAAAAGTTCCCGAGTTGTACGCCCAGGCTGCAGTGCATCAGATGGAGGTCCGTCTTCCGCGGGTTCTGGTTCATAGCGTATTGCTGGGAATGCCGCTCTGGCAGTGGCTGGCACTTCTCGCCGCGGTGCCCATCGCCGCCGGCCTGGCGTGGCTGTTCCTTCAACTACTCGCGTTGCCCAAGAGGTTCTGGTCCCGTTACCGTCGACACGCCGAGCTTACCGGATGGGTAGCAGCTTCGACGCCGCTGTGGTGGTTCGTTGGTACCTGGATCCACCGAGCGATGATCGCGTTTCTCGGTATGCCCCTCTTGCACCGTCACTATTACCAGCAAGTGACCCGAGTGGTTCTGATTATCTCGTTCAGTTGGCTGGTGTGGCGGATGGCCGAGCGCTTGATGCAGGGCGTACGTGCTCGCGCCGTTCTTTCCGGACGCATAGGCATGGGCTCGCTGATGCTGCTGGGACAGCGCCTACTCAAAGCCTTGATCGTCATCATCGTGGCGTTCGCCGTACTCGCCACTCTGGGCTTCAACCTGACTACAGCTTTGGCCGGGGTTGGGATCGGTGGAATTGCGATTGCCTTTGCCGCGCAAAAAACGCTGGAAAATCTGTTTGGTGGCGTATCAGTTCTGGGTGACGAAGTAATCCGCGTCGGCGATTTCTGCCGTTTTGGCGACCGCGTGGGCACGGTGGAAGACATCAGCTTGCGCTCGACTCGGGTGCGGACGAATGATCGCACTGAGCTTTCCATTCCCAATGGTTCGTTGGCCACCATGAACGTGGAGAACTTCAGTCGACGTGACAAGATTCTTTTCAACACGAAGCTGGCATTGCGCGGTGAAACTTCGCCCGATCAGCTGCGCCACGCTTTGGCTGAGATTCGGCGTCTGCTTTACGAGCATCCCAAGGTGGAAACGAACGGCGCGCGGATACGCTTTATCGGATTCGATGCCGGGACACTCAGCCTGGAGATATTCTGCTATGTGCTTACCCAGGATTTCGGCGGTGAGTACCTGGCAATCCAAGAAGATCTCCTGCTCCGAATGATGGACATTATCCAAGCGTCCGGTACCGCCCTCGCTTTTCCTGCAAGCACGTTGTACTTGGGGCGCGATTCGGGTCTGGACAAGGAAAAGACCGCCGCAGCCGCGCATGAAGTACAGGAGTGGAGAGAAGCCGGCAAGCTGCCGTTCCCAGACTTCGCAGCCTCGGATATTGCCGGGCTCAGCAATTCGCTTCCGTATCCTCCGCCTGGCTCAGCAACGGTCGGCAAGGCCAAAGAAAGCGGTGCTTAGCGCGGCCCAAGCTTACTACGGTAACTTGCCTCGACCGGCCAACGCTTCGTAGCATCGGCCATGCTCCCACGTGCGCTCCTCATTTGCAGCGACGCGAAAGCGATCGAGGCAGTCACCCAAGTTCTCGGCGAGTTAGAAATCAATTTCGAGACAATCTCTGATCCCGCCGTCGCCGCAAAGCGGCTGGCGAATCAGCGCTTTGATCCGATTCTGGTGGATTGTGACGACGTGCCGAACGCCACCCTGGTGTTGGAGAGCGCACGCACGTCCAGCGCAAACCAGAGCTCCATGACAATCGCCGTTGTCGACGGCAAGGCAGGAGTGCCCACCGCGTTTCGCCTAGGCGCCCGGCTGGTCATGACCAAACCAGTTTCTCTGGAGGGCGCGAGGAGCACGCTCCGCAACGCATTCGCAATGCAGAGAAAAGAGATGCACGACAGCAAGGTGCCCCTTGCTGCCGCGCGCGGCGCGGATGCAACCTCCACACAGATGGAGGACGCGAGCGTCAGTCAAACGGCGGTCAATGAGGCGCAAGATGCCCACGTAGTGCAACCCTCCACACCGCCAGCCCAGCCAGTTGGCGTTGACAGTGCCACCGCGCTGCCGTCCGCTACTGCCAAGGTTAGTGCGGTTCCAGCGGTTCCTTCAGCACCCGTCAAAGGCCGCTCTTCAAAAGAGTTGACTCTCGGAGCGCCGCTTACGCTGTCACGACCCCAACCTGTTTCGACCGAGGCCGAGGATGCAACTGCGAGCCGACCGGTCGAACGTCCAAGTTCCCGCAGCAGCACACCGCCGTCATTCAGCACGCTGGACGGGCCCGGACGGAAAACCAGCCCGTACCTGCTGGCGGGCGTTTTCACGATTCTGGCTGCGGCCGGTTTCTACGCCGCGTTCACGATGCTGCCCTCATTCCACAACATCGTCGTGTCGCAATATGAAGACTTGCACGCTCTCATCACCGGAACCCCGGCGAAGCGCCAAGTGGGACTCGCGTTATCGACACCGACCGCGGTACCGGCTCAGCCAGTGACAACACAAACCGTTGCCCCTGCGTCGGCACAGCCCTTGAATGCAGCAACAGGCTCAGCACCGTTGTCGACCGCTCCGTCATCCTCAGGCAATACGGTCGCTGACGGCTTCGCGCCAGCCGCGGCTGCACCTACTTCGGGATTCAAGAAAGACACCACCAAGACTACCTCCGCCCCTGCTGTTCTTCTTCCTACATCCGCCCCAGCCAACAAAGGCGATAACGATAACGGCCCTGTGGTTCTCGCGGAGGATCTCGCCGACGCGCACGTTTCATACCGCGTGCAGCCGGTTTATCCCTACGCGGCTCGTCGAAAAGGCGTTGAGGGTGCCGTCGTTATAAAGGTCTCGGTCAATACAGATGGGACCGTCGGCCCGGTGCGCGTGCTCAGTGGGAACACGCAACTAGCGCCATCCGCAGTCGAAGCGGTTAAGCAATGGCACTACGAACCCTATTATGCCAGCGGCCAACCGGTCGTCTTCCAGACGCAGGTCACAGTACGCTTCCAAGCCTCTTCTCACTAACTGTGGCGTTCCCTCTCAAACACCACAGCTTTCGGCTTGATCCGCAAACTCTTTAGCACGGCCAATTACTTTCGTTACTTGCTGGGTCTTACCACACTACCTACGATGCGACGTATGAGTTACCAAGCGCTATTATTCTGCCCAGACGACAAGACCGCTCGCGTAG
>JABCYV010000036.1 GCA_013290025.1 Acidobacteriota bacterium
CCAGCAGGGTCTGCGTAAATAGTGGCAGCAAGAGCGTGCTGCCCAATAGCGCAAATCCCAACATGAACATCAGCATGAAGGAAGCGCCAAAGGTACGATCTTTGAACAGATGCAGATCAACGATCGGATCCTTGTTGCGCCATTCCCACCAGATCACAAACAGCAACGAGACGGCGGAGATGATGGAAAGAGCCAGAATGAAGTGAGAATCAAACCAATCGTCGCGCTGCCCTTTGTCCAGCACCACTTGCAGCGTCCCCAATCCCAACGCGATCATGCCCAAGCCGATGTAGTCAATTCTGGTCTCCGAGAGTTTCCGACGGATCATGTGGGGCGGGTCGGTGATGAGCCGGGAGGTCAGGGTAAGCGAAAGAATTCCGACAGGGATGTTGATGAAGAAAATCCAGCGCCAGGTGTAATTGTCCGTAATCCAGCCGCCAAGGGTCGGACCAAGCGCGGGAGCTGTGACCACCGCAATGCCATAGACGGCAAAAGCCATGCCACGTTTCGCCGGTGGGAACGTATCCGCCAGGATGGCCTGCTCGCTAGGCTGCAGGCCACCTCCTCCGGCGCCTTGAAGCACGCGAAAGATAATCAGCATGGTGAGGTTCGGGGCCAGGCCGCAGAGCAGAGAGCTGACCGTGAAGATGGCAACACAGGTCATGTAAAAACGTTTGCGTCCGATGATGGAAGAAACCCAGCCGCTGAGCGGCAAGACGATGGCATTGGAAACCAGGTAAGAAGTAAGAACCCACGTACTCTCGTCGGTTCCCGCGGAAAGGCCGCCTGCGATGTGCGGCAGGGCCACGTTGGCGATACTGGTATCCAGCACCTCCATGAACGTGGCCAGGGTGACGGCCAGCGCAATGATCCAGGGATTTATCGCAGGACGCCCCGAAGCGGCGCCATCCATGGTCAGCGAGGCTGAACTCATCGGATCCAGACCTTCGGCTCAACCGACATTCCTGGCCGCAGAATGTGCTCCTTGGTTTCACCGGGATCAAAGGTAATTTTCACCGGGATTCGCTGCACAACCTTCACGTAGTTGCCGGTGGCATTTTCCGGGGGCAACAAGCTGGAGATGGCGCCGCTTGCTCCGGCGATACTCTGCACATGTCCCTTGTAGTCCTGGCCCGTGGTGTCAACGCGAATGGTGACCGGCTGCCCAACTTGCATGTGCCTGAGCTGCGTCTCTTTGAAATTGGCGGTTACCCAGATATCGTCCAGGTTGATGACCTTCATCAATTCCTGACCAATCGAAACATTCTGTCCGACTTCGACCGTACGGTTGGTCACGATTCCGCTGACTGGGGCGATGATTAGCGTGTACTGCAGATTTAGTTCGGCCTGGTCTAGTTCGGCCCTTCTAAGTTGCACTTCGGCCTCGGCTGACTGGGCACGGGAGCGAGTGGTGGCAACCTGTTGCGGGCCGGTGCCGGCCGCCCGCAGGTTTGCTTCAGCCTGTGCCAGCTTGCTCTGTGCCTGGGTGACCTGCTGTTCAGCTGCTGCAGCGGAGGCGCGCGCTGCCGCGACCGTCGCGGCACTGGCCCTCGAGGCGGCCACCGCTTGGTCGTATTGCTGCTGCGAAATTTCCTGTTTCTCAACTAACTGCTTGTAGCGGCCCAAATCGTTCTGCGCTTTAACATCGTTGGCTTCAGCCTGCTCCAACTGTGCTCTGGCGGCATCGAATTGCTGGCGAGCTACGGAAATGCCGGCGCGCGCATTCTCCACGTCGGCTTGTGCTCCGGTCAACTGGCTGCCTGTGTTTACCGAAGTGATGGGAACATTCACCTGCGCGGCTTGGGCTGTGGCCAGCGCGTCAGCGTAAGCGGCCTTGGCCCGTTCCACCGCGACCTGATAGTCCCTGGGATCGATCTCCACCAGGGGCGTACCGGCCGCGACGTACTGGTTATCGTTCACCAGAAGTTTTTCCACGTGGCCGGAGACGCGCGCGCTGATCGAGTTCAAGTGCCCGTCAATCTGGGCATCGTCAGTGGATTCATAGCTAGTAAAGTAGCGCCAGAGAAAAAAACCTGCCACCAGCAATACGATTCCGCCAAGGATCAATGCCATGCGGAATCGCGGATTGCGGGAAGCCTGCCTCCAGCGCAGGTCTCTGTCCGTGGCCGGCAAAGGCGCAGGCTGAGTCGTGCGACGCTCGGGCGTACTAGTTTCAGTGGCTGGTTCCATAGACCGCTTATTTCTTCATCAAGTATTGCCTCACGCCCTCTTCGGCGTATCCCATAGCTCGAACCAGGGAGAGTTTAGCCAGATTGTGGGCGTAAAGGCTGGAAATATAAGTCTCGTTGGCCGAGGCCACCGATTCCTGTGCCTGCACCACTTCCAGATTGTCGGTGACTCCGGCCGCAAAGCGGTCCCGGGCCTGGATCAGCGTTTGATTGGCAAGATCGACAGAACTGCGGGCGACTTCGACTTGATCGGCCGCGGCTGCCAGATCCAGCAAAGCGGTGCGTACTTCGTAATCAATCTGGCCGCGCAAGTTCTCTAGTTGAGAACGGTATTGCCGCTGCGTCGCTTCAGCTTGTAAAACGTCAGCCCGGACTTTTCCGCCCTGGAAAATGGGAATTGTCAACGATCCACTCACTTCAAAGGTTCCGTGCAAGCTGTCCGGCCTCAATCCGATAGCGCCGTAATTTGCCGCCAGGTCGAGGCTGGGCAAATATTCCGATGATGCCGCCTTGCGAAAGTATTCTGCTGCCCGTACCTGCTGCAATGCTGCCTGGTAGTCCGAACGCGAGGCGTACGCGCGTTGCAGGCTCTGCTCCACGCTTAACGCAACCAGCGGTTCGTACGGAGCTTGCTCGGTGAGTGTGAACTCTTGTCCCGAAGGCAGTCCAATCACACGCCCCAGAGCCAGCTTCTGTTTGGCGTAATCATTCCTGGCGACAATCAACTGCTGCTGCCGGGTTTGCAGTTCCACGTGAGCCCGAAGAGTATCAATGGCTGGACTGACTCCGGCAGTCTGCTGGTCGGCCGTCTTATCGTAAAGCGTCTGCGCAGTTTGCACCTGAGCCTGCGAGCTTTCCACGCGAGCCGCCGCGGAGATGCACTGCAGATACATATTTCCGGCTGCCAGCACGACTATGTCGCGAGCGTCTTTGTAACTGTAGTGTGCGGCGCTTTCATTCGCCGCCGCTCCGTGCTCGCGCTGGATTGAGTGCAGGTCGAAAAGGGATTGCGTGAGATAGGCGCGGGTATCGAAAAAGCTGTAGGGACCGATGATGTTAGGAAACCCCGGAATCGGAATCCGAATTCCTTCTGCCGCCAGATTGATTTGGTTGACATTCTCACTGGTTTTCGTCGTGAGATCAGGGAGTAGGGCGCTGAGCTCTTTCCACTTTTGTCCACGAGCGCTAAGCGTATTGTCACCCTGCAGCAGCAGTCCAAGGTTGTTCTTCAGCGCAAGGTCAATCGCGTCCTTAAAAGATAGAGACAAGACTTGAGGCGTAGCCTTGCCTTGAGGAACGCTACCCGTGAATGGGTTCTGAGGAGTCGACTGGCCAATTCCACTCGGGAGGCCAGGGGTTGGCGAGGTGTTTTCCGAATATCCGATCGTGTTCTGCCCCATCGCCGCTACGGCAGCCAGAATGATCATGGCAACCAGGCACGGAACTGTCTTTTTTCGGTGCGCTTTCGAGAATGGCGTCGTCACGTTCAATTTCTTCCAAGTCGAAAGGAGCTGAACATCAGTAAATCGGCAAGTTATCTTGATTCTGTTTGCAACCTTGCAGATGCAAACCATTGCCCTCAAGCCGCCTGGGGCTCGCTACTTCTCATCGGCCGACGGGCCATAAATGGCCGGAACTGGGAGGTTGTTCAGCCGCAGGTACACTCCTAATTGGGCCCGGTGATGGATGCTATGGTTCAAGACGGAATTACGCAGCACCGCAAGTCGCGGTCGCGAGAAGATCCTGTTGCCCGCAACCAGCAGAGTCCAAGTTTCAGCCAGATGAGCGTCGCGGGCGTGGGAAATTGCAATCCGGGCGGCATCAACGTTGGCGTCGAACAAGGCCAGGAGCTCCCTGCGTGTTTTTGCTGTGGCTGACTGCAAGCCCTGGCTACCCGCCGGCGCGAGATCGTGCGAATCCTTCTCAACAGTAGCGATCGCCCAACCCGGCAGTTCAGCCAAGTGCGTGGCCAGGCGTCCCATGGTCATGGATTTGGGGTGCGGTTTCCAGTCGAACTTATCCTCCGGAACTCGCTCCAGAGTCCGGCGCGTGTTGGCCATCTCCTGATCGAATTCGGGCAGCAGGGCCCCGCCTAAGCTCATGTTGCCTCCGCGGACAGCAAGTTTAATGAGTTTACGGTTTTTTGACTATTCTTTACATTCTGGCTGATGATTGAATCGCGCCGGACAGAGACTTTATGATTGTGGCGACGTGTCAGGACCGATAAAAAGGGCCGCTTTTTTCGCGAGCACGCCGGCCGCATCTAATTTCAAGAAATTGGGTTTGATCTGTGGCGACTAACCTTTGATTCGGAGGCTCATTTTGAGAAAGTTAAGCTTGGTTCTGGCTTTGGGCATGTTCTTCGCGATGCAGACAAGCGCTTTTGCCCAACAATTCGATGCAGCTTTTGGCGTAGGCACGGTTACGGCGCCTTCGGGTACCGTGCCAGATTCAGGAGGCAATACCGTCTCCGAACGTGGCGGGGCGTACCCAGTGTTCAGTGCTGACGTCCTAATTAAGCACAACCTCGGTTTTGGCGGCGAACTGGCTTGGAGGGCCAGTCGGAACCTCTATGGTGGAGCTTTGCCCTACCGTCCCCTGTTCTACGACTTTAACGGAATCTACGCGCCAAAGTTCGGAAAACGCGTGCAAGCCGAAGTGATGGCCGGGATCGGCTGGGAGAGTCTGCGCTTTTATCAGCCGTTTTTTAATTGTAACTTCCTCGGTTGCACCGATTTCGTCAGCAGCAATCACTTCATGGGACACATCGGCGCTGGCATTCGGTATTACATTTGGGGACATCTTTTCATTCGTCCAGAGGCGCACCTCTACCTGGTTCATAACAACGTGGAGTTTCCCTCTTCGCAAGCAGCGCGGTTCGGCATGTCAATCGGGTACACATTCGCGCCCGGGTTCTGAGTTCGTACAAAAGGTGGCACGACTAACCTTCGAGCTACGTCAGCGCAAGAGTCCGCTGCGGCGCCAAGGTCCGTCAAAGGGGAACCTACGAGCCGTCCGTGACAACTTCAAGGATGGCATCCACATTACCGAAGAAACTGTGTTTCCCCGCCCGACTCCCGGTGTCACATTGACTTAGTCTTCGTATCTTGGCAGACTTGAGCGCATAGGGTTGGCCTTACCGCGCTATGGAATTGCTGCTCAATATTCTCTGGCTGATGTTGACATTACCCGCCATTTGGCTTTGCCTGCGTGATCCGGCCTGTGTCCAAAGCTCGAGGCGACTCGGCAGTATGCGCCCGAAACTGCTTTTGGGCTGTGTTCTGGTGCTGTTATTTCCTGTCGTTTCCGCTACGGATGACATGCACGTGATGCGGCCGGAACTGGAGGAGTCAAGCTCATCGAAGCGTCAGGTCGAGGCATCCGGAGGCGAAAGACCCTATTCCTCGCCGACCACCCTGCACGCACCCCCTGCCCTCCGCTTCCGCCTTTATTCGTTCAGTCCGAGCTGCCTGATCTACGGACGGGTCGTCACCACGCCTTCCCTGCGGCCGGAACCAGTCTACCTAGCGCATCGCAATGGTCGCGCTCCGCCGCCGTATCCATTCAGCTAGCACAGCCGGCAGGCCGCTTTTTATACGGCAGAATCTTAAATTCTTGAAACAGTCGCGGTGCACCCGCGGCAACGCCGCTTTACAGCAGTTACGGAAACGACTATGGAGTGCCCGCAAAAGACGCTTTGGCGGAGTTCCGCACTGCTTCTTCTGCTCGGTTTCGGTTTCAGTTTGGAAGCGAGGGCGCAAACCTCCTGGACCTGGCAGCAAGTACGAGAACGCTTTGAGGCCAATAATCCCGCGCTGCTCGCAGACAAACTGAGTATCGATGAATCGAAGGCACAAGAAATCACCGCTTATCTCCGCCCTAATCCTGACTTAAATCTGACGGTAGATGGGACTCAAATCGCTCCCGAGAAGGGCGTCTGGCGACCGTTCGCCGGCACTTTTGAGTCGCCCGGCATCAGCTACCTTCACGAACGTCGGCACAAGCGCGAGCTGCGGCTGGCAAGTGCAAAAAAAGGCACCACGATCGCCGAGTTTAATCATGCCGATCTGGATCGAACCTTGCTCTTCAACCTGCGCAGCGCTTTTGTGTCCACCCTGCAAGCCAAAGCAGTGCTGCAACTGGCGAAAGACAATCTGGCCTACTATGATCACGTGCTCGATATCAGCAGGACTCGCTTCAATGCCGGTGACATCGCGCAAATCGATCTCGACCGGCTGGAGCTGCAACGAGTCCAATATGAGTCCGACGTGCAGACTGCGGAAGTCAATTTGCGGACAGCGAAGATCCAACTGCTCACGTTGCTGAATGATCGCACCGCGATTGAACAATTTGACGTCAGTGGTCCGTTTGACTTCAACGATCAACTTATGCCGCGGGACGAGTTCCGGAAGGTTGCGCTGGACACGCGGCCGGACTTGAAGGCCGCCATCGAGTCCGTGGATAAGGCCCAAACCGACCACAAGCTGGCGGTTGCGAACGGCTCGACGGATCCAACTCTCAGCGCGTGGTATACGCATAATTCATCCAACAACAACCCGTTTGGCATAAATACTGTCGGGGTCAGTGTCAGCGTCCCGCTGCGGGTTTTCGATCGCAATCAGGGAGAGAAGCTGCGCACGCAGCTTGATATCACGCGCAATGAGAGGCTGCGCGACGCTGCTGAAGCATCGGTGCTGAGCGACGTGGATTCCGGTTACGCCGTGGTCGACAGCAATATGACTTTGCTGCGACCGTACAAAGCTAAGTACTTGCAGCAGTCCGCGCGCGTCCGGGATACGGTTTTCTTTTCCTATCAGCACGGTGGAGCTTCCCTTCTTGATTTCTTAAACGCAGAGAGTGAATACCGAACCGTACAGTTGAACTACCTGAACTTAGTCGGCTCGTACTTGACCGCTGCCGCCCAATTGAATATGGCCGTGGGACGAGAGGTGATCCCGTGAGGCACACGACGTTTGTCTATCTAGCAATTCCCGCGGCTGTTTTGGTTGCTACCCTGGCGCTCTCCTGCTCCAACAACACTAAGGCGGCGCCCACCAGAGCGGAAGTCACGCTCGAGCCCGGCGTCTACAATCCGGATCATCCCGAGTTATTCAAGCTGGCGAAGGTGGAAACCCGCGAGCTTCCGATGGTGCTGACTGCGAATGGCAGCATCACTCCCGATGTGAACCGGACGATTCACGTGACTTCGCTGGGTTCCGGCCGGGTGGTGGAGGTGAAGACGCGGCTAGGCGATTCCGTGAAGAAAGGCCAAGTCCTGTTAGTGATCTCCAGCCAAGATCTTGCCGGCGCCATGTCCGACTATCAAAAGGCGCGGGCCGATGAAGCACTCGCCCGGAAAGCGCTAGACCGCGGGCAACTGCTTTACGACCGCGGTGCTTTCGCACAGAAAGACCTGGAAGCAGCACAGAATGCGGCAGACAAGGCCAAAGTGGATCGAGAAACTGCCGAACAGCATGTGCGCGTGTTAGGCGGCGACCCTACGCGCCCCGGTTCCCTCATTGAATTGCGGGCGCCTGTTTCTGGAACCATCGTGGAGCAGAACGTCGCCGGATTTGAAGGTGTGAAGAGCATCGACAACACCCCCAACCTATTTACTATCGCCGACCTTTCTCAGGTCTGGGTACTGTGCGACGTCTACGAGAACGATCTGAATGACGTGCGTCTGGGTGATGCGGCGGAGATCCGGCTGAATGCATATCCCGATAAGGTTTTTCGGGGCGAAGTGGGCGACATCTCGCGCGTGTTGGACCCCAACACTCGGTCGGCAAAACTTCGCATTGTGCTTTCGAACGCCGGCGGGTCTTTGCGGGCCGGGATGTACGCAGTAGCAACCTTCCGCTCGCGCAAACTGCAGACGTTTACTGTAGTGCCCAGTACCGCGATCATGCGATTGCAGGACAGAGATTGGATCTTCCGCAAAGAAGGTGCGCAAAGATTTCGCCGCATCGAGGTGCATGCGCTCGGACCGACGCCGGACGGAATGCAAGAACTCAAAGATGATGTGAAGCCCGGGGAAGAAGTCGTGGCCAACGCGCTAGCGTTTTCGACGGCGGTCGCAGGGCAAGGCAAATGATCCGTTATCTCATCGACTTTGCCCTGCGCAATCGCATCCTGGTGCTCAGTCTGGCGCTGGTTCTATTTGTCTGGGGTATTCTCTCATTCCACAATCTCCCGATTGAGGCTTATCCCGACGTCGCCGACACCTATACCCAGATCATCAGCCAGTGGCCAGGTCACGCGGCGGAAGAAATCGAGCAACAGATCACGGTCCCCATCGAAGTACAACTGAACGGGGTGCCCCATATGACACATCTTCGATCGGCTTCGCTAGCCGGGCTTTCCGTCATCACTATCCTTTACGACGATGAAATCACCACTTTCACGGCGCGACAGGAGGTGCTCGACCGTTTGCAGCAAGTGACGTTGCCCCAAGGTGTGAACCCTGGCCTGGGACCGGATTACAGTCCGACCGGGCAGATCATGTTTTATACCCTGCAGAGCACCAATCCTAAGTATGACGTGATGGAGTTGAAGACGATCAACGACTGGTTCGTGGTCAACCAGTTAAAGTCGGTGCCTAACGTCGTGGCTGTGAACCCCTTTGGCGGGCCGACACGTGAATATCAGGTCCGGATCGATCCCGGCAAACTCGTGTCTTACGGTATTTCGCTGAGTCAGGTGGAGCAGGCTCTTGCAGCCAACAACGTCAACGCTGGCGGCGGTTTCATCGAGCGGGGAGAGCAGGCCTTGAACGTACGCGCGGTCGGGTTGATGAGGAACACGGACGACATTGGAGCGACCGTAATCAAGGCGGTGAACGGTACTCCGGTACGAGTTCGTGACCTGGCCTTAGTCGTGCAATCGCCCAAGGTACGACTCGGGCAATTGGGCAAAACCATTCGTCACGAAGACGGGACCGTCGTCAATGACGATGACGTGGTGGAAGGCATTGTCTTATTGCGCAAGAGCGCCGAAGCGGACGCCACGCTCGACGCCCTGCACCAAAAAATCGGGGAACTGAACGGGACGAAGGGCGGGCAGCGTCTGCTGCCGGCGGGAGTCAAATTTGTCCCGCACCTGGACCGCAGCGATCTCGTCCACTACACCACACACACCGTGCTGCGCAATCTTACAGATGGCGTGCTCCTGGTCACTCTCGTCTTGTTTTTATTCCTGGGAAATGCCCGCAGCGCTCTCATCGTCACTTTTACCATTCCCTTCTCTCTCCTGTTTGCGGCAATTCTGCTGGATCTTAACCACATCCCGGCAAACCTGCTGTCGCTAGGCGCCCTCGACTTCGGCATGGTTGTGGATGGCTCGGTGGTGATGGTGGAGAACATCTTGCGCCATTTTGAATTCGGTCGCGGCAAGAAAACATTTCTCGAGATCATAGGCTCGGCTGCGCACGAGGTGCAAAAACCAGTCTTCTTTGCCCGCATCATCATCATCGTTTCGTATCTCCCGATTTTCACTCTGCAGCGCGTGGAAGGCCGTCTGTTCCGGCCTATGGCGTGGACAGTGGCATTCGCTCTGCTCGGCGCATTGTTATTTGCCCTACTCATTGCTCCCGTGCTTTGCACTCTTCTCTTTAAGGACACTATCCAAGAGTGGCGTAACCCTATCCTGCATTTCCTGCAGGAGCGCTATGCCCGGACACTGAATTGGTGCTTCGATCATCTGAAAGTCCCTCTCGGTTTGGGTCTGGCAGCACTGGCGCTCATGCTGTTTCTTGGGCTTGGGGGAGTCATTGGGTCTGAGTTCTTGCCCCATTTGGATGAAGGCGCTATCTGGGTTCGTGGCACACTCGCGCCCAGCACCGGCCCCACGGCTGGCATCGCGTTAGCCAAAAACGCACGGCTGATGCTGGCCAATTTTCCCGAAGTCAAGCAGGTGGTCAGCCAGGTCGGCCGTCCCGACGATGGCAGCGATGCCAGCGGTTTCTACAACACGGAGTTCTTCGTTGATCTGCTTCCCCGCGCTACGTGGCGATCGCAGTTCAGGAAAAAGGACGACCTGATCGCATCCATGGACACCGAACTCAACAAATTTCCGGGGGTCGACTGGAACTTCTCCCAGCCGATTTCTGACAATGTGGAAGAAGCCGTCAGCGGCGTGAAGGGAGAGTTAGCGGTCAAACTTTTTGGTCCTGACTTGAAGATTCTGGAAGCAAAAGCCGACGAGATGCAGCGCGTGATGAGCCAGATCCCAGGGGTGGCCGACCTCGGCACATTTCAGGTCCGCGGCCAGCCGAATGTGAATCTAGTGGTTGATCGTGCCATCACTGATCGCTTTGGCATCAATGTCAGCGACGTTCAGGATGCAGTGGAGACCGCAGTGGGCGGGAAAGCGGTTAGCCAAATTCTGGTCGCGGAGCAGCGATATGATCTGACCGTTCGTTACCAGGAACCGTTTCGCAAGTCCGTAAGCGACATCGCCAGCATTCGAATCCTGGCGCCTTCCGGCGAACGGGTTTCGCTTGGACAGTTATGCCAGATCAAACTAGAGGATGGTGCTTCCACCATTTATCGTGAGGGCAACTCTCGATACATTGCCATCAAGTACAGTGTCCGTGGGCGCGACTTAGGCAGCACCGTGCGCCAGGCCATTGAAGAAGTACGCCAAAAAGTTCAGTTAACTGAAGGCTACCATCTCGATTGGACCGGGGAGTACGAAAGCCAGCAGCGGGCAAACCGCCGGTTAGCCTTCATTGTCCCGATCACGCTTCTTCTGATGTCTTTCATTCTGTACTCGGCATTTGACTCTTGGAAATGGGTGGGTCTGATCCTCGCCGTAGTTTCACTTTCACCCCTCGGCGGTTTTTTTAGCCTATTGCTGACAGGCACGCATTTTTCGGTTTCGTCTGGCCTGGGATTCCTAGCGCTGATCGGCGTATCTGTCGAAATCGGAGTGATCATGGTGGAATACATCAACCAGCTTCGCACCCGCGGCATGAACCCACGCGAGGCCGCGAAAGAAGGCGCATCACTGCGCTTGCGGCCCATCATGATGACCATGCTGGTTGCCACTTTGGGTTTACTTCCCGCCGCCATGTCACACGATATCGGGTCTGATTCACAACGGCCTTTCGCCATCGTGATTGTTGGTGGACTCATTGTCGAGTTGGTCATCAGCATCGTCTTGTTGCCCTCGCTTTATGTTTTCTGGGCACGTCCCGGCGATAAATTGCCGCCGGCAGAGATTGGCTTCGTAGAGGAAGGCGAGCACATCGATTAGTGATGCGACGGCTCGGGCTCCCCACAGTATGAACTCAGAAACAGGCTGTCGCTTCTGACCTCAGTTTGTACGTCGCGATCCCCACAAAGGTAATGAGGGGGCGTTCTACTCATAGTTACACGGTCGAGAAAAATGCTAGCATCGTTGCACGGGAACTAGCCATTCTCCGCGGTTGGCTTTGCATGGATCGACAGAGAGTTTTACTGACTTAAGAAAGATCAATGAGTAGCAGTGTGCCCGACCCCAAGCCACCAACTAACCCGCCACGCCGTTATCCACGCTATCCGCTCGACATTCGACTGTCGGTCAATGTCTTTCGCGAGGGCAAAACTGTTTCCCTCTGGGGGCGTTCCAATGAAATGGGACAGGATGGCATTGGCGGCACGCTGACCGGAGAATTGGAGCCAGGCGAAGTCGTCTCCATGGAGATCTCGCTACCGCTGGCCCCCTATCCCATGAAGATCCGCGCCCTGGTGCGTTATCGCGATGGCTTGCGCCATGGTTTCGAATTTCTCGCCATGAGCCCGGAACAGCACGAGGCTATTCAACGAGTCTGCGAGATGCTGGCGACCGGAACCTAATCTTAAGCACCGCTTGGCCTTCCGTGTCGTGCCGAATTACCTCCGTAACTTTCTGGTGACAAGCCGCCGATCTAACATCCCACATCAGTCTCGAATCAAAATGGGGAGGGGTCTGCGATGGGTGATAAGGTCACCCGGCCAGCCAAGTCGGCTGACCTTGCACGTGCCAGATTTCTCCAGCAAGCTCTGGAACGCGGCACCCCGGCGCTTTCCCATCCCGAGAGTCAGACCGCAGCGGCCACCGCGGAAGCGCCCGTCTTCACCGAGGAAGATCCGGCCGTCAATTTCGAAAGTCCTGAAGTAGAGAAGGCCTACCTCGAGCAGTTAGTGGAGTGTGCACCCGAGGCCATTACTATTCTCAACCAACAACACCAGATCTTGCGGCTGAACGCAGAATTTACGCGTATGTTCGGCTTTGCTCCGGAAGAAGCCCTGGGTCGGCGGATTGACACCTTGATCGTCCCGCCTGATCGCAACTCGGAAACGCGCTGGATTGCGGACTCCCTTTCGCAGGGCCGCAAGGTGACGCTGGAAACCAAGCGGCAGCGCAAAGATGGTTCGCTGGTGGATGTATTCCTCTCCAGCGCTCCCGTCATTGTCGGTGGAAAACAAGTGGCGGCGTGCGTTCTTTATCGCGATATCTCGGAGCAGAAGCGAGCGGAGGCACTCAGTTCGGCACTCTACCGCATCGCCGAGAAGACGAGCTCGGCGGAAGATCTGCAGCAGTTCTATGCCGCGATCCATAGCATCGTCGCTGAATTGATGTACGCCCGCAATTTCTATATTGCCGTGTATGACCCGCTGACCCAGTTGCTCAGCTTCCCTTACTTCGTGGATCAGGAAGATCCTCGACCCGGGCCCAAGAAGCTGGGCCGTGGACTAACCGAATACGTGCTGCGGACTGGCGAGCCCTTGCTGTGTACCCCAGACCTTTTCGACCAACTGGTGCGGCGCGGTGAAGTGGAGCTAATTGGCGCTCCTTCGGTGGACTGGCTGGGCGTTCCTCTGAAAGCTGCGGGTAACACTTTTGGCGTGCTGGTGGTACAGGTTTATGCGGACCGGGTACGCTTTCGAGAAACAGACAAAGAAATTCTGACCTTCGTATCGCAGCAACTGGCCAGCGCCATCGAACACAGGCGCAACGAGGAAGCTCTACGGCGTTCCGAGGGACGTTATCGCTCGCTGGTGCAGAGCGCGGTATATGGAATCTACCGATCCAGCATGGAAGGAAAATTTCTAGATGTAAACCCGGCACTGACCGCGATGTTGGGCTACTTTTCGGCGGAAGAAGTGCTGGCCCTGGACCCCAAACGGGACGTCTTTGCGGATCCTGCCGAGCAGGCGCGGTTGATGAGTCAATTTCACCGCGGCACCCGTCTGCAGAACATGGAGGTACGCTGGAAGAGGAAGGACGGCAATGCCATCACGGTTCGCCTGAGCGGACGCGCGGTCACCATTCCAGAGCAAAACGAGCGCGTCCTGGAAGTGATTGCTGAAGATGTGACCGAACGGCGGGTGCTGGAAGATCAATTCCGGCAAGCGCAAAAAATGGAAGCTGTGGGGCGTTTGGCAGGTGGCGTTGCCCACGATTTCAACAACCTTCTAATGGTGATCAGCGGCTATACCGAAGTTCTATTGGAGAAGACCGCACGAGGGAATCCTCTTTATCCGAAGATTGCCGCAGTTCAACAGGCCGCCGATCGCGCCACCACTCTTACCCGGCAGCTGCTGGCCTTCAGCCGGAAGCAATTTCTGGAGCTCAAGGTCGTGGACGTGAACGCGATCGTCAAGGACCTGGAGCGGCTGCTGCGTCCCTTGATTGGGGAGAACATTGAACTGAATACCCAACTGGCAGAGGATTTGGGGCGGACCCGGGCCGATGCCGGCCAGATCGAGCAGGTCATCATGAACCTGGTGGTTAATTCCAAAGACGCCATGCCCACCGGTGGCAAGCTCACCATCCGAACCGCCAATGTGAATCTCGACGACGACCTGCGCCGCGAATACAGCTACATTCAGCCCGGTCCCTACGTAATGATTTCGATCACTGATACCGGGCACGGCATGGACAAAGAAACCCAGTTCCGCATTTTCGAGCCTTTTTTTACCACCAAGGAAAAAGGCAAGGGCACAGGGCTGGGGCTTTCAACGGCATACGGCATCATTAAACAAAGTGGGGGTTACATTTTCGCGCAAAGCGAAGTCGGCCGCGGCACAACTTTCAGCATCTACCTGGCGCGAGTGGAGGATGCCGCCGAACCTCTGGGCACCTTGCGGGCTTCGCAATCTGCTACTGGCGGTTCGGAGACGGTGCTGTTGGTCGAGGACGAAGAATCCGTCCGCCAACTGGTGCGGGAAACTTTGGAAGCCAAGGGATACAAGGTCCTTGAGGCTGAGCACGGCGAAGCGGCGCTACGGACTGCGTCCGATCATCACGGGCCGATCGACATGCTAATCACCGACGTCGTGATGCCGGGGATGAGCGGACGAGAACTGGCTAAGCAACTGTCAGCCTCCGATCCTGAAATTAAAGTCCTTTTCCTCTCCGGTTACACCGAAGACGCCATCGTCCACCAGGGCGTGCTGGAAGCCGGAACGGCCTTCCTGCAAAAACCGTTTACGCTGCAAATGCTGTCGCGCAAAGTGCGAGAAGTCCTGCGCGGCGAGCGGGTGTAACCCGAACGAAAAGCCGCATAAGCTGTGTACCCATAAGATTCGCCGGGCAACTTTCCTGCCGCCGGTGTGTTAACAGTGAGCAGTCCCGGTTTTCTCACAAAGATGTAGGTAAAATGATCCTCATCCCACTCAAGGAGTAGGCGGCTACCTGGCTGCGCATTCGTCATGAAGAAACTGTTCTTCCCTCTCGGCCTATTTTCGCTTGTGTTTTGTGCAGCTTGTGGATCAAGCGGTCCTGGGCCTTTCATCCCCAAGGGGAATTTTTCCAATGCCAGCCTGAAAGGGCAATACGTGTACCAGTTGTCGGGAACCGACACAATAAGCGGCGTCGCCTTTCCCTACTATGAGGCCGGGGTATTTGTCGCTGATGGCAACGGCAATCTTACGAGCGTGTCCGATGACTTCTCCGAAGCAGCTACGCCCGCGCTCACTACCGGTACCGGCAGCTACAGCATTAAGAACGACGGTACCGGAAGCCTGACCCTGAATAACGCTTCGGCGTTGGTGACAGTCACTGTGGCGGTGACGATGGTGAGCGCTTCGAAGGCTTACCTGATTGAGGCAGATGCAGGCCTCAATTCCATCGGAATCGCGGAACTGCAGGACACGACGGCGATCTCCTCGTCCCCAAGCGGTACATTTGCCTTCCGGTTGCACACTGCTGGCACCTCGCAAGCTTTCGGTCTATCGGCGGCGAGTGTCGGTGTCTTCACGGTGTCAGGCGGCATAGTCAGCACCGGCACAATGGACGTGGACCGGAGCGGAACCTTGAATAATGGTGGTGCCAATCCTCTCACCTTCACCGGCTCGTTCAATACTCCGCCAACTTTGGGACGAGGGACGGGCACATTTACCGATAGTACCAACACTACCTTGAGCTTCATCTACTATGTCGTGGATGCGAACAATGTCCGCTTCCTGTCGAGCTCGTCGGGCCTGTTGGGCCTTGGGCGTGGCGAAAAGCAAAGTGCGCCTGCGCTCTCCGGCAGCTACGCATTTGGGGGGCGGGGCGACACGGCAACTACTGGTATTAACGAGGTTGACACAGTGGGAGCGTTTAGCGCGAGCGGCGGGTCGATCACGAGCGGCGCGATCGATGCTGTGGAGGACGGAGGCACACTCTCCACCACGATTACTAGCGGCAGCTACACGACTCCGGGCGCAAATGGCCGGGCAACGATCACGCTTAACGCCTCCAGCGGGTCGCTTCAGGCTACTCTTTGGATGGTGAGTGCGGCGCGCGGTTTCTTCCTAATCACCAATGATACGAACGCGGTGGAAGATGGCACGCTCGACCTGCAGTCGGGCTCATTTACCAACGCCACCCTGAATGGCCAGTTCGCCTTCATGATGGATGGCTTTGACACTACCCAGCTTCTTGACCGTCTGGGAACCTTGACGTGGGACGGTACCAGCAAGTTGACGTTGAACGAAATTGCGAATAGCAGCGCCACTGGCCAAGGAGCGATCTCGCCCGGAGTTCTGACCGGAAGTTACTCGGTCTCCAGCAATGGGCGAGCCGTGGGAACGATCAATAACCTTTCCATTACCAACAATGACCTGGTGTTTTACCTCATCTCAGGCAGTGAGGCCTACATTCTGCAAAATGATACCGGCGTGCAGATCAATGGCATGATCAGTCTGCAGCACTAGGAAACGTGGGGGCATGGTGAGAGCCGTGCCCTTTATGCTTCAGACTTTCATCGAATTTCTGATTAGCTGAGCTGCCAGATGGTGTCAAGCACCGTGCCGTCCACCCATTTGACCACGGCGACGGGATGGTTGCCGAGTTTCGGCCGCGCTGGTTTGCCACCACAGATTCGTTCGACTTCTCCTTTTATGTCATGAATCGGACGGATCGGTAAGGCCGATCCTTTCACCGCATCCAGCAGATCCTGTCGCTGCGGATTGATCGCGATTCCGCGCTCGGTCACCACTACATCGATCAACTCGCCGGGTCCAGTGAGCGTGGTAACTTCATCGACAATCACCGGAATGCGATCACGGAACGACGGCACGGCGAGAATGGTGCATCCGGCGGCAAGACAGTTCTGCCATCCGCCAATTCCGTGCAGCAGACGGCCGTCGGAGTGGGTGACCACATTGCCGTTGAAGTTCACGTCGACTTCAGTGGCGCCTAGAACCACGGCATCTACCATCGAAGCGAAATTTCCCTTGCCGTGATAGTTGTAAGAGGTAAACGGGGAAGTGGGCACGTGGCGGGGATCGCTGGCAATTGACTTCACCGCGTCCAAATCGAAGGTTTGGCCATCGAGGATGTAGTCGGTCAACCCTTCCTGCAGCATCTCGACCAAATACCGCGTGGATCCACCGCGGACGAAGCGTGCTTTCACGCCGTCTTCTTTCATCATTCGGCGAAGATAGTCGACGAATGCCAGCGCGATTCCGCCGGCGCCAGCCTGGAAGGAAAACCCGTTGCGCATGATTCCTGCCGCGCGTAGGAACTTAGCGACCAATTCGGCGATGCGCAGGCGGTCCGGCGAGCGCGTGATCTGTGTGGTGCCAGAGACGATCTTTGCCGGATCGCCGATTGACTCCACTTCGACAACGTAATCCACGTTGTTGCCCTGAATCTGCCAGGGAATGCAAGGAAAGGGAACGAGATTGTCAGTGACCACGATGACGTGATCGGCATAGATCGAGTCTGCCAGCGCAAACCCGAGCGATCCGCACGCCGACATGCCATGTGAACCATCGGCGTTGCCGAATGCGTCAGCCGTAGGGGCGGCGATCACAGCGATATCGATGTGAACTTCGCCATCCTGGATGGCCTGCCAGCGTCCACCGTGCGACCGCAGAATGCCCATACCGCGCATTTTGCCTTGGGTGCAATAGTCGCCGAGCGGACCATTCATGGATCCTTCGATATGGTGAATGACTCCGGACTGCATCAGGTCGATGGCAGGTTTCTGGGAGGGAAAGGAGGCGCTGGGAAACCACATCAGGTCTTTCACGCCGATTTTGGCGGCGGCCTCGAGCGCCAGCAGGGCTACGCGGTCACCATCGCGGAGATGATGATGGTTGGAGATCACCATGCCATCGCGCAGCCCGCAGTTGCGCAGAGCCGTCTCGAGATCGGCGACCCGCTTCTCGCCATTCTCTGGATAGTCTTTGCTCGTACGGACAGGCGGCGCAGCTTTCCGTGCGCGGGGCTGGTAATTCGCCACTCCAAGGTAAGGGATCTGCGGCCGTCCGTTGACCATGGCGGGGACCATGCGTTTGGCTGCATTCTGCACCAGTTCAGTGCGATCGCTCATTCAAGTCTTCCTGAGGCAAGTGATCGTTTCGCGAGCGTAGCCGAAAGATTCCTACGTTCGCTCTGGAAGGTCAAGTAGTGATGCTTCGACTGCGTATGAGTTTCGCAAATGCGAAACTCATACTTCGCTCAGCATGACAGCATGCCGATTTGTCGGGCTCGCTGTACAAGCTTTTGCGCCCGCTCTACCACTGGCGGATCAATCATCTTCGATCCCAAGCTCACCACGGCTAGACCGCGCTGCTGTGCTTCTTCGGATGCGGCAACAATTTTCAGCGCTCGATCGATCTCCGCCAGCGACGGGGTGAACGCGGCGTGAATTATCGGAATCTGGGAGGGATGAATGCAGCCCATGCCCTCAAATCCCAAGGCCCGCGAATTCTCAGCCCAGTGGCGAAGACCATCCACGTCGCCCGCATCGCCGAAGACAGAATCGATTGCCTGGATCCCCGCAGCCGTCGCGGCATTTACCAGTCGTGCGCGAGCGTAGAGTGACTCGCGTCCTTCCGCGGTCTTGGCCACGCCGATGTCGGCGGTGTAGTCCTCGAGTCCAATCGTCAGGGCTGCGACGTTGGGACTCGTGGTCGCAATCGCAAATGCGCTCTCGATACCCAGCGCCGATTCCACAATCGGCATCAGCCAGATGGGCCGATTCAGATGGTGGCGAGCCATGAGTTCGCTGATCATTCGTTCCACTTCCGTTACCTGAAGCGAATGCTCAGTCTTTGGGATGAGCACGAGGTCGGGCGCCTCGGGAATAATTTCGGCAAGGTCCTCCAGTCCCATGGGCAACTGGTTGATGCGAACCATGCGCTCACAGGCGCCAAAATCAACTGCACGCAATGCGTTCCGCACCAGGATGCGAGCCGCATCTTTTTCGCCGTGATGAACTGAGTCCTCAAGATCGAGGATGATGGCGTCGGGTCCGTGCAGACTGGCGTTGATAAAATATTTCGGCTCCGAACCGGGCAGATACAAACGCGAACGCCGCACACGGTCGCGCGGTGAGCGCTCTGGCAACGCTACAGAATCAGGCAGTGCCTTTTGCCCGTCTCCAAGTCCAGCGCGCTTGACTGCGGTTTCAATCCTCGCCGAGATTACGAAGGGCAGCGCGCCCTCGTCGTGCACTTGAACCCGCGCATGCTTGACACCCAGCGACTCCAGCACCTGTCGGCTCTGCGCGAGGATCGAATCGCCATAATATGGCTTGACACGGGACTCGAGCGTGATCGCCAGGCCGCCGCGATCGCGTGGTTCGAGAGCCACGTGCACGTCTGAACGCACGTCTTTGCCCGAGTGACCAGCTTCGGCGGAGTTCGCTTTGGCTTCGTTTAAAGGCGTCATTGCCGCTATTGCACTGCCACAATTCGCGCGGGGACGGGCGCCCTCGCCTGTCCATGCCGAGCCACGCTCGGCGGTTTTCCGGTCCTACTTCAATTTCTCCAATATCGCATCTGTCATCTGAATGGTCGACGCTGCACCCTGGCTGATCGACTTCGTGCCGCCCGAAATACGCATCATGTCGTAGGTGCGGACTTTACCTTCTTTCACCACATCGGCAATCGCTTTACGAATGCGATCGGCCTTGGCGCCCTCTGCGATGTGATCGAGCATCATCGCGGCGGTCAGAATCATCGCAATCGGATTCACAATTGGCGGATTCAATTCTGCATACTTGGGCGCTGAGCCGTGGGTCGGCTCGAACACCGCGACTTCGTCTCCAATGTTGCCGGAGGCGGCAAAGCCCAAGCCGCCGACGAGTCCGGCGAAAGCATCCGATAAAATGTCGCCGAACAGGTTCGAAGCAACGATTACGTTGTAATCTTCCGGGTTCTTGTTCAACCACATCAACTGCGCATCGATGTTGGTAGACCACAACGCGATTCCGGGATAATTCTTCGCCACTTCCTTGGCTGTCTCTTCCATCATTCCCGAAGTCTCGCGCACCACGTTTGGTTTTTCGCAGATAGTCACACCCTTGAAGCCGCGTTTTCTCGCATATTCGAACGCAGCCGTGACGATGCGCTGCGCCGCCGGCCGCGTAATGATGCGCACGCTCACCGCCAGGTCCGCGGGAGGCACGCTGGCGAAAGCTTTGAACCGAGGATGTGTATTCAGAGCAGCCCGCACATTCTCGGGAGGGTTCGTCCACTCCACGCCAGCATACATGCCTTCGGTGTTCTGACGGAAAACGGTGGTATCAATGCGGGGCTCGTCGAAGCCGCCATCGACACGCTTGCGGATGTAGTTCAGGGGATTACCCAGAAAACCGACGCAAGGCCGCATGCAGATATCCAGATTGAACTTCTGCCGCATGGTGACGATGGGGCTGTAGTAAACGTGGCCTTTGCCTCTCAATTCCGGCTTCAGTTCAGCCTGCGCTTCCTTGTTTGGCTTCGAAGTAATGGCACCGAACAATCCCAACTTGTGCTTAGCCAGCAAGTCGATGGTCGGTTGCGGGAGCGCATTGCCTTCGTTGATCCAGCATTCCCAGCCAATGTCGGCGTGAATATATTCCGCATCGAACCCGACAGCCTTCAAAACTCGCACCGCTTCGGGCAGAACCTGATTGCCGATTCCGTCTCCGGGTATCGAAACTACGGCGTGTTTCGCCATCCACTCTCCTACAAATCAAAACCTGAACCGCAGAGAACGCCAAGAACGCAGAGGCCTTAGGTCAGTCCCAGTCGTTTTGCCACCAGATTCTCTACGCCCTGAGCAATTACTAACGATTGCGGGACGCTACCCAATGCTGGGAACGGGAAATTCTCCCCGCGCCAGTGAACCATGCCCGAGGTGAAGTCAATATCAATTTCATCGCCAGGAATAATCGTTTTTTCTTTTGCGGCGATCTCTTTCGTGAACTGTCCCCGTAGCCGCTTCACCAGACCGGGGATTTCAATGCAGAGAAAGCCGTTGTTAAACGCATTGCGCAAGTAGGTCTGCGAAAAGCTGGCTGCAATTACCAGCGGAATGCCTTTGGCTTTAAGCGCCGTGACCGCCTGCTCCCGGCTGGATCCAGTGCCGAAGTTAAAGCCACTTACGATTACGTCGCCGGAGCTCGTGTGCGCGGAGAACTGCGGATCGTAATTCTCCATGACGACTTTTGCCATCATTTCCGGTGTCACATCGTCGCGGTAGGTGTAGTCCTTTCCGTATATGGCATCGGTGTTGATGTTGTCCTGCGGCAGCAACACCAGCCGCCCGCGCACCCGCTCGGGAAAACCAGGCAGGATATCAACTCTCTCGGCGGCTGCGCCAGTCGCAAATTCGGTGTAATTGGGCACCGGCGTGCGATCTGCCATTTCGCGCGGCCCACGAATATAGCCGGCGATGGCGGACGCTGCGACAACCTCCGGGCTAGCAAGATAACATTGGGCATCGCGCGATCCCATGCGGCCCTTGAAATTGCGATTGGTCGCCGAGATGCCAACTTCACCGGGCTCGAGCAGCCCAACTCCCAGGCCGATGCATGGCCCACAACCTGCGGGGAGTGGATGCGCACCGGCGTCGAGCAGGGTCTTCCAGGCGCCCCGCCTCTCGGCTTCCTCCTGTACCCACTTGCTGGCGGCGCCCAAATAGAACTTCACACCTGCTGCGACCTTTTTGCCCTTCACAACACTTGCCGCAGCCTCCAGGTCTTCGAGTCGCGAATTCACGCAAGAAAGCAGATACGCTTTTTGGATCGCGACCTTTTTCTTTTCCATCTCAGCCAGAGATGTCATCACCTGCACTGTATCGGGGCCCGACACATGAGGCACTACCTGGCTAAGATCGAGCACGATGCGAGCGGCATACACGGCATCGGCATCCGGTCGCGGCGGATTTGCGGCCCAGCTCTCTAGGTCTTTTTCTGAAAACCGCTCGACACCCAAGGCTTTGAGACGCTGATAAACGCGCGTCAAATAGTTAATGGTGACGTCATCCACTGGAAACCATCCCACCAGCGGTCCCCACTCGGTGGTCATGTTGGAAATCGTGAGCCGCGCGTCCATCGAGAGGCTGGCCCCGCCAGGTCCGCTGAATTCGACCGCGGCATTCAGAACCTCCTCATGGTTGTAGAGTCCGCAGAGGGTGATGATGACGTCTTTTCCGGTTGCGCCCGCCGGCAACTCGCCTTGCAGCACGACCTCGACCGAGCGGGGAATCTGCCACCAGAATTCGCCGGTCGCCCAGGCCGCAGCGGCGTCCGTGCGGACGATGGGCGTGCCGATCGCACCTAGCGCTCCGTACATGTTGGAATGAGAGTCGGATGCGACCACGAAGGATCCCGGCGCGACATATCCGCGCTCCACCATGATCTGATGACCGATGCCGGAACCCGCCGGATAGAAGTCGATGCCATGCTCTTTCGCAAATGCCTCGATGGCCCGATATTTCTTGTGATTGGATTCGTCCTGGTTCTGGATGTCGTGATCGAGTGCGAAGACAAGCTGCTGTGGGTCGTGAATCTTCTTGGCGCCGATGCCTTTGAACTTACTCATTACCGCCGAGGAATTGTCGTGGGTCATCACATGATGCGGCCGGATAGAGACGAAGTCCCCGGTCCGCAGTAGCCGCTTCGGGCCTTCGGCTAGATGAGTCTGCGCGATTTTTTCAACAATAGTCTGGCCCATGGTCTACTCCTGGGGGAACAGGTCTACGACCCGTCCCAGCCGAGCGAGGCTCGGTAACATTTATGGGTTCGTTACTCTGCACGAGTTTCCTCTCGTGCGACATCCGCCGTCTAACTCGATCCGGCTCCTCGATCCGCTCGGGGCTGACTATCCCACTTGACGGCTCTTGGCACGGCTTAAGCCGTGCCCTTCCACGACGCTTCACATACTCGACAGCGACGTACGCGCGCCCGCACAGCCGAGGGCAGCTGTGCCCACGCGGTCATTGCTGGGGTCGCTTCGGGTTCTTCCCCTTCACATCTGCCTTCATCAGCGCCATCAGCTTACTTACGGAGGCCAGCTTATCCAAACTCCAAATCGCGTCTTTCAGCTTCCCTTGCGCCCGTTTCGACAATACGCCCTCCGCCAGGGCCGCGAACTTCTCTTCGACCTCGGCGTCGCTCAGTGGATTCCGTGGATCACCTTTTGGATAGTCCAGCCGCTTGGTGAATGTCCGACCGTCGGTTGTAGTGAGGTTCACTATCACACGTTGCAACGCTGGGAAAACTTTTTCAATTTCCGGATCGGCCACCACCTCAACTTTCTTCAACTGCGCCCGGATAGTTGGATCCATGATCTTCTTCATCTCAAATTGCACTGGCGTGACCTGACGGTCTGCGATGGCGGCAGCAATCACAAAGGGCAGTGAATGATCGGCGGTTTCTTTGGTGCGCGGATCGTACTTGCTCGGATCGGAGAGAATGTCAGCCGCACGGGCTAGCGATCGAATCTGGACCTTGGCCACCTGATCAGGCTTCAGATCATTGGACTTCACGATATCGAGCACGGCAGAAATCGGCGCATGAGTCAGGGCCTCGGTGGGGAACGCCTTCATCCCGCACTGCGTGATACGCCACGACTCACCCAGTCCATCGGTGAGCAGATTCAGCTTCCACTCAGGGCCGAAGCAGTGGGTAAGTCCTTCTTTGCCGTCGACAACGTGTTCGGGGCCGGTATAGCCGCGCTCCGCCATCAGCGCGGCGAGCATACCGCTTTGCGTGGCCATTGGGTCGACGGTGTTTTTCATCATGGTAAGTTTGCCAGCAGTGACCGCTCCCAGCGTGGCTTGGCGGCTGGCGGAGATGCCGATCGCGTGCTGAATCTGCTCCCAGTCAAGACGCAACATGCGTCCGGCAACGATCGGTGACACGAACGCAGTGAGCGTGGCATGATGCCAGCCGCGCTCGCGGATTCCGGGGAACGCCGCCTCACAGAAACGCATTTCGAATTCGTGGCCCAGCACCAGCCCGACGATCAGTTCTTTTCCGCCGCTCTTCGCACGTTCGCAGGCTGCCAGCGCTGCGGGAAAAATATCGGACGGATGGGATGGGTCTTGCTTCCAATAAATGTCGTTGTAATCCATGCAGCGGATCATTAATGCGTTGGCCAACGAAGCCGACACCGCATCCATCCGCTTGCCGCTTCCGATCACCGTAGCTGGGCCTTTGCCGGCAATCTCGTCGAGCACGGCCAGGGCAATCTTCACGTCGTGCTGTTGGTAACCACCCAACCCGCAGCCGACGGAGTCGAGCAGGAAGCGTTTGGCTTGATACACAGCGTCCTGCGATAGGTGTTTGTATTCGAGCGCAGCCGCCCAACGCGCCATCCTGGCGGTGATGGTTTCTTTGCTTGCGACGGCTTCCTTAGCGGACACGCTTCTCTCCTGCAACGTTGCCCTCAATGTGATTTGTCATCCCGAACGAAGCGACGGATCTGCAGTTGTGCCTTGACAAACAGAACTGCAGATTCCTCGCTGTGCTCGGAATGACAAGGCACAGAGTAACGACACGACGTTTACCTGAATAGCTCAAGCTCAGAGTCATCTCACCTTGACGTTCTTCGGATTCTTGAACGGCAAAAAGGCCATGAAATCGGCGTGATGCACGATGTAAGCCTCAGTGGTGCGCTTCACCAAATCGCCCTCAGCGGCATGGGACGCAATGATGTGGCATACGGCATCGGGAACGCCGCACTCCAGCGCCAGCGCCACGCCAGTAAAGGGGTGGCGCAGCGCCTCACCACGTTGGCTCTGGCGGCTCTTGCCGTCGGGCCCAAGCTCATACTCAAGCAATTTACCCACATCGGCGAGAATCGCGCCTGCAACCACGGTGTCCATGTCGATGGGCAGGGCGCGTCCCATAAATTCCTGCATGGCTTCGGCGCTTTGGCGGGCGATGTGCACAACGCAGCGTTTGTGCTCCATGAAAGTAACAGGACAGCTGGGCACGAGCAGAGTGAAGGGAATGTGGTTCAGGTCGGCTGGCTTCAGCGAGCTCCGCTCCAAGGCTTTGATCCAGGTTTCAATGACCTGCTCGCGTAGGGTTTTGCTTTCAATCCACTGAATCTCCGGCCACAGCTTAGTAACCGCCTCACGCATGCGATCGGATCCCCTCCGAAAACCATCTAGCTTATCGCGCAGGTGGAGGGCACGTCGAGAGGGGCGCTATGCGGCTCTGACCCAACTGGCGTCATCCCGAAACCCCGCGCATGTCAGCTGGGTGAGGGATCACGCGTGGGAGCTTCGCAACCGGGAAAAGTTTTCGGCCTGCCCGCCATCCCTCGCAAAGCTCGGGATGACGCCAGTGTGGTTGAAACGGAGCCATTGCCGACAGAGGGGTTCTCGGCGATCCAGCTCAAACAAAAAACCCGACGACCCTGTGCGGGAAGGTCGGCAGGTTTTTCGGGGGAGTGGCGGGTTGCTTGGGAATCGCGCACACAACCGGCCTGATTCGCAGGTAAATCCTAGCTTCTGGGCGAACACTTCGCCACTCACCGTTCGCAGTACCCTAGACTGACTAATCCAAAGGGCAAGTTGCTTCGATGGGTCTCAGGCAGCCGGCGAGTCCGACCGATCAGCGCTTCTGGCGCACTATAATGCCCTGACCGATGCCTATTAGCGCAGGGACGAGGCTTGGCGACTGCGAGATCATTGCACCGCTAGGGGCGGGCGGCATGGGAGAGGTGTATCGCGCACGCGACCAAAGCCTGGGCCGCGAAGTTGCCGTCAAAGTGCTGCCGGAAGAATTGGCTTCGGACCGCGATCGACTGCGGCGGTTTGAGCAGGAAGCGCGGGCAGCGGCGGCGCTCAATCATCCCAACATTCTGGCGGTGTATCGCTTCGGCACCACCGAGAAGAACGCGCCATATCTCGTCACCGAGCTTCTTCAGGGGCAGACTCTACGAGAACGCCTTGAACAGGGCGAGATTTCCCGGCGTAAGGCGGTGGAATACGCTCTGCAGATGGCGCGGGGGCTGGGGGCGGCGCATGAACGCGGCATTGTGCATCGCGATCTTAAGCCCGAAAACATCTTTCTCACCCGCGATGGCGTAGTCAAAATCCTCGATTTCGGGCTGGCCAAGCTGGTAGGGCACGACGCCGCGGGCCTGAGCAATTCAGGGGCGACGGTGAGCGTCACGGAGCTGGGCGTGGTGTTGGGGACGGTGGGTTACATGTCCCCGGAGCAGGTGCGGGGCCAGGTAGTCGACCACCGTTCCGATATCTTCGGTTTAGGCGTGATCCTCTACGAGATGCTCTCCGGAAACCGGGCGTTTCAGGGAGCCACGGCGGCGGATACGATGAGCGCCATTCTCAAGGAGGAACCGGCAGAGCTTTCGGGGACTCGGCGCAATCTTCCTGCGGCGGTAGGGCACATCGTGCACCGTTGTCTGGAGAAGGACCCGGCGGAACGGTTTCAATCTACACGTGACCTCGCCTTTAATCTCGAGTTGCTCAGCCGTGAGGAAAGTGGGAGCGGCGCAGCCCTGGCTCTTCCAGAAAGAAAGGATCGACGGTGGCTTGTGCCAGTCTTGGTGGCGTTGGCAGTATTAGCAGCGGCCGGACTTGGATTCCTGGCGGCCCGGGCAGTCAGGCCACGGTCGGATAATTCTCTGCCGATCGAACTGAAGCGGCTGACTGACTTTGTAGGCATGGAAGAATTTCCAGCGTTGTCACCCGACGGCAAGTCGGTGGCGTTTACTGCCGACGTGGGCGGACAAAGGCAGGTTTGGGTGCGCTTGCTGGCTGGAGGCAGTCCGCTGCAAGTGACCCATGACAATGCGGACCATCAATATCCACGCTGGTCGTCGGATTCGTCGTCGCTGATTTATTTCTCTCCTTCCAGCGAACCAGACGGGCAAGGGAAGATCTGGCAAATTCCCGCGTTGGGAGGAACAAGACGGCCGCTGCTGACCAGTCTGACAGGTGCTGACCTGAGCCATGACGGCAAACACATTGCCTATTTTCACTCCAACCAGGGGGAACTTGAACTAGACATAGCAGACGCGGACGGGTCGAACTCTCGTAGGCTCACGGTCCTTCCGACTGAGTACATCTATTCCGACCTGCGCTGGTCTCCGGACGACCGAAAGTTGGGATTCGAGAGAGGCCGAACCTTTGACTATGACATTTTCTATGTGCCAGTAGAAGGAGGCACCCCGCAAGCAATTACGCAGGACCGGAATCCGCTGTCGGGTTTTGCCTGGTTGCCCGACGGCTCGGGAGTAGTCTATAGCTCTTCCCGAGGCGACACTGTTCTGTATCTGCGGACGATGAATCTCTGGTCCGTCCAAACTGGAGGAAAGAATCTACGACAGCTCACTTTTGGGGAGACCTCCTACATCTCGCCCGATCTCGATCCGGGTGGCAATCTGGTCGCGACCCGCAGGCAAATCCAGTTTGATATTTGGCGCTACCCGGTTGATGGCAGCCCCGCAGAGAATGTTCGCCATGGCACCCAGATCACGCACCAGACCGGGGCGGTGCAGACTCCATCCGCGGGCCCCGGGGATCACGAACTCGTTTATCTGAGCGATAGCGGGGGCCATGGCAATCTGTGGGTGCTGAATCTCGAAACTCAGCAGACTCGCCAGGTCACCTTCGAACATGATCCGCAGGTCACGATCGGGGTGCCGGTGTGGTCCCCGGACGGAAAGTACATTGCCTACGTGAAGCGCGGCCTCAAAGGCTGGAACGTCGATCTGTGGTTGATGAACCCAGACGGAAGCAATGCTCACAAAGTATCAGACGGCGGTGGTTGGGCCTGCTGGTCACCAGACAGTCGGTGGCTGTATTTTTCGCCTCCCACACAGAATGCATTTCGTATCGAGAAGATCTCGCCCGAGGGTGGGACGCCGATGGTAGTGCGCGAGGAGGGACAGAAGCCAGCGGTTGATGCCGAAGGAAGACTTTTCTTCGTCCTGAATTTGCCGGCGCTGAACGGTCTGTCGGATATGGAGATACTGGTAGCCAGTCCAGAGAATGGTCCGGCACAGAAGGTGGCGCGAATTTCAGGATCGCGGTTGTCGAAGTCGGTGCTTATGCAGCCGATTCTCTCCCCGGATGGCAAGTGGCTAGCCGTGCTATTGACCGACGGACCGACCACGAATATATGGGCGCAGCCCGCCGCTGGTGGCGAGATGCGGCGCATCACGGATTTTGGGACTCAAGCGACATTTATTGGTCGAAGAGTTTCCTGGTCGTCCGGCGGACACTCCATCTACGCCGCAGTGGGAAAAGGCGAGGCGGACATTGTACAGTTGAGCAATCTGAAGCCCTAGCCAAGCTATATGTTCATGAAGATGGCAGCAGCGGGTCTTATCGTCCTATCACTGACGGGCACATCTTTGGGCCAGTCGGGTGCGGCCAGCGGCGAGCGAATCGTGGTGCAGACAGCTTCCCTTCCCAAGGGGTTTCTGCGACAGCAGTATCGCTTCCGTTTGGAGGCTGCGGGAGGCATCACGCCACTCACGTGGGCAGTGACCAGCGGCGCTCTGCCTCGCGGCATAGCATTGAGTGAAGACGGAATCCTCAGCGGCGTGGCGACGGAGGCGGGTCAGTTTCGCTTCGTGGTGGCGGTTACCGACAGCGGCAAGCCCCCCCATCAGAGAACCCAGGAACTGAGTTTGGATGTGGTGGCGCCGCTGGTGGTGCAGTGGAGCCGCTATCCCAAGGTCACGGGGCAAAGAGTAGAGTGCGCGATCACGCTATCGAATCAGACCGGGCAGGACTTCGACCTTACCATGATCGCCCTCGCGGTGAACGAAATTGGACGCGCCACCGCAGTGGGATACCAGCATTTCATTCTGAAAAAAGGCACGCTCGATTTGGAGATCCCTTTCGGAGAAAACCTGCCGCACGGAGCCTACACGCTGAACGTGGATGTGGTGGGAGAAGTGGAAGCGACCAATACGATCTACCGTGCGCGGCTAGTGACCAGCGAGAACCTGCAAGTGCAGGAAGGACCCTGAATAAGGCTAGTGGTCAGCGGCATTTTCTAGTAACCAGTGTTGGGGGAAGGCGAA
>JABCYV010000037.1 GCA_013290025.1 Acidobacteriota bacterium
GTCAAACAGGGCCCAATCCGCACGGCTATCTGGATTGAGTTTAAAGACAGAAGGAGAGTACCGTCAAACACCCGAAGGTAACTCATGCCCGATTTGACACTGGCTGCCTAGAGGACGCAGTCTCAAAGGCAGGCGCGGCATGTCCCGAATCCAGGGATGGGTCGCCGCTGCTGCCACACGACCATGCCAAACGACTGGCTCACTGAACTCAACCGTGAAGTCATCTCTTGCACACGCTGCCCACGACTCGTGGCTTATCGCGAAATGGTAGCCCGGGAGAGACGCCGCGCTTACCGCGATTGCGAATACTGGGGCAAACCGGTCCCTGGTTTTGGCGATCCTGATGCTCGTGTTCTTGTGCTTGGATTGGCTCCTGGGGCCCACGGCTCAAACCGCACCGGACGTCCGTTCACCGGCGATGCTTCCGGCAAATTCATGTATCCCATCTTGTACCAGGCGGGATTTTCCAATCAGCCCAATGCGACCGATTGCGCCGACGGACTCAAGCTGCACGATCTATACATCACCGCAGCGGTGCGCTGCGCTCCTCCTGACAATAAGCCTCTGCCGCAGGAACTGGCGAACTGTGCCCCCTATCTCGACCGCGAAATCCATGGGCTGGCGAAGGTGAAAGTCGTCGTTGCTCTGGGAAAGATCGCCTTCGACGCTTACTTGAATTTCCTCAAAGGCTTGGGTCTGCTGAGGAGCAGGAAAGATCACGTCTTCCGGCACGGAGCCAGTTACAAAATGCCAGATGGCAAGACGTTGCTGGCTTCGTATCATCCGTCGAACCAGAACACGCAGACGGGAAAGCTTACCCGACCGATGTTCCTACGCATCTTTAAAGAAGCGCAGCGACTGGCCGATAGCTAAAGACAGGCGGCTGCCGCCGGGGCCGGATCTTCTACCCACCCCACGCACGGGGAGATAAAAATCAGGGGAGGAACCGGAGCGGCGCCGCTCTCCTGCCATTCTTCGATACCGAACCCAGCACGAGCGAGGACGCTCGCGCCTACCTGAAACTTCAGAATCCGACAAACACCGGCTCCGGTTCCAGCCGGATAGCCCAGAGATCTTCCACCCGCTGCTGGATGTGGTCTTTCAGCGCCACGATTTCGGCCGCCGTTGCATCACCGCGGTTCACGATTGCTAGAGCATGCTTGCGGGAAATCCCGACGCGCCCTGTGGTGTAGCCCTTGCTAAAACCGGAGTGTTCGACCAGCCAAGCGGCCGAAACCTTCTTCTGAGCATCAAGCGCGGGATAGCTCGGAATTCGCAATCCTTTCGTGGCTGCCCGCCTAATTAATTCCTGATATTGATCCGCCGAGAGGATGGGATTCTTGAAGAAGGAACCAGCGCTGCGGCAATCTTCGTCGCCGGGTGCGATCAGCATGGCTTTACTGGCCCGAATCCGGCGTACCGCCTCGCGAGTGTCCGCCAAGGTCGGAGTTTCGTGCCAGCCGACAAAATGAGTCTTCAAGTCGGCGTACTGAATGCGCGGCGTGCCACCTGGAGTGAGTTCGTAGGTAACACGAAGGATAATGTAGCGTCCGCGTTCGCTGGTGTTGAACATGCTGGTGCGATAGCTGAATCCACAGGCCTCAGCACAGAGCTCGTGCATCTGGCCCTCGTTTAGGTCCAGGACCAGGACGGACTCGATCGTCTCTGCCACCTCCTGGCCGTATGCCCCGACGTTTTGTACTGGTGTGCCGCCCACGCTTCCTGGAATTCCGCTAAGGCACTCGACCCCGGCGCAATTGCGGGCCACAGCGCGAGCCACGAACTTGTCCCACTCCTCGCCTGCGCCAACCTCAAAGAGACGCTTGCCATTTTCGTTGTGTTCTTCAATTCCGGAAACGGCGACTCTCAACACCAGGCCGGGCCAGCCGGCGTCAGAAACCACCAGGTTGCTTCCTCCGCCAAGAATAAATAAGGGAAGATTTTGGGCGCGGGCGAACTCGACGGCTTCACCTACCGCGGCAATGGTTTTGGCCTCAGCGAAGTAGCGCGCTGGCCCGCCTATCTTGAGAGTGGTCAGCGGCGCCAACAGCACATTTTCCTGAATGAGCATGCTTATGGTCTCAATATATATGACTTGCAGAGGTTGACTCTGACCGCTACCGTTCCGCTTGAGTCTGTCCGATTCCGCGGCAAGAATCGGGCAGCCGTGACTCACACCAGAGTCCATTGCTCAAACCGATTGTTGGGTAGTATCTTCAGAGGCATGTGGCGTATCGGCTTCCTGTTAACGTACGTCTTCGCTCTGGGCGCAATCTGTGAGGCCCAAACCGTAACGTTGACCCTCCAGGAAGATCTGAGCTCGAAATTGCCCACGGGGACTGCATTCACAGCTGCTGACACCGCGGGTAAGGTCTACAACGGACATGTGGTGACGCATCCGGCTCGACGCATGCTGCGGCGTGGCTCAATGAGTTTGGTATTCGATGATCCTGTAGTGCCAGTCACTAAAGATCGTGAAGGAGTATTTCGAGCGGGGAACAAGATGCGACTGCTCAAGCTCGGTGGCTCACTCGCGGCGGCGAAATTGGCAGACGATTCCGTCGATGGTGCTATTGGAGCGACCAAGGCTCGGTATGTCGGAGCCGCTGTTTCTGCGGCACTAATCGTCTTTCAAAAAGGTGGCGAAGCTAATCTTCACAAGGGAGACACAATCGAGGTCGAACCTAGGCGCGAAGCGCTGTCGGGCTTACCAGATTGCCGCGAACCATGCCCGCCGTATTAGAATGAATCCTGAGGAGAACCAATGTATCCAGAGCTTATGGTCGTTCCCATGCGAGAAGAGTTAACTCGCCTCGGCATTCAAGAAATGCGTTCAGCCCAAGAAGTCGATCGCGCCCTGAACAATCAGGCAGGCACGACCATGGTGGTGGTCAACTCCATTTGCGGATGCGCGGCTGGCCGCATGCGACCCGCGGTCCGTGCCGCCCTGCAAAATTCCAATCGCCCGGAGAGAATGTTCTCGGTCTTCGCCGGGCAAGATACCGAAGCTACAGAACGCGCTCGTTTCTATTTCACTGGATACCCGCCTTCGTCCCCCTCGATCGCCCTGTTACAAGACGGCAAACTTGTCCACATGATGCAGCGTAGCGATATTGAAAATCGCGAAGCAGTAGACATCGCGACTGAACTCAAGAAAGTGTTCGACAAGCTCTGCGTTAAGCCCGCGCCGGCACCCCAGTAACTCAGAATCGTCAGGGACAGCCTCGAGCTCGTGAATCCCTCTGGTGGAACTTAAGATTGCTGCGTTGTATTCTCGGGGCGTGCCGCTCTCGCCTGGGCCTCGCCGCTCTCCGACTTCGGGATTGTTCTTGGGTCTGGTTATCACGCTGGCCGCCGTGGTGGCCTATTCGGTCTACATCACTCGCCAGATTTCGGGCCTGCGCGAGCTGCAGAACAATCTGGTCGATCGCAATCGAAAAGATTCTCTCCAGCTGCTTCGAATTCAAAACGAGGTGAATGCACTGGCTCTGGCTATGCGCGACATGCTGGCTAACGATGAACCGTATCCGCTGACCGCCTGGACGGCGCAGTTCCAGAGGATTCGCGCCGATCTCGACGACGCTCTTCGGCTGGAACAGAAGTTTGCGGTGAGTGATCGCACTCCGGAGCAGAGGCAGTATCTGCAGGCTTCACTGAGTCAGTTTTGGGATGCTGTGGATCGCACCTTCGCATTGGCGCGAGATGGCAAAGAAGCTGAAGCCCGCACCCAAATCCGGATTTCTCTGCAGGCCCGGCAAGAGGCGTTGAGCTCGGCCGTCGCCCGGCTGTTGGTCCAGAATAACGAAAGTGAGGAACAGGAGGCGTTGCACATCCGTCAGATTTATGACAGGGTGCAGCGCCAGGTGTACCTGTTTCTGACCGCGACCTTGATAGCAATCTTGCTTACCAGCTTGTATTTGATCCGCTCAAACCGTCAGTTGTTTGCGCAACTCGCCCAGCTTTCTGAACAGCGCAGCGAACTGGCCCAGAGTTTGATCTCAACCCAGGAATCCACTCTGCGCCACATTTCCCGCGAACTGCACGATGAGTTTGGTCAGGTGTTAACCGCAATCGGGTCCATGCTCAGTCGGGCTGGAAATCAAGCGCCGGAGGGATCGGTGTTGCGAGCTGATCTGCGTGAAGTTTGTGAGATCGCGCAAGGTACCTTGGACAAGGTCCGTAGCCTTTCGCAGGCGCTGCACCCGGTAATGCTCGATGAAGCCGGGCTGGAGAGCACCCTGGACTGGTACCTCCCCGTGGTGGAACGGCAAACCGGAATTCACATATCCTATGAGAAATCGGGAACGTCCTTTACCGTGGATGGAAACGCTGCCATCCACGTTTATCGCGTGCTACAGGAAGCTCTGAACAACATCATTCGGCATGCGGGCGCCAAAGAGGCATCAGTGCGTCTAGGATTTCTGGCGGAAGGTCTGGAGCTCGACGTCGAAGATCATGGCAAGGGTTTCGTGGCGCAGGCAGGTAATCCGGGAATGGGACTGGTGGCGATGCGCGAACGCGCGGAGTTGCTCGGCGGCACGATCGAGTTCATGAAGCCATCCCAGGGCGGAACGCTGGTTCGACTAAAAGTTCCAAGAGAGAAGCTCAACTCGCATGCGGAATAAAATTTCCGTCTTATTGGTCGATGACCACAGCCTGGTGCGCCGGGGATTCCGGAAGATTCTGGAAGATGAGGCGGACATCGCCGTCGTGGGCGAAGCAAAAGACGGCGAAGAGGCGGTGCGACTGGCAAGTGAGCTGAAACCGCAGGTGATTGTGATGGACTGTGCCATGCCCGGGATGAACGGTTTGCAAGCTACGCGTCAAATCCTGGAAAAGAATCCGCAGACCCTGGTGCTGATGCTGAGTATGCATCCTGAGGACACCCTGGTCCGCCAGGCGCTAGGCGCTGGCGCTCGCGGGTACATTCTTAAAAATGCGGTGGATCTAGAGCTGGGAGCCGCGATCCGCCGGGTAGTGGCTGGAGAAACTGTGCTGGATTCACAATTGGAGCGTCCGGCCGCGCTCAAAGGCGAGCGCAACGCAGCACTGACCCGGCGCGAACTCGAAATCCTGCAGATGATCGTGGATGGCAAATCGAACAAGGAAATCGCGAGCGTACTCGATCTAAGCGCGAACACCGTTTCCGTCCACCGCGCCAACATCATGGATGCTTTGGGAATCCACAAAACTGCTGAACTGGTGGTTTATGCCATCCGCAACGGCTTGGTAAATCTGCCGTGAACCGACGATCTTTCTTGCAAGGACTCGCTGGCATGGCTTCAGCTTCAGCGTTCGGTCCAGTGAATGCCTTTGGAGTTCCCGCGTCGCGAGCCTCAGCTCCAGGCTTCCGTTTGGTCGATGTCACCGCTCCTGCAGGTATCCAGTTTCAGCACAATAACGGCGCTTACGGCGGCAAACTTCTCCCCGAGACCCTGGGTTCGGGATGCGCTTTCCTTGACTATGACGCCGATGGTTGGCAGGACATCCTCCTAATCAACGGCATGGATTGGCCTGGGCGCCAGCGTGAACGAACCACGCTCAAGCTTTACCGCAATAATCGCAACGGCACATTTTCCGATATGACCCGCAGCGCTGGTCTGGACGTTGAAATGTACGGCATGGGTGTGGCGGTGGGAGACTACAACAATGACGGCTATCCCGACCTGCTGATCACGTGTGTCGGTCAAAACCGGCTGTTCAAGAACACAGGCAAGGGAACCTTCGTCAACGTGACCAAGCCCAGCGGTCTTGGTGGACGGCAGGCGTTCAGTACTTCTGCATTATGGTTCGATTTTGACCGCGATGGTCTGCTGGATTTATTTGTTTGCAACTATGTAAAGTGGTCTCCCGAGCACGATGTTTTCTGCAGTCTTGACGGAAAGCGCAAGTCCTATTGCACTCCCGAGGCTTACCGCGGGGAGACCTGCTGGCTATTTCGCAATCGGGGCGATGGGACTTTCGAAGATGCGACAGCAACCAGCGGAATTTTCGACAGCAGCTCCAAATCGCTAGGCGTCGCCATGCTCGACTACGACCGGGATGGTTGGCCAGATCTGCTGGTAGCCAACGATACCCAGCCCAATAAGCTTTATCGCAATCAGCGCAATGGCACCTTCAAAGATGTGGCGGTGGATGCTGGCATCGCTTTCAGCGCGGAAGGAAAGGCGCGGGCCGGGATGGGCGTTGACGTAGGCGATTTCGACAACTCCGGTATGCCAGGCGTAGCCATTACTAACTTTGACAATGAGATGATTGGACTCTTCCAGGCATCAAGCAGTGGAAACTACACCGACATCGCCGTACGCAGTGGTGTCGGGCTCGCGTCCAAAGACAAGTTGGGATTTGGCTGTCTCTTACTCGACGCCGATTTGGATGGTTTCCTCGATCTGGCAGTCGTCAACGGACATATCGACGATACCGTGCGCAACGTCCGCAACGTGGGTTATGCCCAGCCGCCGCAGTTGTTCCTGAATAATGGAAAGGGAATATTTCGCGACGTGGCTTCTGAACTTGGCGGCGGATTCGCTCAGCCAAAGGTTGGGCGTGGCCTAGCCTATGGCGATTTCGATCGCGATGGCGATCTCGATCTGCTGGTGACTTGCAACCATGGCCCCGCCTATCTCTATCGCAACGACCAACTGGCGGGGAACCGAAGCATTCGTTTCCGTCTGATGGGCACAAAATCAAATCGCGATGCGATCGGCGCAACCGTACGGATTTTTCACGGCGGAGGCAGTCAATCGCGCTTGGTCAAGGGTGGATCTAGCTATCTCTCGCAATCAGAGTTGCCGGTTACGTTTGGGGTGGGAAAACGGGACAAGATCGATCGCCTGCTGATTCTGTGGCCCAGCGGCAGGAGCGAAGAATACAAAGATCTGGCCGTGGGCCAGGTCTATCAGTGCGTAGAAGGGAAGGGAATAACGGCGCTCGCGGGCTTCTAGTATTTTTTCACTATTGCATCCCGCAACTCTTACAGTTAGTTTGGCCCAACTCTTGAGACCTCATCCTCGGCCCTCTGCGAGCCGAAGCGTTGAGGCGCTCCCCACATAGAGGTAGGCTCAGCCTACCTCTGATTTTTAATCCGGGCATTCTGCTAAAGGCTGAAACTTTCTCCTGTTGGGGGCAAGACAAATGAAATTCAGTGGCGTGCTGACAAAGTTTTTCGTTCCCATTGCGTTGGTGATTGTGGCTTTGGCTGCGGACAGCGGCAGGGGGAAGCCGATTACGGTAAAGGGGTATGTGCTGGATTCAGCCTGCGCATTCACCAAGGGTCTCGATAAGCCAATCAGCGCGGAGTGCGCCCGGGCTTGTGCCAAGGCAGGTTCACCGCTGGTGATCCTGGCAGACACTGGCGAAATTTACTGGCCCATTGCGGATACCACACCCTCCAGAGGACAGAACGAGAAATTGCTGCCTTTTGCGGGGCAGAAAGTTACGGCCGGTGGTCGGGTGTACCAAAGAGGCGGATCGAGCGCGCTGGTCATTGAGAAGATCGAAGCTTCGCCTGCTGACAAATAGATCCGAAGAACGCGGCTCCGAAATTCAATCTCAGTTTCAAAGGAGCCCACCTTTGCGCGTGTGGCCGATCTCTCCCGTGGCACGAACCATAACCCTGACGCTTTCGAGCTGGGCGCTGATTTTGGCCGCCGCGCACGCCCAGGAACTGGGCACAGCGATCCTCAATGGCGCTGTCACGGATCCTCAAGGAGCGGTGGTAGCAAACGCGCAAGTTAACGCCCGTAACGGGGCCACTGGAGCCCAGCGAACGACCACAACCGGCACCGCCGGTCTCTTTATTTTTAACGATCTGACTCCGGGCGTTTACGAAGTGCGGATAGAAGCAAAGGGTTTTGTCCCTTCGGTGACCACTGCGCGCCTGCAGGTCGGACAGCAAGCGAATCTGAAAATGCGTCTCGCCATTGAAGGAGGGAAGACCACCATCCTTATCGACGACACCGACAATGTGCCGCTGGTCAACACCGGGTCTTCGGTGGTGGATGGCGTGATCAACGCACACCAGATCGAAAACCTGCCTCTCAACGGCCGCAACTTCCTGGAATTGGCGCTCCTGACGCCAGGCAACACCATCGCACCGAATTTTGACCCCACCAAATCGAACACGGTTGTGATTTCCTCGGCCGGGCAATTAGGTCGAGGCGGGAACGTCAGCATCGATGGCATGGACGACAACGATGACGTGGTGGGCGGCATGTTGCTCAACGTGCCCGAAGACGCGGTGCAGGAATTCCAGGTGGCCACGAACCGCTTTTCTGCGGAATCAGGGCGCTCGGGCTCAGCGGTAGTGAACGTGGTCACCAAGGCGGGGACGAACACGCTGCACGGCTCGGCGTCGATCTACGAGCGCGATAAGAGCCTGCAGGCTGTGCCCGCGACTTTCAACCCCTCTTCCGCCGGCGGCGAGACGCCTCCCTTTAGCCGACAACAATATGCCGGTACGGTGGGCGGCCCGCTAGTTAGGGACAAGGCATGGTGGTTCGGTGCCTTCGAGTATCGCGACGAACTGGGCGGCGTGCTGGTGGGAACGCGCGACCGGGTGAAGCAGACCATCACCAACAGTTTTGCCTCGGAACCTTTGACTGATCCCATGGGAACCATTCGGGGAGACTGGCAAGCCTCGAGTAAAGACATGCTCACGGCGCACTACTCAATTGAGCGTCAAAGTGCGACTGGTGCCGCTAGCTTCCTCTCAGGTCAGCCCATCGGCTCCGCATCGCAACGGCAGGACGCCCGCAACAACTTCCAGACGTTCCAGACCTCGTGGACGCGAGTGCTAGGTCCCACCTTGCTGAATCGGGCGAGCTTCAGCTTTAACAATTTCATCAATATCACGGCCCCAATCGCACCTGGGCCAGAACTGGATTTCCCCAGCATAGCCGACGGCGCCTCTTACCGAGTGCCGCAGCAAACCCGCCAAAAGCGTTTGCAATGGGATGATGGCATCGATTGGACTCGCGGCAAGCACAACCTTCACTTTGGGGGTCAGTTTCAGCGCATTGGCGCCGACTTCAATTTGGGTGTGTTCCAGCACGGTGCAATTGAGTTTATTCAGGATTTCGCGAACCAGGACCGGAACGGTGACGGCGTGATCAACGACAACGATCTCCTCTTCGCCGTTGCCATCCGTAGCGGGATTCCCACGACGTCGCTGATCATTCCCAACGCCGACAATAATCACGTTGCCGGATATGTGCAGGACGACTGGCACTTGCATCCGCAACTAACCCTTAATCTGGGTCTGCGCTACGAGGTTGATACCGACGTGAATGACGTTGGCCACTACAGCCAGATCAATCCCATCCTGCTGCCCTTCCTGCACGGAACCCGGCACAAGGATGTCCACAATTTCGGTCCGCGCGTCGGCTTCAACTGGGCGACGAGGAATGGCCGGTTCAGCCTGCATGGTGGCTACGGCATTTACTACGATCGAGTGACGCTCGAACTCCAGTCGCTGGAGCGGGGCTTGGACGGCCGGGCCCTCCCCATCAACGTCACGCTCGGCAGCGCTAACATCCTCGATGGTAATGGAAACTTCATTCCTGGCGTGACCCCCACCTATCCCGACACGGCTTTCAGCGGCCCCATCATTCCGGGAGCAGGAGGCGCCTCCGAAGGCATCAACATTATCGATAACAATATGCGGAATCCGATGGTGCAGCAGTTCAACTTAGGTATTCAATATGAGTTCGCCAAGAACTGGTTGGTGAAGGCTGACGGCATTCACAACCTGGGCACTCACTTTATCCTCGGAGTACCACTGGGCTCAGTGTTCAACCCTGACTCGGGTGGACCCGAGACGGTAACGGCACTGCAATCCAGCGCCAACACGCACTACGACGCGCTTTGGCTCACCGTGGACCATCGCTTCGCACAGCGCTTCCAGCTGCATGGCGCATACACGCTCTCCAAGGCACTGAACTATGCCAATTACGACCAGGTTCCGTTCGGTTATCCGCCGGTGCAGCCCACCAATCTACCCCGGGAATATGGTCCCACGCCCAATGACCAGCGACAGCGACTAGTGCTTCAAGGAGTGGTTGATCTGCCAGTTGGCTTCCGTCTCTCACCGATTTGGAGCTATGGTTCCGGAGTGCCCATGGACATTCTGTATACAACTCAAAACGGAAACACTCGCGTTCCGCAGTTCGCGCGTAATGCCGGTGGTCGCGAGTTTCACAGTGCATCCGAGTTGAATGCCGCAATCGCCGATAGCAACGCGAATGGAGGAGAGAACGGAACACTCTTGCCTTTGGTTGCTGCCAATGCGCGTTTCAGCGACACTTTCAATTCATTCGATTTGCGTCTCTCCAGGGATTTTCACTTGGGGGAGCGCTTCACTCTGCAAGCCTTGGCGGAGGCCTTCAATTTGTTCAATAAGACCAACATCCTGGGCGTGAACAACGCGGACTACTCCGGTTTTTTCAACGTTCTAGTGCCGGACCGCACCAATCCCAATTTCTCCTCTACGTTCGGAAAACCGGTTTCCACCGCCGGCGGAGTGTTTGGCTCAGGAGGACCGCGAGCGTTTCAACTGGGGGCGAAGCTGTCATTCTAGGGTCTAATTTGCTGAAGAGACAAGCGCTGACGAGGTGGCTGGTGCGTCGAGCTCCATTTTGCAAACTAAAATGTTGGGGCCAAACTTCTGCGGATCGTGGCAACCATACGGCCGCAGTTCGGCAATCCACAGGTCTTCGTGCCAATCAATCCAGCCCGACTGAAACATCCAGACTTCTCGCGTAGGATCCAGGCGGTGGCGGCGCCGCATTTCCTCCACCGTGCCGGGAAATGTGTCTGGATCAAACGACCACAATCTTCTAGAAGGTGTGACCGTCTGGTAGCTGCCGCAGTGGGACTCCATAAAAGCTTGAGGCTGGTTTTCGAATGGGACGATCGCGTTCCCGCAGAGGTAGTAGCTCAGCAGCAAACCACCGGGATCGTCGACGTACACAATGGATCCCGGGGGAACGGATTGGCGCATGAATTGTATGGCCGTGCTCATGAACTTCCGGTTTTGATTCTTCCGCGGGATGAAGGGCGGGACGGGGTGGGGGAAGAGGTGGCAGATGGCTAGGCCGATGGCAAGCGCGACTGGCTTCACCCACTTCGAATCCCACGGAAGTTTCAACCGCGCCGCGCCGATGCTCACTCCGGATATCGCGAAGATCGAGAGAATGGAATCATGACGTGTGCCCCCGTATGGATAGATACCGGCGAGCGCGGCAACCAAGGTAATCAGAAATGGAAGCACCAGGAGCAGGGCGAGCTGGCGCGGAGTTGGCTTGCGGAAGTCTCCCGGAGAACTTTTCTCCCTCAATAGAAGCACAATTGCCAGAATAAAAAGCAGCAAAGCCATGACTCCAATCGTGCCTTGGCTAAAAAAATATCGGAATAAGCGCGTGCTTCTGGTCAAAATGAAACTGACAAGGTGGTCCTCTCCGCGGTGAAAAATCGAAACCCGGAGCCAGGTGTCGGCGATATTCTGGGGCAATTCTTTCTGCCTCAGTACGGAGACGTGACTCTTAATTAGAAACGAGCAGAGTGCGAAGGCGCCGAGCTGGCCCGCGATCCAAGTGGCAATCAACAGAGTTCGACGTTTTCTTGTGAGCAATCGGACCAGCGCGTAAATTCCCAGGGCGAGAACAAAGATCAACGACGAATAGTGACTCAGCAGTGCGAGATAGAGTGCGAACGCTGAGAGCAGCATCATCCATGGCGAACCCGCATCGAGTGCGAGCTCGAGAAGGTAAAGGCTGGCCGAGCTGAAGAACAGAAGCAGCGAATATTGGCGGACTTCCGCCGAGAGCGTGATCAATGAAGGCGCGAACAAAAGCAGGGTCAGACCGATCAATGCCGTAGTTCTGTCGGTAACTTTCTTCAGCCAAAGAAACATAATCCAGCAAAAGACGGTCCCGGTCAGCAGGGCTAGGCTTCGTAATGCGAATTCGGAATGGCCCAATAAACGCCAGTAGTGGAGAACCAGGATCAGCAGCGGGGGATGCGCTGTGGTGAGACTGGCTTCATAAGCCAACCGCAGCGAAGGTTGATCCGACAGCAAGTAATGCAAAGCTTCATCGGGATTCAAAAATGTCTCCCGGGCGAGAATCAAACGTGGCACCAACCCGCATGCAACCAGGAAAACCGGAAGCCGGATCGAATCCGATTGGATCCGTGTCCGGGGCGTTGGAGCGGTGGCAGAAGATGGCATTTAGCTCTTTGAAGGCCTTCTATCCTACATGGCCCGATTGGCGACAGACTAGTGACGCGCCGGGCCGCAACACCCCAGCCAAGAACTTGAATTGTGAGAGCATAAGTATGTGGAATCGCCTGGCTAGGCACATCGGATGACATCCAGCGCTCCCGCTTCGCCATCACAAACACAGTCAGTAGTCTCCACAGCGATTGTCTCTGCCATTTCTCTTCTATCGCTTGCTATTTGGTTTGGGATTTTCGCGGGATTGACCGAAGGTCTCGGTCTATTGACCTTCCAGCGAATTAATTGGCGCCAGTGGGGAAGAATCATCCACGTTTCGAAGGAAATCGTCTGGATCTCGCCTGTGGTTGACGTGCTGTTTTTTGTGATGGTGGCGGTGGTGGTGGCGTTGGTCTCGTGCCTGTGGTCGCGCCTGCCGGTAGTCCGAGTGCTGGTCCTCATGCTGACGTTTCTAACGGTTTACGGTTGGCTCACCTTAACTAACCGTCTCTATCACCGCGCCTGCTGGTTGCTGGCGTTGGGCGTGGCGGTTGCATTCACGCGATGGCTGGCCAAACACGAACTGGTCGCACTGAGATTTTGGAGAAAAACCGCGCCTTGGATGGTTGCAGCATTTCTGCTTGTTTTTATCGCGATTCAGGGGGGGAAGTGGATCCACGAAGAGTACGCCGTAGCCAGGTTGCCGCAGGCCGCCGCTGGATCGCCTAACGTTCTGGTGATCGTCCTGGACACCTTACGTGCCGATCATCTTTCCTCATACAACTATTCCAGACCAACCAGCCCCCAAATTGATCGCATCGCCGGGCAGGGAGTTCTTTTCGAGAACGCGGTGGCGACTTGTTCCTGGAGTCTTCCGTCGCACGCCTCCCTCGTAACCGGCCAATATCCTGCGCAGCACGACCTTCAGAATGTGCAGCCCATGCCGTGGTTGGGGTGGGGAAGTGGAAGCATGGCGGGCTATCCCACGTTGGGAGAAGCGCTGCAGCGGAGAGGATATCGGACGGGCGCATTTTCCGCGAATCGGAACTTTTTTACCAGTAACGTCGGCCTGGGACGCGGTTTCCTTCATTTTGAAGATTACTTCGATTCTATGGCGGATTCGTTCATCCGCACTTTATACGGAAAAGAGTTTGCACGCCTCTACCTCAACCGCACTGAGCATAGCAGTGTGATTCGCGCGCTGCGCTACCTGGGGATGGACTCCATGCTTGATAAAGACGATGAAGGATCAGGCAATTATGGCGGGGCATTTGCCGTCCGCAAGCGTGCCAGTGCGGTGAACCAGGAAGTCTTACGATGGATCGAGCGCGACCGGCAACGCCCTTTTTTCGCTTTCCTCAATTACATGGATGTGCACTATTCCTATGGGGGGCCGCGAGGCTATCCAAAGCCTGAATGGGACCGAGCGACGACCGTCGATGAATACGATGCCGGTCTGAGGTATGTCGACGATTATCTCGGTCGGCTGCTGGCCGATTTGCGACGGGATGGACTAGCCGAAAATACTATCGTTGTGATCACATCTGACCACGGTGAATCGCTTGGCGGGCACGGCATGAATTATCACGGCATCTCTTTGTACTGGGATCTGATCCATGTGCCCTTGATTATTTTCTACCCGGGACATGTTCCGGCCGGTCTCCGCGTGACGACTCCGGTGACGAACGCAGCGATTCCCTCCACAATCATGGAGCTAGTGAGCATGAATTCTCCGAGGAATCCTGACTCGGCGAAATTCCCCGAGCCTTTGGCCGCACTTTGGACCAAGCCCGAGGTCGGGCCGAAGTGGCCGAGTCCTCTTTCGGAGCTAGCCCGGAACGAGTTCGTTAATACCGATGACAAGGCGGTGGTTGGAAAAATACCAACGGCGGCGGATGGCAACATGGTATCCCTCGTCACTCCACGTTGGCACTTGATCGTCCACCAAAAGCTCGGAGCTCAACTCTATGACTGGACGGTCGATCCTCGCGAGCTTAACAATCTCATCGATACGCGTGAAGGCCAGGCCACTGCTGTAGGCTTGAGCTTGGAACTGGACTCCAGAATAAGTCGGAGAGACGGGAACTAACGATTTTGTGAACGCACACTTGAGGCAGAGGACGATTGACTGACAACAATTAGGATCCGAGCAGAGATCACTGCCCAGCGCGTAGAGGTGAGATCAGGAGTCGGCCGGTGGGTTTTTTCTTAGCATCGGTCTTGTCATGCTCATACGCAAGGTCCATTGAACCCTCCCCGCTCGTGGAAGCCTGCGCCAGGAGTGCGGCCAACGAGCGAAAAGAACGTCCCATGTCCTGCGCCTCGTGGAATGCCACTGGAAGTCCCTTATCAATGGCCGGGGCGATTGACTGATAATTGTTGGGGATTTTCCAAAGCAGTTTGCAGTTAGTAGCCTTTTCAACGTCTTCGTCGGTGAATCCCGGAATCTTTTTGTAGCGGTTCAGCACCAGGCGCACGCGGTCGCGGCTGCCGCCTTCTTCCAGAAAAGTGCGGATACGGCTGGCACTCCACAAGGAGACGACATCGGCCTGGGTAACAAGCAGGACGGCGTTCGACAAATCGCAAAGCTGCCGGCCAGTCGAGTCCAGGCGGCCAGAGCAATCCACAACTACATAACGGAATTGCGACACGAGGAGATCGAAGAGCCGGGCCAATTCAGCCACGGACGGGGTCAATGATTGAGGCTGCTGCGGACCCGCCAACAGTTGTAACCCGCCTTTGCAGTGCGTCATCAAGCCTTCGAGCAGCGATCCGTCCATGCGATGCAGGTTCTGTAAGGTGTCGGTGATGCCGAATGTCGGCCGGGCGTTCAGATGGAGTGCCGCGTGGCCCAGGGGAGCGAAATCGACCAGCAGCACGCCGCCGCCGTGAGCTTCCTGCAAAGCTATAGCTGTGTTCACCGCCACCGTCGTCGCCCCTGCTCCTCCCTTGGCGCTGGTCACGGTGAAAACCCGAGCCCTGCCTGCGGACGTGCGGGTCTTGCTTCGGGAAGCGGCAAAAACTGTGAAAGCATCAACCAGCGCCTCGGCAGATACATCGCGCTCGAGGTACTCGCGAGCTCCGGCGCGCATGGCCGAGACAATCGTCGATGGATTGACCATCTCACCCACCGCGAAAATAACGATTTCGCTCGTGTTGTGGTGAATCAGTTCGATGGCGTTAATAGCCCGCGGCACATCTTGCGGGTCAATATCGACCAGTACTATCTCGGAACGGACATCTTGGATCTGACGGAGGACGGAGTCGGTGGCGCTGGCCGGAAATCCCACATGACTGAAGACATTCCGACCCATCCGCGTTCCCTCCAGCCGATGCTGGAGGATCGAAAGCCGTTCTTTGTCTTCTGTAAGAAGGGTAACCGCTATGCCCTGCATGGCCGGGGCCTCACTCTAATATCCGGTATCAGCATGTTATGGAGTGATGACGAGCGCGCCAAGTGACTTCGGTAACTCTGGGTGAACGCGTTGACCACAAGTTGCTCCCTTGCAAGCGCTGCAATCTCGATCCGGATGACACTAAGTGGAAAGCACCGGACCGCTACACTAGCGGTGCTCCCGAGGAAGAGGAGCCCCGCCGCGAACTAGCATTCTAAGCAAAATCAACCGGATTGAAAAGGAGGAAAACCGGGAAAGTGCTTAACCCGCAGGCAGTCCGCAGGATTTCATCTCGAAAGCCCCGAATTTATTCCTACCAAACTAACGCAGCGCAGCAATCCGGGGATTGAGTTCCTCTGCAGTCTTCTCTTCCCGGTTTTGCTGGTGCAAAGCGGAGATCCGGGCGAAACTTGCCGAAGCCTCCACCGTGGTCTCGGTTGCAGGCAGATAGTCGTAAGCTTCCAAATAGACAGCCACCCCGAACGTGTTCCCCGCCACGGGCTGAATCACCCGCTTGACTGTGCCGGAGCAACGGACGCGCATATCCTCGCCCAACGTAATTTGGGACGGCATCACCAGAGTCAACTCTATGGCTTCACCGACAGACAAGGGCAGGTCGGTGTACAGCAATGCGCCGCGCGCACTTAAATCCTGGGTGAAAGCAGAGGCTTCGCGTGCACTGCGGGGCAAGCGCAGGAAAACGGGAAGATGAAGGGCAAAGCGTTGGGCGGCGCGGCGCTCCAGATGAACCGGATGAGTGCTCATGGCTGCTCCCATCGAGGGTGTGGCAACGCGCACCTTCTCATGAATTCCACAGTCGTTCTTGCCGCTATACTGGCCATAGGGCAACGAACTGTGCCCGACCGATCGCTGACTGCCTACTCTACTCTAGCTTGCGGCCGCTAGGAAGTTCTAAATTGGTGACGAAGGCGAGCACGGTCGATTTGGGAACATAACCCGTCGAGTAATCACTGGCATCCATAATTACAGACTGAAGTGAGCGACTCAGCCATTTCGAAATCCGCAGTCGATAGGACGTCGTCCGGCCCCAACGCAGCACCGGAAAATGGCAGATTGCCCCCCACCTTGCGTGCGCTCCGTCATCGCAACTTCCAACTTTTCTTTTCTGGACAATTGATCTCCCTGATCGGGACGTGGATGCAGAGCGTGGCCCAATCATGGCTGGTGTACCGTCTGACTGGTTCTGCGCTGCTGCTGGGCTCAGTTGGATTCGCCAGCCAGATTCCGGTGTTCCTGGTGGCCCCAATCGGCGGCATTGTAGCCGACCGGTATAACCGGCAGCGGGTCGTAATCGGCACCCAGATTGCATCGATGATACTGGCTTTCATACTCGTGGTGTTGACGCTCAGCAGACTCATCCAGGTGTGGCAAATCTTCGTTCTGGCTGGATTGCTGGGAGTCGTTAATGCCTTTGATATTCCCGGAAGACAGGCGTTCCTGGTGGACATGGTGGGCAAAGAAGATTTGATGAACGCCATTGCCTTGAACTCATCCATGTTCAACGGAGCGCGGATTATAGGTCCGGCGATTGCAGGAATCCTGGTAGCGAAGATTGGCGAAGGCTGGTGTTTTTTCGCTAATGCAGTGAGCTACATCGCAGTGATCATCGGACTGCTCATGATGCGGGTGCCACCGCGCTCGTATCGGAGGTCGAGTGGCTCGCCGCTGGCGCACATTATTGAAGGTTTCCGTTTTGTGCGCCACACGGCGCCGATTCGCGCGATTCTGCTGTTACTTGGGCTGGTCAGTCTGGTCGCCATGCCCTACACCGTCCTGATGCCGGTGTTCGCCGACAAAATTCTGCATGGGGGAGCCCGAGGCTTAGGTATCTTGATGGGCGCAACTGGTGTAGGAGCTCTGGTGGGAGCACTGACGCTGGCCACTCGCAGTGGAGTACGGGGATTGGGACGCTGGGTGGCGTTTTCCTGCGGCGGATTTGGAGTGAGCCTGGTTCTGTTTTCGCTGTCGCGTTATTTCTGGCTCTCGGCGGCCCTCCTCCTGCCAGTGGGCTTTTTCATGATGCTGCAAATGTCATCGTCTAACACATTGATCCAAGCGATGGTGCCCGACCATTTGCGCGGCCGGGTCATGGCGGTTTACTCCATGATGTTTATGGGCATGGCACCGTTTGGAGCACTGTTCGGCGGTGCGTTAGCCGATCGACTAGGAGCGCCGATCACGGTCTCCGTAGGCGCAGTAGCTTGTATCGGAGGCGCAGCGTGGTTTGGCCGGCACCTGCCCAAAATTAGAGTCGAAGCGCGAAAGTTGATTGTGGCCCAAGAAGCTGCTGGCGGTGAGCCGTCCCAGGAGGTTACCGCGAGAGTCTTTGAAGATTAAGCGTGGGAATCTTTCTATCGTCCTGTGCGTAACTGGCGAACCGCCTCGACTAACGAGAAATGTCCGAAGGGTGCCGGTGTTAGGGTGAGAGTCAGCATAAGCAATCCCAAGACCGCGAGCCAGCGCCGGCCCGTGCTGATTCCGATCCATTCCTCTACCATTGGGTGCCGCATACCGCTGATGCGAAGGAGAACTGCCCAGATCAGCCAGCCTGACCAGAAATAAATTCCCATCGGAATCAGCGCGAGTATGGTCAGACGCGAGATCATTCTGTGTGCACGAGGCGCGAGAGCGAAAACGATGTGTCCGCCGTCGAGCTGGCCGCCGGGGAGAAGATTTAGCGCGGTGGCGAACATACCTACCCACGCCGCCATTGCTGTAGGGTGCAGGCAGATCTGATCGAAAGGCAAATGGGAGATGCTGCCAGAGAGACCTGCACCCGCAAGCATATTGCGCACGAGTTTGAAAATCAGCGGAAAGCCCGGCACAAAAGCAGAATCGGGTAGGTACGACGCTGCCACCAAAGGCTTAGAAAATCCCAAGGCCAGCACCAGCACGGGCAGCGCAACCAGGAATCCAGCAATCGGCCCGGCAATTCCGATATCGAAGAGCACGGAGCGCGAACGAATGGGCGAGCGAATGCGAATGAACGCCCCCAAAGTCCCAATCAGCGTGGGAAATGGAATGAAGAAGGGCAGGGTCGCTGCTACCCCATAGTGACGGCAATAGAGGTAGTGTCCCATCTCGTGTGCCAGGAGAATCAGCATCAGACTGAAAGAGAAAGGAATCCCCAGCGCGAGATGCGCGGGGCGCAATGCCCAACTCAAGGGAAAGATGTCCAGGCCGCTGTCACCGATATAGAGCGTGGGCAAATTGTGCTGGAAGTTAAACTGCATGCGCGCGCCCACTACGAGCGTGGTGAAGACCGTCGCCAGAAAAAGAAGCAAGTGCAGCCAGTAGCGCTGCTTCAATTGAGGGGAGACCAACACCTCAAGCGGCCGGTAGTACTCGGTAGTCGAGGAAAGTGGGGGAGTGAGTTCAGACATCTGGAATTCCGGCGGCGGGCCATCTTCAGCGCGGACGGGTCGGTTTCGACCAGGTCGAGCTATCGCGCCCACGCAACATCAGTCGATCGACTGCAACTCCTTGCCCGGCTTGAAGCGCACCGCCTTACCGGGCGGGATGGAAACTTCCGCCCCCGTGCGGGGGTTGCGCCCGATGCCCGTCTTGCGCGGCCGGACGTTGAACACGCCAAAGCCCCGCAGTTCAATGCGATCGCCCTTGGCCAGCGAGCGCTTCATACTCTCGAACACCGTTTCCACGGCCAGTTCGGCCTTGGTCTTGGTGATGCCGGTCTTGTTGACTACTTCGTTGATGATGTCGAGCTTGATCACGGGCGGCTCCCAGCGGCGGAGTCACAGCAAGTGCACCAAGTGGTTGATGCTAAGGGAGATATGTGAGATTGTCAACGGGAGGTCCCGCGAAAGGAAACTGAGAGAGCCTCGCGAAACGACTGAGGCTTACTTCCTGCTGTTTTCCCCTTCTTTGTACATGTACTTGATGGAAGGCTTGTAGATCATCAGATTGGGCTGGCCGTTGCGGTTGAGTTTCAAGCAGGTCTTGTCATACCACTCGATGGTGCCGCGGATTTCCTCGCCATCTCGCAACACGATAACCATGGGAGTCTTGGATTGCATTTGCTTCTGATAGTAGAAGTTTTCCGCGTTGGTTTGTTCGGGGGGAGCAGTTTTGCGTCCGCCTCCACGGTCATTGCGATCGTTTCGCTCCGGGCGCTCCGGTCGGTCGCGGCGTTCGACAATTGACGGCTGGGCGTGATGATGCTCGGTGTGATTCAAAGACGGCCGGATCAGTTTGCGGTTGGAGAAGCTTTCCGATTCGACGGGCCGCTCGGCTGGAACGGAATCAATCGCATCTTTCATGGCATTACCCCGTTCGACACGCTTTTTCTCGCGGGCCACAACACGGCGCTGCTGTGATTGTGGGTACTGAAGGCGTGAAATTTCTCTTACCGTAGCACAGGGAACTGGAGTCTGACAATGCTCAAGTTCCGCTGAAAGAAGCGGTTAGCGGCTGGTCCTTAATAAGTTCCTGCAAATGATGAAACCTAACTGCTTTTTTCCAGCGCTGTCGCAAAGGCATCGAGCGAAAGCGACCGCAACAAATTACGGCGCATGCCGCGCTCGACATCGTTCAGACGGTCGGCGGCGAAGGCGATCCAGACGAAGTCTGACAATTCAGACAGCTTTTTCAATTCACCTAGGATGTCTGTGTTGCGGACCAATTCTGGCGCGCCGGAACTGAGGAACATCAGGTCTTGCAGAAGTGCGTACAGCCTGCGCAGCAGATTCTCCGTCTTTTCGCGGCCCTCAGCACCCGCGCGAAAGGTTTCAGTTACTTTAAACAGCTCGCTGTGATCGGCACTCCGTAGGGCCGAATTCAGAATGGTCAGGGCCTGGGAGCGGGCCGCGGTGTAGGCGTCAAGATCGAAGTTGCAGGCGCGTCCGACGGCGCCTTCGGAAAGACGAGCTGCCAGCGCGCGCTGTTTCACATTCCAGTCCGGACGATGCTTCCCCAGATACTTTTCGATCTCCTCCGGGGGCAAAGCAGCTAGTGAAATTGTCATGGAACGCGAGCGAATCGTGGGCAGTAATTCACCAGCATTCTCAGTCAGCAGAAATATGGTGGCAAACTCGGGCGGCTCTTCAAGGATCTTGAGCAGGGAGTTGGCGGCTTCTTTCATGAAAGCAGAATCAGTGAAGATATAGACCCGCTCCTTCGCGTCACCGGGCCGGTAGTAAATGGTCTCAATCACGCGTCGCACCTGGTCCACCTTGATCATCATCTGCGGCGGGTCGGGCGGAATCACTAGCACATCAGGATGCGTCTGGACAAAGAGTCGCGTTTCTTTCTTGTCCGTATCCCGTAAGTTCTCACGAGCTTCGACGGCCTCATCGAAGCGGGTTTCCAGCTCCTCGGACTGCGCTATGCGGATACAGTTCGAGCACTTTCCACAGAAATCAGGCAGGCCATCCGTGAAGACGGGTGAAAGGCAATTCATCGCTTTTGCTAGCATCAACGCAAGCGTGTATTTGCCCGAGCCAGCGGGACCAGCAACGATTACCGCCTGAGGAAAGCGATTGCGCGCCAGCATTTCGCGCAAGCGAGCGACGACGTCAGCGTTACCGTGGAAGTCGGCAAATCCCATTATGCGTTCTCATCACAGCGCGCCGTTTGAGTGGTCTCCGGAGCGGCCGCAGCAACAGAGGGAAATCGGAACTCGACTTTAATTCATGCCGTTTTGGCGGCCAATTTCAATCGTTGCCGGACAATTTCCAGAATCCGCGCGTGAGTTTCTCGAGCGGTCCCGCGCGCATTTACTACAACCACTCTTTGCGGCTCACGGGCAGCGATTGCCAAATAAGCGCGTCGAACCCGGGCAAAAAAGGCCCGGCTTTCCTGCTCAAAGCGGTTCTCATCGGTTTTCCAGTGTCCATTTCGGCCGGCACGTGTGTTGTTGCGGCGCCGGGCGCGTTCCACGCTGGCGGCAACATCGGACTCCATCAGAATCGTCAAATCAGGTTTCAGGTCTCCGCACAGGATCCGGTGCAACTCCAGCACCGGCCCGCTGCCGAGTTTGCGCCCACCGCCTTGATAGGCCTCCGTTGAGTCGGTGAAGCGGTCGCAGAGCACCACTCGGCATTCGGCGAGCGCGGGCTGAATGACTTCTGCAATGTGCTGTGCGCGCGAGGCGAACATCAAAGCCAGCTCAGCCAGCGGGGACAGGCCGGAGGTCCCGGTGTCGAGCAGAACGTCTCGGATTTTTTCTCCCACGGCTGTTCCACCCGGCTCGCGCGTAACCACCACGGAAAAGTCATGGGCTCTCAGCACCTTGGCGAGCTTTTCCAGTTGCGTGCTCTTGCCGCAACCATCCAGGCCTTCCACAGTGATGAACTTTCCGCGATGAGCATGAGGTGGCAAGAGAGAATCATAGCATTCGGAAGTCGGCAGGTAGGATCAAGGACCAAACACACGAAGGTCAATCGCTGATCTGTTCTTCGGGCTTGGCTTGCCTTCTGCTATATTCTCTGCCCTTGATTGATTCTTACTCTAGTAGCCATAAAAGGGAGCGTGTTCATGATTGTTCTCGCCCGCCGAGTTTCCGGTCTGGTATGTCTCCTCATAGTCCTGTCCAGCTTGCTTCTTGCCGCAAACCCTCCCCATATCACTCTAGTGTTGGATGCGACGCAGGCTCCCCGCAGAATGTTTCACGCCCGCATGACGATTCCGGCCAGTCCAGGCACGCTCACTCTTTACTATCCCAAGTGGATTCCTGGTGAACACGGGCCAACGGGGCCGATCGAGGAGTTGACGGGACTCAAATTCACCGCCAACGGCCAAATTCTGAAATGGCGACGGGATTTGTTAGATGGTTGGACCATCCACGTCGAGGTGCCGGCGGGCGCTGCGAGCGTGGAGGCATCATTGGATTTTGCTTCGCCTCCCACTGCCGGGGGGAAGTACACCGCAGGTCCTTCAGCCACCGACAAGCTGGCGATCATCAACTGGAACACGATGCTCCTCTATCCGGCGGGATGGAAGTCAGATGAATTGATCTACGAAGCCAGCCTGCGGCTACCCGCAGGGTGGAAGTTCGGCACCGCGCTGCCGATTGCCACGCAACCCGCAGAGCAGCGCAACAGTCCACCGCAAATTACGTTTAAGCCGGTATCCCTGACCACATTGGTGGACTCGCCCGTGAACACCGGGGAGTTTATGCGGGTGGTGGCACTGGGTGAGAATCCTCATCATGAGATGGACATTGCCGCTGACAGTGCCACAGCTCTTGATGCTCCGGGTGAAGTCTTCGACCACTACAAGGACCTTGTCGCGCAAGCGCAGGAGTTGTTTGGAACCCATCATTATCGGGATTACTACTTCCTTTACAGCTTGAGCGACCATGTGGCGCACTTCGGCCTTGAGCACCATGAATCGAACGACAGCCGGCGCCCAGAGCGCGCTCTGGTGGATCCGGACTTGCGGCTGCTATCGGCTGGATTGCTGCCGCATGAGTTTGTCCACTCCTGGAATGGCAAATTCAGGCGGCCTGCCGACCTTGCTACCCCAGACTACGAAAAACCCATGCAAACAGATTTGTTATGGGTGTACGAGGGATTGACGGAATACCTGGGAGAAATCCTGAGCGCACGCAGTGGGCTGGCCAGCCCGGAGCAGTTCCGTGACGCCCTGGCGATGAACGCGGCAGAACTCGATCATCGTTCGGGACGCAGGTGGCGCAACTTGCAGGACACGGCGGATGGGGTTCCAAGTATGCAGGAAGCGCCGCATGAGTGGGAATCGTGGCGCCGCCCCCTCGATTATTACGAGGAGGATGAACTGAACTGGTTGTGGGCGGACACGATCATCCGGCAACAGACCAATGGCAAGAAGTCCATCGATGACTTTTGCCATATTTTTCACGGAGGTCCGGGCGAACCGCCTGAAGTCAAGACTTATACCTTCGACGATGTTGTCAACACTCTCAACCAGGTTGCACCCTACGACTGGCGCGGCTTTTGGACAGCGCGACTTACCAATCATGGACCAGCCGCGCCGCTTGACGGTATCGAAACCAGCGGTTGGAAACTGGTGTATGACCAGAATGAATCCGAGCGGATGCGTGCCTGGGAAATTGAGCGCCGGGAGGTCGATGCCGAGTATTCAATCGGCCTGCTGCTGAAGGACGATGGCGAAATCGTAGATACAGTTGAAGGAATGCCGGCCGCAAGCGTGGGCATCGGTCCGGGCATGCGGATCGTCGCAGTCAACGGGCGGCGGTTCTCGGTCGACGTATGGCATGACGGCCTGCGAGCCGGGAAGAATATTTCGGCTCCGCTCGAACTACTGATTGAGAACACTGACTATTACAAGACCTACCAGATCGATTACCACGGAGGGGACAAATACCCGCATCTGGTGCGAGATGAATCCGAGCGCGATGTGCTGAGCTCGATCATCAAGCCACGGTAAGGACTTCGTGCGTTTACAAAGCGTGACTAAAGGTCTTCGCTGATCCCGGCGAACAGATCGGTTTCTGGCTCAACCGAACCTGATTTCATCGTGGCCGCGAGGTGAAACAACTCGCGGGCTCCACGCTTGCGCATATGTCCCTCAAAAAGTTGCAATAGCGGTGACTGGCTCGTGTGAGCTTTGAAGGCCGCAATTTTGGTTTCGACGTAGGCGCTAATGTCAATAACGGCAGTCGCAGGCGACAACGTAATCGGCTGGCGATCGGGAAGACTGAAATTCGCCGTCGCGTAATACAACTTTTGGGCTCGATGAGGAACCAGGCGGTCGTTAAGCTGGTCGGGAAAACGATTGTTGCGACCCGCCCAATGAAAAGCGAGAGTGGCGAAGATGGACGCCATCGAATGATCGGTGTGTCCGGTGACGCCGCCCTCCGGACCAAAAGTAAGCATAACTTGCGGCTGAAATTCCCGGACTTGAAGTGTTAGGTCGCAGACTACATGGTAGATATCCTGGCGATGGAGCTGGCCGTCAGGATAGTCGAGCACAATTCCTCGCGAGACATTAAGAATTTCGCAGGCCGCGGCAAACTCTTTGCGGCGGATGGCAGCGAGTTCCTGATCGTTGCGAGCGCCGCCCCGGTGGGTTGCTGCCTGGCCTGGAGTGAGGCAGATAACACAACTTTCCACGCCGCGATCGCCGTACAAACGAAGAGAGCCGCCAAATCCCCCGGCCTCATCATCCGGGTGGGCGGTGATGACCATCAAGCGCATCTTCGGGATTGTACCGTGCTGGCGTTTGAAATCTTGACTACGACTGGAATCTAACCTGCCTGCTCATTCACTTCGGCCAAAGAGTCACCACCAGTTTCCGCGAGCATGAATGCCAAAACTTCTTGTGGTACGGGCGCGTTCCACACCGGAGCAAATGACTGGCGGTGTAGCGGAGAGGGCCCGTGCTGGCGCAGAGCCGCGAGATGATGAGGAGTGCTGTATCCCTTGTTCGAGGCCAGCCCATACACTGGGAACAGCGGGTCCCATTGCCGCACCATGCGGTCCCGCTCCACCTTGGCCAGGATGGACGCAGCTGCGATGGAGGCAGAAAGCGCATCCCCGTGAATGATCGCTCGCTGTGGTAGTTCGCAATCGAGGCGGAGTGCGTCAATCAACAAATGGTCGGCACTGGGCCGCAAGCTCAACACCGCTTGGCGCATGGCAACGCGTGAAGCCTGATAGATATTGATCTGATCAATTTGGGCTGCATCCACGGCAGCGATTGCCCAGGCGATGGCATGCGCGCGGATGCGCTCGGACAGTACCTCACGCCGTTCCGCCAGCAACAGCTTGGAGTCGCGAAGGCCACGCACGCGATATCCGGGATCGAGGATGACGGCGGCTGCGACTACGGGTCCGAACAGCGAGCCGCGTCCAACTTCGTCAACTCCAGCTACCAGGTGGGCGCCCGCGATCCAAGCCCTTTTCTCGAACTTGAGAGTACAGCGCAGTCTCTTCAGTAGCCGAAGCTTCAGGGCGGACGGAGAGAGTTTCCGTTCATTCGCGACTTTGACTTTCAGCGACACGGAGCAGGATTAGCCGAGTGACTAGCTAAAAGCGTATCTTCGCTGAGATCGAGCCAACGGTGCAAGTGTGGAAAACCCGGAAAATCGTCCGGTGTCTCCCGATTTGGTGGCCCATCGGTAACTCCGTGCTTGTTACGGGGGTAAATTGACCCTCGTCGTCCCCGATTGTTACTTTCAAGTCAAGGGGTTGTCCCCGGGGGACCTATCTTGGCGGAAGAAATTTCCAATTCATTGCCTGAGCGCTTGGCCCGGCGCATCCACGTTGCCCTTCCTGTCCGTGTTACTTACTGGGATAGCGCCATCAAGCCTTGCCTCGAAATGGCGTGTACCTATGATATTTCCGAAAAGGGTGCAAGGGTCACGGGTCTACGCAACGTCAAGACTGCGGGCGAAATTATTGCGGTCGAGCGCGGACGCAACAAGCAGTTTTGTCGAGTTGTCTGGATCGGCGAACCGAATTCAGAGTTGGATGGTCAGATCGGAATTCAATGTGTTGAGTCCGACCGGATGATGTGGGAAGCGGAGCTGCGCGACATGCAGGAGGTCTATGATCCGATCGTGCGAGAAAGCAGCGTGCGGCGCTCGAATTTCTCAGCCGGCAGCGCCCAAAACAATCGTAGGCGTCACGAACGCTTTGACATTGAAGGCCTGGCGGAATTGCTCAAGGACGGCCCCAACAGCACCTGCGGCGAAGCGGTTTTGAGAAATCTGTCGGAACTGGGTTGCTTGATCACCACCAAACAGGACCTCCCGCTGGGTACCGAACTGAAATTGGTTCTGAATGTTGACAGCTATGATTTGAGTGTCAAAGGACAGGTCCGGCATGCTGACCACCAGTTGGGGTTGGGGGTCGAGTTCCAGGAGATTCGCAAGGGCGATCGCCAGATCTTGCGGTTCCTGCTGCGCAAGCTGGCGGAGCAGCAACTGGAAGAAAACTTCGAGCTAGAACTGCAAGGCTAAATCCGTCCCACCAACCGCGTACCTCGACAGCAACTATTGCGGAACCGCCTCAGCCGTGACCCGTTCACGTTCAATGTCTTTCAGGCGGGCAGCTTTCCCTCGCAGGCTGCGCAGGTAATAGAGCTTGGCCCGACGGACTTTCGAGGAGCGCAGCAACTCCACTCTCTCGATTACCGTTGAATTGACGGGGAAGATGCGCTCGACGCCGTGACCGAAGCTGATCTTACGAACAGTGAAGCTGGCTTGCGGACCACGGGTGCGTGCGATCACTACCCCTTCGAAGGCCTGCAGACGTTCCTTGTCGCCTTCCTTGATCTTAACCTGAACGCGGATGCTATCGCCCGCAACGAAATCAGGAATATCAGCGTGCTTAGCCTTGGCCAGAAGTTTGTCAATGATCAGGTTAGTCATGATCTTGTCCCCTCGTTCTAATCGTTCTGCCCGTCGTCTGGGCCAGGAATTCTTTGTCCTCAGTGCTGAGCGTTGCCCGGTCCAAAAGATCAGGTCGATTGCGCATTGTTTTCTCCAGCGCCATGCGACGCCGCCAACGCCGTATTTCCTCGTGATTACCCGAAACCAGGATTTCGGGTACCGGCAGTCCCCGAAAATCTGCCGGGCGCGTGTAATGCGGATAGTCCAGCAATCCGCCTGAGCCGCATGTTGAACTAGGGCCGTTCCCAGAACGCAGTTCCGTTTGTGCAGTGAACGACTCCTGCTGCGTGGAAGCCTCGTTTCCCAGCGCTCCGGGAAGCAACCGCGTGACTGCATCCACAATTACAGCCGCACCCAGTTCGCCCCCGCTCAGAACGTAGTCTCCAATCGACAGCTCGCGGTCGGCCATGTGTTCGCTGACGCGTTCATCTACGCCTTCGTAACGCCCACAGACCACGACCATGCGCTCGAGAGCCACTAGTTTCTCGGCTTCACTCTGATCGAAGCGTTTTCCCTGGGCCGATAGCAACACCACGCTTTCCTTGGCATTGCCTGCAAATCGTTCTTTGCGTGACATCATCTTCAGCGCTTCAATACATTCAAAGATCGGTTCCGGCTTAAGGACCATGCCTTCGCCGCCGCCAAACGGGCGGTCATCCACCGTGCGGTGACGGTCATGCGCAAACCCCCGCAGATCGTGGACTTCAATCGCCGCCAGGCCGGCTTCACGAGCCCGGCGGATAATTCCGTAATCCAGAGGCCCACGAAAGAAGTCGGGAAAGATCGTTAAGATATCGATCTTCATTGCGCGGCCCTGATCACATTGTAATCACGAGCGCCGGAGCGACTGACTCAGGATGACAGCTTCCTGATATTCCTCTGTTGCTCTTTCTCTTCTTCGCTTAGCGGCGCGTTCACCTCGAGCAAGCCTTCCGGCAGCCTCATGCAAATCCTCTTGCCTTCGAGATCAAGGCTGGCCAAGTAAGCCTCGGCGTAAGGAATCTCGTATTGGTTTGATCCTACCTTAACGATCAGCAACGGCGCTTCTCCAGCGCCGAAGCGGACATCATCAATTCTGCCAATCTCGCGGGAGCCATCGAAGACGACGCAGCCCACCAAATCGCTGACGTACGTCCAACCCGACTCAAGCTGCGCCCGCTGATCTTGCGGAACCTGCAATTCACAGCCAGCGAGCGACTCAGCTTCAGAGATCGAATCGACGCCCGCAAATTTCAGAACCAGGCGCCCTTGATGCGGCCACAGAGTTTCGACTTGCAGTTCTCGTCGAGCGCCATCTTTCGCTAGTGTCAGCAACCTCAGCCCTTCCACGAATCGCTGTGGAGCGTCGCTGAGCACCTCAACCGCCACTTCGCCGCGCCGGCCCTGCGTCTTCAAAACGCGGGCCACGGTGATGAACTCGCCGGCTATTCCAGAATCTCCAACTCGAAACGCTTGTGCAACCGGAGCCCAGACGCGCTGAGCAACGTGCGCATAGCCCGGGCAGTGCGCCCCTGCTTCCCGATTACCTTGCCCAGGTCGTTGGGAGCAACCCCGAGCTCGATGACGGTCTCGGCCCCCTCCTCGACCTGGTTAACCGAGACGGCGCCCGGTTCGTCAACCAGCGCCTTCGCGACCTGCTCGATGAGGGCCCGCACATCACCCGCCGGCTCGCCGATCTTTTGTTCGCCCAAGCGTGCTCCTGATGGGATGAAATTTCCCGTGATCAGCTTGGCAGATCAGGCGACTGAAATAGCGGCGGGGAGAGTTGGCTTGGATACAATCTTGCTGACCCGGTCCGACATTTTGGCGCCCTTGGATACCCAGTAGTCAATGCGCTCGCGCTTCAATTCTATGCTGGCAGGAGTGGTGCGGGGGGTGTGAAGGC
>JABCYV010000038.1 GCA_013290025.1 Acidobacteriota bacterium
TTTTTGTATTCGTTCTTCGGCACCATCAAGATTGGCGCGGTGGCCGTACCCACCAATACTCTTTTGAAGCCGCACGAGTACGAATATCTTCTTAATGACACCCGGGCAGGTGTGGTGCTGGTCAGCGAAGCCTTGCTCCCACAACTTCGATCGATACCGCGGGAAAGGCTCGAGCATCTGCGTGCGATTGCCGTGGTCGGCGCACCGCACCGGCATCAGACTTGCTTCGCTGATCTGATGGACGCTGCGTCCCCGAAACTGGAGCCCGAACCGACCAGCAAAGATGATGTTGCTCTCTGGCTGTACTCCTCCGGAAGCACCGGTCTTCCGAAAGGCTGCATACACTTGCACCGCGATATGGTGGTGTGCTCCGAGTTGTACGCCAAGAATATTCTTCAAATGGATGAACGGGACCGCTGTTACAGCGTCGCTCGATTGTTTTTTGCCTACGGCTTGGGGAACGCTGGATATTTTCCCTTGGCCTGCGGGGCCACAACCATTCTCTCTCCCGAGCGGCCGACGCCGGCTACGACCTATGGTGACATTGAGCGCTACCAGCCCACTCTGTTTTTTTCAGTGCCCTCGAATTACGCTGCTTTGCTGGCCCACCATCGCGATGACGGGAGAGAGTTTGACCTCTCTAGCGTGCGGCACGCCATCTCCGCAGGAGAGGCCTTGCCGGCCCCATTGTTCGAGCGCTTCAAGCGGCGCTTTGGTGTGGAAATCCTGGATGCTTTAGGCTCTACTGAAACCTTGCAGATGGTGATCGCAAACCGGCCGGGAGAGGCCAGGCCCGGATCCAGCGGTAGGATCATTCCGGGGTACGAAGCCAAGATCGTCGATGACCACAGCCGCCCCGTAACTCCTGGTGAAATTGGCAACCTGTTGGTCAGAGGCGATTCCACCTGCGCGGGCTATTGGAACCAGCCTGAGAAGACCAAGGAAGCCTTTGATGGTCACTGGTTCCGCACCGGAGACAAATATTACCAGGATCGGGATGGGTATTTTTGGTACGCCGGGCGTGCCGATGACCTGTTCAAGGTCAACGGACGCTGGCTGAGTCCGGTCGAGGTCGAAAGCGCGTTAACCGCGCACCCTGCCGTCCGGGAAGCTGCGGTGATTGCTCGCGACGACGAAGTCGGACTTACCAAACCGGCCGCCTACGTGGTGGTACACCCTGAGTTCACCGCAAGCGACCAACTGGCGCGTAGCCTCCAAAACTGGGTAGTGCAAAGGCTGGGTGCGTATAAGCGTCCTCGTTGGATTGAGTTCTTGCCCGAACTTCCCAAAACCGGGACGGGAAAACTGCAGCGTTTCAAACTTCGCGAACTGCAAGAGCACCGGACGCAAAACGGCTCCTCTTCAGATTAGTCTTCAACCCCGATCGAGAAGCATTTGCGCGCGTCCCTCATGCGACGCGGACAGAGTCATGCCTGTTAGTCTGCGCTGGCAGGATTGGTGGCCCGCTCCGTTGTCGAGGAAAAAGGTTCCGGAGTAATACTCGGCGGGTATAGAATACGGGGCCGTGGAATTGCGTCACGTTCGCTATTTCCTTGCCGTCGCCGAACACCTCAACTTTAGCCGGGCCGCGCAGCAACTGCACATCGCCCAACCGCCGCTGAGCCGTCAGATCCGTCAGCTCGAGGAGGATCTGGGTGTCGCACTCTTTGCGCGCAACAAGCGCCGTGTGGAGTTGACCAAAGCAGGACGTGTCTTTCTGGATGAGGCTAGAAAACTGGTGGTTCAGGCTGGACACGCGACGCAAGCCGCGCGCCATGCCCAGAAAGGAGAATCCGGAGTTGTGAAGATCGGCATTGCCTCTGGGTTGGGCGGAGTCGTCGGTAGGGTCGTAGCGGAACATTGTAGGCATTTCCCGACCATCAATATCGAGTGCAAAGATATTTTTTCAACTGTCCAAAATGAGACTCTCCACAAACGTGAGATTGATGTGGGTTTTCTACGTCCCCCTATCGATCAAGTTAATCTGGATTGCGAAATGCTGTTTGAGGAGGAATTTGTCGTCGTTCTGTCCAAGGCCCACCGGTTGGCAAAACGCAAATTCTTGCGGCTGAAAGATGTCGCTGATGAGCCCTTGATCGTCTTCGATCGAAACTTTTCCAGCGGGCTGTACGACAAGATCCTGGGCTTGTACAACAGACAAGGTCTCACACCCCACTTTACGATGACGCACGTCGAGCCTCATGAGGAGGCAGGGGCGATCATAGTGGCGTCTGGCAAGGCGATTTTTATCGGCGCCGGCGCGATCGTCACCCGTTCAGTGAATGGCGTAGAATTAGCTTCCGTGCGGCTAAATGAAACTGAGGCCAAAATCGAGGTATACATGGCATGGCGGAAGGACGAGGACTCCGCCGCGGTATTCTCTTTCCTCGAGTCGGTGCGTCGGGTCTTCAGGCACCGTGTAAATAGAAAGATTGCTTAGGTCAGCAGGTTATCGAGAAACTCCTGCCCTATACTGCAGACCCACCTATCCAATCCAAGCTTGAGGGATCCGGATAGCGTTGCGGATGCGTGCGGTTCGCTGAAGAAAGAGAGCCACCAGAAAAAGCAAGGCGCTTCCCGCGGTCGCCAGCCACATGGTCAAAGCAAGGCCGTGCTTTTCCGCCAGCGCGCCGGCCAAGATGGGCGCCCCGGTCGCGCCCATGACTTCACCGACCAGCGTCGCGAGGCCGATCGAGGTAGCTCGGAACTGCGGCGGAACACTCTCGGTCGGTACCAGCACCATGATGAGACTTGCTATGCCCTGACCCGTATTGCTTACAAAAACTATCGCCGCCAATATAAGGGGATAGACATACAGCACAGGTACAAGGAACGCGAGAGGCACGATTGCAGACATCGCGGCCATCAACAGCAAGACCGGTTTGCGTCCGATTCGATCAGAGAGCGAAGGAAGAAGAAAGCCGAGGAAAAAACTTCCCAAGCCGCTAGCGCCCAGCAAGAACCCCGCTGTCGTCGGAGGCTGATGCGCAACCTCAGTGATGTAGAGCGGTGCGAAAACATTCAATGCGAACAACCAGGACATGAAACCGGCAGTACCCAGGCAACACAGCCACATGTTGCGATAGCGCAGGATGGACAGGTAGTCCTTGAGTGACGGTTTCTCGCGTGTTACGGCGCCGCCATCGCGTGCAGGTTCTCTCACAAATTTCCAAATCAAAAGACCCATAAACAAGCCTGGAATACCAGCCACAAAGAAAGCTGAGCGCCACCCCCAACGCGATGCCACTTGGGTTGTCAACACCGGTGCGGCGGCCAGACCAACCAGGGCGGCGGCGCTCACCACTAACCCTATGTTTCGTCCGCGCCGACTGGGATGAGATGACTCCTCGATTAGCGCCGTCATTATTGACCAGGTCGGTCCTTCAGCAATCCCCATCAGTGCTCGGATCAATAGCAATTGATGAAAGCTGTGAACGAAGCTAGTCATCCATGACAGGATCGAAAAGATGAAAACGGCAGGGATGAGTACTGGCTTGCGACCCACGCGATCTGATAGAGCGCCGAAGAAGAAGGTTGATGCCGCCCAGGTGATCGCAAGCACCGAAGCTAAAGTGCCGACCTGGGCGTGAGTGAGCTGGAATTCAGGAGCGAAATATGGCGCCAGATAAAGTAGCGACATACGGTCGAGGAAAACCGTTCCCCAAGTGAAGAAGAGAATTGCAACCAGCGTGTTTTCGTAACGCTTCGAGGCGTCCATGCCGCCGCATCATAGCAAACCCAACCGGACCGATTTCGTTTGCCTACTGTGCGCGTCGCAAAGTTTTCTCGGTCGCCCAGTTCTTTTGCTTTGGTGCCTAATCCTGGAAAAGATTGCATCTCGGAGTTGGCTTCTACCTTTTTCGTGTCACTCTCATACTCAAGTGGTATTACTCGGGCCTCGCCTTGTGGAACTCTGTAGTTTTCGCTACCTTAGCGCTGGGACGCAAGGAGCGAAGTATGTCTAAGAAGCCTTTGGAATAATTTTGCTCTCGTCCCCAAAGCGGAGTGTGGGTGAGCACGCCATGCCAAAGGAAATGACTAGAAATATTACGTACCGGCGGCATGATCCGAACAGCCAGCCCACATCTCTGCATCCGCCTTACCGCGCAACGATTCGGCGAGCACCACGCAAGCCTCTGATTGTTTTGCCGCACACTCTTTCCGAGATTACTGGTCCGGTGTATGGGCATGACGATATCGCAGAAACCGACAGCGATCTCACTCGGCAACACGCGGGCGAGCCTTTGGGAGAACGCATCATTTTGACCGGCGACGTGTTGGACGATGGGGGACGCCCGGTTCCCCACACTTTGGTAGAAATCTGGCAAGCCAACGCTGCCGGACGTTATCGCCACCAAATGGACGAGCATCCTGCACCGATGGACCCGAACTTCAGTGGGGCCGGGCGAACCTTGACCGATGCCAACGGCCGATATCAGTTTGTGACCATCAAACCGGGTGCATACCCGTGGAGCAACCACGACAATGCCTGGCGCCCAGCCCATATCCATTTTTCACTGTTCGGTCCCGCCTTCGCTACCCGTCTGGTAACCCAGATGTATTTTCCTGGCGACCCACTCTTACCTTACGACCCAATCTTTCAGTCCGTTCCTGACGAGAACGCCCGGCAGAGGCTAATCTCCGAGTTTGATTTGACGACTACCAAGCCCGACTGGGCGCTCGGCTTCCGATTCGATATCATCCTGCGTGGCCGCGAAGCCACCCCCTTCGAGGCGTAGCGTGGAGCCGGTGCCTATCCCTTCCCAAACCGTTGGCCCTTTCTTTCACCTCGGCTGTACTGCTGCGACCCGCTCGGTCAGCGACGTGGCTGGTCCGAACGCAAAAGGCGAGCGTGTTCGGCTTATCTGTCGAGTGCTCGACGGCGACGGTCAACCTGTGAACGATGCAATGATCGAGATATGGCAAGCCAACGCCGACGGGAAGTACCATCATCCCGACGACCTGCAAGAGAAAGCCCTTGACCCAGACTGCCGCGGCTTTGGCAGGTTAGCGACCGATGAGAACGGAACCTGCATTTTCGAGACCATCAAACCGGGCCGGGTGCCGGGCAATATGGGCAAGTTGCAGGCGCCCCATCTGAATGTTTCCGTTTTTGGGCGTGGCATTCTGAGGCGCCTGCCTACGCGTATCTATTTCGCAGCCGAGGCCTCGAACTCTGAAGATCCTATTCTGGCGCTGGTCCCCGAGGAGCGGAGAAATACGTTGATGGCACATCCAGATCTTCATAGTCGCGGTCATTGGCACTTTGACGTGCACCTTTCCGGTGAGGATGAGACCGTTTTTTTTGACGTCTAACCCCGCGTTGGGACGGTGTTCGCACTTATTCTTTACCTTCGGAGAATTCACTGGCTCTTCTCGGAGGAATTGATGCCGGTTCGGCTGATTGACAGTCTGGCGACCACGGAGCCACTGGCGGAGGTCTTTTCGGACTGGTCAGTACTCCAAGCCATGCTGGAATTCGAGGTTGCGCTCGCGCGTGTCGAGGCTCGCCTGAAGATCATTCCACAAGCCGCCGCCGAGGTGATTGCGACTGTGGCCGTTCCCGCAGCATTCGACATCGCTGCTCTGTCTCGAGACACATTGCGCGCGGGAACACCAGGTATTCCTTTGGCGAAGGCACTCACTGAGCGGGTTCACGCTAAAGATGCGACGGCTGCCGGATTCGTTCATTGGGGCGCGACCAGCCAGGATGTCGCCGATACCGCATTGATTTTGTTGCTGAAGCGGGCGCAGCCTCTGTTGGCGTCTGACCTCGCTCGCATTGAGCAGGCGCTCGATCGATTGGCGGAGCAGCACCAGGACACAATCATGCTCGGACGAACGCTCCTGCAGGGCGCACCGCCAGTAACGTTCGGGCTTAAGGCCGCAGGCTGGCTGGCGGCAGTTCACCGTGGCAGCTCACGGCTGAGACAGAGTTTCGAGGAGGCTCTGATCGTGCAGTTTGGCGGTGCCAGCGGGACGTTGGCAGCACTTGGGGCGCAAGGCCTCGCAGTGGCGCGCGGACTTGCCGATGAACTCGGGCTCGCGTGTCCCGATGCCCCCTGGCACACCCACCGTGACCGACTCGCGAATCTGGTGTGTGCTTGCGGTGTTCTGATCGGTACGCTGGGCAAAATGGCTCGCGACATTAGTCTGCTGATGCAAAGCGAAGTTGGGGAAGCTGCGGAACCGGGCGGCGAAGGTCGCGGTGGTTCGTCGACTATGCCGCACAAACGTAACCCAGTCGGCTGTGCAGTGACTCTCGCTGCGGCCAATCGGGTGCCCGGCTTGGTTTCCACTTATCTCTCCGCCATGGTGCAGGAACATGAGCGAGCTGTTGGCGCGTGGCAATCAGAGTTTCCGACCATAGCAGCGGTAATTCAGGCCACGGGTGTCGCCGCAGCTTCAATGGCCGAGATCACAGAAGGACTAAGTGTGAATAGCGCTCAAATGCGCCGGAACATCGATGCCACGCTGGGCACGATTTTCACGGAGAAAGCCATGTTCCTTCTGGCACAGAGTCTCGGCCGCGACACAGCTCATAAACTTGTGGAAGAAGCTACGCGCCAGGCTGTCGCGCAAAAACAGCCACTAGCGAAGGTGCTCGGCGAGATGGCGGAGGTCACGCGGCACATTGATCAGGCGACACTCAATAAGCTGGATGTCGCCGAAGATTACCTGGGCTCGGCCGATTCCTTCCGAATCCAACAGCTTCGATCGAACCATCCCACGGACAAGAAGGACTAACGCAATGCCATTCATCACGCTGAACAACAAGGCGCGTTTGTTCTATCGCCTAGAGGGCGGTAACGAACTCCCCGTGCTGGTCTTGTCCCACTCGATCGCCACGGATCACGGCATGTGGGAGCCACAAGCGCAAGACTTGTTGCCGCACTTCCGCCTACTGCGGTATGACACGCGCGGGCACGGGGCATCCGACGCTCCGGAGGGTGAATACTCGGTTGAACAGCTTGCCCGAGACGTACTCGCCTTGGCGGATGGTCTGAACATCTCAAAATTTGCCTTCTGTGGCCTCTCGTTAGGTGGAACTATCGGCCAGTGGCTTGCAATTCACGCACCTGAACGCCTCACTAAGTTGGTAGTTGCCAACTCCTCGCCTCAGTTTGTACCTCGGGAGAACTGGGAGGCGCGAATACACGCCGTGAAAAAAGGTGGAATGAGAGCCATCGTAGACGCGGCGATGCAGCGCCTTTTCTCGCCGGAATTCCTCGCAAAGAAAAATCCATATGCAGCGAATATTCGATCGGTCCTGCTCGGAACCGACGCTGCGGGATATGTGGGCTGCTGCGCCGCTCTCCGGGACGTGGATCATACGCGGGATTTGCGCAAGATAAACACCCCAACTTTAGTGATTGCCGGCGCCAATGACATTTCGACTCCATGGGTTGGACACGGCGAAATACTCGCCCGCGAGATTGCCGGCGCTCAGGCGCTACACTTGCCAGCCGCGCACTTATCCAATCTCGAGCGTCCGAAATCATTTACCGCCGCTCTGTTTGCATTTCTGCTCCGTGCGGATTCTGGCAAAACCAGTTTGGAAGCCGGCTTTGACGTGCGCCGCAAAATGCTAGGCGACGCATATGTTGACGCTGCGACTGCCGGCACCTCTGAGTTCACTCGAGACTTTCAAGCTCTGATCACGCAGTATGCATGGGGAACTATTTGGACGCGGCCGGGCCTAGACTGGAGAACCCGGCGCCTTCTGGTGCTTGCTACGATGGCGGCCCTCGGCCGCTGGGAGGAATTTCGTCTACATATTTCAACCGGCCTAATGCACGGCTTAGAGCCCTGCGATATCAAGGAAGTGCTTCTTCAAACTGCTATTTACGCTGGTGTTCCCACTGCGAATACGGGCTTCAACATTGCCAGGGAAGAGGTGGGGAAGCAAGAAGCAATGGTTCAAGCCGCACATCTAGCGAAATCGCCTTCCAATATGATCTGACAAGTCTGTACATTCGGAGCGCGCCCGCGAATGGAGCACGAGTTCCGACAAAGTCAAGTCGTCCTTACGTGGAAGGGACGTGCCGGAACCTGCGCAAGCGACCGATGGCTTTGGATTTGAACTATCTGATAACACCGCTACTCAAGACACCGCGCGATCAGCGTGGATTTGACGGTGGCTCAATGGCCGATTTGATGGAGGCCGCTGGTCTCGAAAGAGGCGGAATCTATCGGCACTTTTCCACGAAGGAGGAACTAGCTGCGGAAGCGTTTGACTACGCGTGGCAAGCAGCGACTCACGTAGGGATGCACGATCTCGATTCCAATCCAAACAGCGTCGACAAGCTGAAAGCGATTCATCTCGAATTTCATTGACCGGCCGCATCGCATCGGCTCCGTTACACCGTTGACCCGGAGCAATAGTCAAGACCTGTGGATTGGCGTGCTACGATGAGGTGGCAAGATCAGTTGCAGGGATGGGACGAAGTTGTCGGAGCGATCAGGAACCCTCGCTGACGATCCGTTCAGTGGTCGGCACCCAACCAGTCACGAACGGCTGACGGGACTGCCCTGGGATGCGTCGTACCACGACGGCCCTGCGCCTTGGGATATTGGCCAGCCGCAGCCAGCAATAGTGCGTTTGGCATCCGAAGGCGGATTCGCCGGAGCGGTGCTCGATGCGGGCTGCGGGACCGGCGAGAACGCTCTTCACGTCGCCTCGCGGGGATTGTCGGTTCTGGGCGTTGACGTGGCTGAGACGGCACTGGCGATCGCCCGAGAGAAGGCCGACGACCGTGGCATCGAGGTTGACTTCGCCGCGGCTGACGTGTTCCAGCTGGAGGATTTGTGCCGCATGTTTGAGACGGTGCTGGACTGCGGACTGTTCCACACCTTCGACGGCGACGAGCGACCAGGATACGTGGCGAGTCTAGCGTCAGTGACCGAGCACGATGGGACCCTGTATGTGTTGTGCTTCAGTGACGATGGTCCCGATACTGGCCCGCACCCCATCAGTCAGGAAGAGCTGAGAGCGGCGTTTAACCCCAGCAATGGATGGAATGTCGCTGCCATCGAACCGGACCGGATTCAGACGAGATACCACAACGACGGCGCACCGGCCTGGTTCGCGACAATCAAACGGATCTAGACTGCGGGACTGGGTCGGCCCGGTGAGCGATCCCGTGCCGGCTGCCCTTGACAGCCCTTCCGACTCACACTAGGTTGAAGGTTCGGTCCGTTCCGCGCTCACGAAGTTTTGCGTTGAAGTGTTCGGACTCGACATGAGCCCCTGGTCTGGGGCACCCACTCCGGGGCACCCATAAGAAAATGAGTGAGAGCGACAAGCAAGAATTACGTGAGTTTGTACGGTTGAAGCACCACTCACATGGATTGAAAAATCAACACCTTGGCTAATTTTCTTTGTTTCGGGACCAGGGGGTCGGAGGTTCAAATCCTCTCTCCCCGACCATCTTATTTAGGTCCGGCCCGGACACCTGGGTGACAGATCGTACCTAAGACATAGGTAACACTTTTGGGCCGAACGGGTTTTCGAGCGGTTCGAGCACCCGCGTCTCCAGATCAAAGTATCCCAGATCATAATCCATAAAGCTCACCAGCCAGATATCATCGTGCACTTCTTTGATGCCGACGGCCTGACCAGCAAAAACCTGGCTGAAGTTAATCTTTTTGTTCCCCAGACAGATGCGGCCGCAGCGGGTGACCACGATGGTTTTGTCGTGGAAGGGATAATCGATGTCGGGCAATCCGGTGTAAGGACGAGGGGAAGGTTGGTAGATTTCTGCCGGACATTTCATATCCAAAGCCTCGTGCGGACGTTCGTGGTTGAAGATGTCAATGAACTTGTCGAAGCGAGCCTGCTGTTGCAGGAAGTTTGCGGCCGCTGGTTTGGTGGCTTCTTTCTTCAAAGTGAGGTGCATGCGCTCGTGACGACCGTTCTGTTGGGGGTGACCAGGCTGGATGCGCTCGATGCCGATGCCCAGGCGGAGCCACCAGACCGCCAGCTTGCTCAGGTTGAACAAAGCGTGTGCGGAAGCGAAAGGCACGCCGTTGTCGCTGCGGATATTGGCGGGTAGGCCGCGCTCTCGAAAAAGCCGCTCAAATACCGTGAAAGCATAGTCTTCCCGAGTAGAAGAAAGAGCTTCGCAAGTCAGCAGAAAACGGCTGGCGTGGTCGGTGACCGTCAGTGGGTAGCAGTAGTGCTGGTTGCCAAGCAAGAACTCGCCCTTGTAGTCGGTGCACCACAACTCGTTGGGGCGTTGGCCTAGAGATAACGGCGTGCCTTGCGCACGATGACGGATACGACCCCGGCGCTCGACCAGACCGTGGCGATCGAGCACGGCATGGATGGTGCTCTTAGCCGGAATCGGAATCCCGGAAAACCTGCGCAGCAGGCGCTCGCGAATTTTGCGGGCGCCCCAGCTGGCGTGCTCCTGCTTCACGTTCAAGATAAAGTTTTCCACTTGAAAAGGAAGCTGATTGGCGTAGCGATAGGGGCGGCGACTGCGGTCGGTCAGGCCTTGAACGCCGCAGTGCTGATAGCGGTCAAAGATTTTATAGCCGGTCTTGCGCGAGATCCCGAACTCTCGGCACAGTTCTGTCATCGCTTCGCCGGCTAGCCGGCGCGCCACAAACTGCAGCCTTTCGTCCATCACCGAACACTCCTTCCAGGGCATCACTCCCTCCCCAAAAGGGGAGAAAGTGTAACCCATGTGTCCGGTACGTTCTGTTACCTATGTCTCAGGCCGCTCATTCAAATCAAGCAGTTGCGCGATATGAAAAACTGAAAGAGCCCCTGGTCAAGCGCCAGGGGGTCGGATTTCGTCAAATCTTCCCACGATTATTCACTTGACACAAATAGGAGAAAACGATGGAATCAAAGAGCCGTGACAGGGAAATGCGTATCGAAATGAAAGCCGCCAGCAAGGAAGACGTGCTGGCAGCAATCGGCCAATTTTTGGAGTCGCAAGACTGGGGTCGGATTGGATTTGAGAAGGACGGAGAATCCTTCTCAATATTGGCCACTTCGGAAGTTGAGCCTAGCGCTTCTTCTTAAAATGTTCGTGATTGTTGACGTGGGTGGCGGCCACTGCCAGCCGAAATCTCACGTGATGCCCACAATGGTTGCACGGCGGGAACGAATCGCCATAGACACAAGTGACTTGGTGTTTGTCGTGAGCAGGATCATGGATCACGTCGTAAATTCCGGATGCCTCTACCTTTTGCCCCGGTTTGAAGGTGTCTCCTATACTGGCGGCCATGTGCCTCCTGATAGCGGAAGGTGGACCTTATACCACGTATCGCCAACGGACAGGAGAGACAAAAGAGTTTTGTTCCGAAAACAGGAATTGCATAGGGCAAAAAACCAGCGACCGGGATTATGATAAGCGCAGCGGAGGTCTTCTCATGTTGACTTTGCGCTTACCCCAAAACCCATGAACAGCGGGATAACCACGAGCCGGGGTGCACTAAGGCTGGCGACTGATCCGCCAAAAGGCTGCAACTTCTGTGGAATTGCGGTGTGGCAAAATAAAGGCCAGAGATCAGGTCTGGCCCTTTTTACAAGCATGAATGGATAATCGGGTGGAATATGCCAAATTGGCACGCGCGTGAGGGAGGGTCAAGAAGCCGCGAACAGACGTTGGTTACCAGAAATTTAACAACCGCATGGTTACTGATGTATAAATAGATACTAGACTTTCGTACAATTGAAGTGAAAGATAAGGCCGTTAAAATTATTGTGTTGCACCATGCGCTGTTCGCATCTAAGATGCGTCGTTAACTAGGAACACTCCGGCGCGCAACTGATTTCGACGGCGTTGTTCGATTCTACCTTCGGCTCGTTTTTTGCGGAGGTCAACTGAGATGAATAAATCCTCGTCGAGAAAATCTCGCAACAAGGCAGGGCGGTCCCCAAAGACCGAGTCCCGTACCAATGTCGGTGAAGAAAAAAAGGCTTGGACATCTGGCATGCCGGTCATCACCGTTAGTAAAGGCGCGGCACCCGCCGCGTCTCCTCCAGCTTGGCGCAAGACTAAGACTGCATAGGTTCGATGGTAACCGCACCAAAGCATCGAGCGACCATCTGGCATCACTGCTCCCGTTACATACCTGTCCCTTTCCTTAAATGTGAATCCATTCGGCACTGGAAGCGGTACGAACTCAGCGTGCGGTAGATCTATTGCGAGTCGATTTTGGCTGATTATGCGCGGTGGGGGCAATGTTCCTTTGAAATCCAGACCGATTCCAAGAAAGTGATTGATCCTCACTGTGTCATTATTCATAGCCTGCGCGTATTGTTCTGCCCGTTCCGTTATGACGTGAAATTGGCGGATCACTAGATTCTCCGGTTCAAGCTTCATCACGGAGGAAAAAAACTGGCCCTGTGATCCTCCTTTAACAGTTATCGCGTGCGCGGCTATTGCCTGTTTCTCCTTCTCGGTTAGCGTCAATGAAGCAGCCGCATGCATATTCCTCGGCTGCAGTGCCGTTACCTTGTCTCGGTATTGCTTCCACAGGGCGATAGCTTTCTTATTCGTTAACGGCGGATCAAAGATGCACGCATTCAGTGCGTCAACAGCCTCATGTTGGTTCATCCAGCCAAGCAAAAATTTGGCCTTAACTGTCTTGGGCATGTTTTCCTTAGAGTCTTGCCAAATGCGTTACAATGGCGGAGGGCGGAGGGATCGGACCCCGTTCCAATGAAGGAACTGCGGCTTATAAGGCCGCTCCTAGCTGCCAACTAGTCGCCCTCCGATCAAGCAAAAGTAAGCTCACCACGGCTCGATTCGCGTCCCTCCCCAAGAGATCAGCGAATCGGGCCTTTGTGTTATCGCCCAATTCCACGGTGAACATGGGATGGAATCAGGCTGCTACTCTACGCACGTTGAAGCTCCTTAGCCTTCAGGAATCAATCGGCACCTTTTTCCACCTTCTCTGACTTTTCGATTTCATCATCAGTATCGGAGCTTTCGCTTTGTTTCGGAGCGCCTGGCCATGCTGGTAATCCCCACGTGTCTTTCTTCCAACGCACGAAATCAGCGCTTCGGCGGAGAATACTGTAGATATTTAGCTTCTTGTCTTTGGCAGTTTTCCCACCAACCGTTACGCCACCTTTTTCAATGCCCTCGACAATCTGCTGAGTGAGAAGCGGATGACCTACAAATTCCAGCAGTAGCTTCGCAGCTTCCGGCTGAGATTTATTGAAGAACTGAAAGGATCGCACGGTCGAGACCGGATCGGTACTGGAATTCTTATTGTCGCTGCCATTCGACGTCGGACCGGATGCTACAGGCGCGGGGCCACCAAGTTCGCGCTCGAATTCCGATATGATGGACTCATACAATCGGATTTTCTCGCGATAGCTTTGGATCATCTCTTTCAGGAAAGTCGGCCTGTCCATGGCTTTATTCTCCTTGTGCAACGAGCCTAATTGTAGCGGCGGTAATTAGGGCACGTCAATAGGGCACTGCCCTAAAACTTATTTAGGGCATTATGCCCTAAAATGCGCTTGGAAGCATGCTGGCTTCTGGTAGAATAGCAGCGGGCCTGTGGTGTAATGGCAGCATTTAAGCTTGTCAGGCTTTAAGGTGCGGGTTCGAGTCCCGTCAGGTCCACCAGTTCCTGTACGCGGACACGGTGAACTGGCCGAGGTGGTGGGGAAGACAAGCACCCATCACCTCATAAACTATCGCTCCGATAGGCATTTGCCCTTTTCAGCTAGAACGTTTTTAATTCCTTTAGCCTGACAAGCTTAAATACAGCGAAGCCTGAGTCGGTCCGCGCGGCTCAGGCTTTTCTGTTTCTGTTAGACTCGGCCCATGAAGGCAGACAAGGGCCAATTCGATGAAGTTCTCCGCCGAATGCTGTCGAAGCCTCCAAAGAAAACTTCACAGATAAAGGCAAAGCGAAAAAGGGCTAAGCCTTCTCAGCGGTGAGTCTGTCGAACGGGATGGGCTTGAATCCTGCCAAGCGGCCCACAGTCTCCATGAAGGCATTATCATCAGCGCGTCGGTTGAACCTGTACGAAAACTCATTCAGATAACGCTGCAAGTGCTTTATCGAAACCTTGTGGAAGTTCCCCACGATCCCTCGCTTGAGCAGCGAAAAAGCCGATTCCACGGTATTTGTGTGAATCATCCCATCCACGTATGACCCTATGCTGTGCTTGATGACCCGGTGCTTCCCGGTTGCACTGATGGCAGAATGAGCGGCGCTGGAATCGTCAGTCATGTAAAGCTCAACATCGGGTCCAATATGTTCTGCGATGATCGCGCGGAGTGTCGCGGCCTTCGCGTCTTTCGTGTGGATGAAACGTAGCGGACCTTTGCGCTGGCGCAAGCCGACCACGGGTTCTTTCTGTTTCTTGCCGTAGTAAACTCCCTTGCCCTTCTGTTTTCCGCCGATGTACGTCTCATCGATTTCCACGATTCCGCCAAGCTGTGGTATCGAACCTTCCGCCATGGCTTCCCGAATGCGGTGATTCAGATACCACGCTGTCTTGTATCCGCCGATCCCCAAGTCTCGCTGTAGCTGCTTCGCGGAGATTCCCTTTTTGGCATTCAGCATCAGAGTGATTGCTTGGAACCAAACTATTAGAGGCAGATGGGTATCGTGGAAGATCGTGCCAGATGTAGGAGTGAATTGATTGTGGCAGGTCTTCTCAAGGCACAGGTAAAACCACTTGCGGCGATTCTTGGAATCTGCTTTCCGCTCGACCCGCTTAACGTCCTTCGCTCCGCAAGCAGGGCAGCGCACGATGCCATCCGGCCAGCGCATCTGCTGGATGTACTGTAAGCACTGCTCATCGGTAGCAAACTTTTCGTGAGCCTCGCGGATGTTCATGGCTTTTTCCAGTCAGTCAGGGACTTCAATTCGTCTAGGATGGTCTGCACTCTCTCGATTCGCCGTATGTGGTCGGCTACCCCTGCGTAATCTCCCCTTGGCGCGTAACGCTGGTCAGTTTCGCTAAGCTTGGTTATTTCGTCCCGCAACTTCTTGACCCGTTCTCCGATTGGCTGCTGCATGTGAACAGTTTACGCTTGAGGGGCGTTTGTGTCAAGTGAATAATCGTGAATCTTCCTCACATCTTATTAAGGAGTTACAGACCTAACCTGCACGGCTGCGGTCTGTGAAACCGGTAGGGTTTACAAAAAGGGTTTACATTCTTGCGGCCGCTGATGCTTTGATCTCCGCCCTTCATCTCTGCGGGCAGTGCTGAAGGACATCCCGAGATATTTCTTTCCGGTCGCGCACCAGGAGCTGGGCAGAAGTACTTCCCGGTACCAATCTCGTCACGGCGAGGCGAGATAACTTCCGGATCGCCGAACCCACGATCTACATTTGACCTCACGGAACCTCTTATAACAGGCGAGTCAGTTCGCGCAAAGTCTGATCTCGTCAATTGGACCATAGCTGGACCATAAAATCGGCATGAAGTTGCCGTTGCGCAGACGGGGGAATTGTTTTCTCCAAGATCGCTCCACAGCCTCCTAGCGGGGCATCATGACGATGCGTGTTCGTCGCCATTGTAAGCCTGTCAGGCCCCAGGAGTCGGACGTACGAGGGTGCAAGAAGAAGTGAGTTGAATGGCTTTGTTTAAGGTTCGGTATAGAGGGCAGTTCATGGCATAAATTCCATGCACGCGCTCCACTGTATCCCTGACCTCTTCACTCGCCACCAGGCGCATCGCTACATGAATCCGGCGGATCACCAACACGCCCTCCTCCGCTTCCACCTCTCCAGTCACATCCGCGGTCAATTTGCCGTCGCTCGCATCGATTTGGCGCGCTTCCAGCGCGCCTCCGAAAGTGCCCACCATTCAACCAGCGGTTGCGGAAATGACATAGTCGATTGTTGAAGAATGTGATTCCGTCAGCTTTGCCGCGTCGACTTTGTAGTGCTCGGCAATGCCCCCGTGAACGCTGTAGATCACTGGCTGGGATTCGCCGGGCAGGTGCGCAATGCGGAGAGGTCCCTGCCGGCGTACGATACGTGACTTCGAAACATAAACGACATCACTCATGGATTCCTCTTTCCAAGACTCAATCACCATATGCGGCGGTTGAAGCGAGTCAAATAGAAAGCAACGTCGGCGAGTTTGTCGAAGAACAAAAGGACGCCGACGCTGACAAGCATGACACCAGCAAAGCGCTCGACCCAAAGCAAGTGTCGACGCAATCTCTGAAAGGCCGTGAGAAAACGAGTGAGGCTGAGGGCCACGAAAATGAACGGTATTCCAAATCCCAGCGAATAAACAGCCAACAGGCCGGTGCCTTGCGACACCGATTGTTGCGTCGCTGCCATCATCAGCATGGCTGCCAGCGCGGGGCCGGCGCAGGGTGTCCAGCCAAAAGCGAAGGCCAGCCCCAGCAAGAACGAACGGAACTTGCCCTGGCGTATTTCGCGCTGAAATCGGATGTCTCGATGCAGAAATGGAATCGGAAGCCATCCCAGGAGAACAAGCCCGTAGAAAACAATGCCTGCACCGGCGACACGGTTCAGCCCTTCACGGTGGGCAGATAAGAAACGGCCCACCACGCCTGCCGAAGCGCCGAGCGATATGAAGAGAACGGAAAATCCGAGCACAAAGAGAACAGCATTGAGGAGGATCGTCCGCCAATGCCAGCTACCGTCCTCCTGCAACTGTTCCGCAGTGAGGCCAGTCATGGTTCCCACAAATCCGGGCACCAGTGGCAGCACGCAGGGGGACAAAAAAGAAATCATCCCGGCCAGAAATGCAGCTGTATAGGTTAGTTCCACAAGTTTCTCCGTGGATTCAACGTTTGGTGGCCTTGCTGCCGGCAGTGGCTAGAAGTTTCTGGATCTGTTCCGCAAACTTGTGGCCATCCAGAAGGTGTGCCCGATCAAATCCTTCCCCCTGGAACATCCATTCGGTTGGAGTAGGAGCACGGTCCTCCCAGCGAACGTCAGGGCCAAAAGCAAAGTACACATCCCAGGCAGGCGCATGGTAAGGAACATTCAGAACTGTCGAGTACTGTTTCCCTGAAAAACCATTTGGATCGATATAGTGGATTGCCCGCGAATCAGGCACGCGGCCCGATTCCTTCAGTCCGTTTTTTTGCAGGGTGGCCTCGTCCTGAAAATTCAACACGGGTATCCAAACTACGTAGACCGCGAGCTTATCAGTAGGAATAGTCTCCAACACGTGTTTCTGAATTTCGGAGGCTCCCCAGCGGCAAGGAGGGCAGGTAGGGTCCACGATTACGATGAGACGGACTTTTCCAACGTCTTGATTGAACCGGGCGCGTAGAGGATCGAGTTTCTGGTCGAGCGCGGGGAGCGCTTTTTGTTGCGCCGGCGATGGCGCGGGGGCTAGCAGGAATAGGGCGCCGAGCAATATCATGAGCGCGGTGTTGCGACTCCACATTCTTAAGCAAATCTGCATGATCTCTCCTTCGAAAAGTGCATGGCGAATTACCGCGAGGCAGGGAGTACCAGCCCGTTCAAGCGGTAGTAGATCGCCAGGTTGCCGTAGTGCTCGCTCGCATGAATCATTGAATCGCCCACATTGCCTGAGCCAGGTTTGTGCTTGAGCGCCTCTTCCAGCTCCTGGAACGATTGTTTCAGCTTGGCTACCGCCTGAGCTTTGGAATGAAAGGCGAATTCGCTCACGTCCTCAGGTTGCTTTCCCAAATCATCCGCGGCGTTTAGATGGTTATACCGCGCAACGTGCATGATGATCTCCCCAAAGGTCCGCGTCTCTTCGGTGGCCCTGTAACCATACTTGTCCTCTGGAAACTCCTCGGCGGCTTTCACGAAGTGATTCCGCACATACGACAGGCCGTGTCCCCAAGCAAATGTTCCGGCAGCGGCCTCGCCCTCCGTTTGAGGAGCCTTCTTCTGACTGTTCTGTTCCTTCTGAGCAAATCCAGTAACAGCTGTGAGAGCCAAGGTGAAGCTCAGGCCGACAGCTAGTAAAAACCTCATCATTTCACCCTCCTTAGAAATCGATTGTCAGAGCTTATCGAGAGTCTTCGAACCTGTCTTGCACAAGCGAAGCCCTTGGCTGCGATTAGCCTCGACGGGAGTTGGAGCGATACTCCGAGGGGGTCAGGCCTGTGAGGCGCTTGAACGTTCTGCAGAGATGGCTCTGTTCGGAGAAGCCAGCGGAGAAAGCGATCTCCACGAGAGATTCGTCCGAGGCGGTGAGTTTCTGACAGGCAAATTCGATCCGAAGCTTGCGAACATACTCCCCGACCGTACAATGATGCATTCGGCGGAAAGCGCGGGCCAAAGAAACGGGATGCACGCCTGCGAACTCGGCCACTTCGGCAAGACTGATTGACTCTTGGAACCGGTCGTGCACAAAGTCTCTTGCTCTGCTCAGCCACTTGGCGTTTCCGTTCTCAGAATGGAAAGTTTGCCGCGTCACCCCTGCCAGTAGTTCCAGTAACAGCCCTTCTATTGCGAGTGGCGCCACATCATCCTCACACCGAAATTCGCGGTACAGCCGCATTGCAAGCCACGGTAGCGGACCGGTGTCAAATTGAGTCAATCCTCGGATGAATGCTAAACACCCTTTCGCTCGATTGAGCCAAGAGCGCGTCATCTCAATGGAAAAGAACCGTATACCGGTGCTGTGGATACGATTGGAATGAATCGCGCCGCCGGCCATAAGCGCCAAAGTGCTCGGCTTGCGAATGATAAGGTCTTTGCCGCAGTTTTCTTCATAGCGTCCCTGCAGTAGAAGGCAAAAATGGGCTTCCTCATGCGAATGTGGCGGCACTTGGAGATCAGGCGGATAGGTCGCTTCGGTCAAGCTGAGGCCTGCTACCTCGCGAAGCCGCAGGAGATTGGCTCGGAAACAGCTTGAATCGACTTTGCCATCCGTTCGCGGTTTCGACATACGATCCAAGAAACGATCCAGCCAACTGTTTAGACGACAATTTTGCTTGCTCGTGAGCCGTCCAAATCTATTGTTCAAAAACCGCCTCAGCTACAACATATAACTCACGTCGGACCCGTGGGTCGGATAGGCAAAGATCGTGTGCCGGAGAGTCTCCGCCGATACGTTTGCTCGCATGGCGAGTGTGAACACGTTTATCAGTTCATCGGCTTCTGGTCCCAAGAGATGTGCACCCAATATGCGATCAGTATTTTCGTCGATCAACACTTTGAAGCCCGAGCAATCCTCAGCGACCCTCCGAGATGAATACCAACTAGCCGTGTCTTCCTGGTGGACACGAAATCGCAATCCTTGCTTCTTCGCGGAGTCTTCGTTCATGCCTACAGCGGACAAAGGGGGCACGGTGAATGCGACGGTTGGAACCGGGACGTTCTCAACCTTACGGTGGTTTCCTTTCAATAAATTGGCGGCAACTATCCCACCACCGTAACCTGCCACAGGCGTAAGTTTTGGCATTCCAGTATCCGCCGAATCACCTGCCGCATAGACAGCCGGGTTAGAAACGCTCTGAAGAAATTCATTGACCTTCACTCCTCGCTTGTCCGCCTGGACACCCGCGGCGGCAAGATTAAGGTCGTCGAGATCTGCGACTCGGCCCGCTCCGTGCACAACAAAGTCGGACTCGAACTCGCGCTGGCCCCGAGGTGTCGAAGCGCAAACCACAAAGGTTCCACCCTTGCGCTCGATCCGGGTCGCCGTGCTTTGGAGTTCAACCTTGATACCAAGCTGACGTGTCTTACGCACCAGACGATCAACCAGGTCGGGATCAAACTTTTCAAGTGGACGCTCTGTGCGGTGCAGAATCGTGACTTCGGCTCCAGCACGAGCGGAGAGGTGGGCAAACTCAAACGAGATGTAACCGCCTCCAATGAATAAGATCGGCGGGGCAAGGAATCAAGCTCCAAAAATTGATCGCTAGTAGTGAGATAGTCTTCGCCGGGAATATTCAGCGGCTGTGGTTTGGCGCCCGTGCCGATCAAAACATATCGGACTTCCAGTACGTCTGATCCCACTTCGATGCTGCCCGGTTTCGTGAAGCGAGCAGTGCCATGGAAAGTAGCAATCCCAGCCATCTGAAATCCATGTTCCTGCCGCTGTGGTGCGGGATCGGTAAAAGTCCTCTTGAAGCGCATTAACTCGCCCCAGTCAATTCGCGCTTCCTCGCTCTTAACTCCTTTCCCATTCATCCGCCGCAGAGCATCAATAAGCGCACCGGCTCCGACGAGCACCTTCTTCGGATCGCATCCACGAAGCTCGCAGGTTCCGCCGAACGGTCGTGAGTCAATGATGGCAACTGACCAACCGGCTTTGCGGCACTTGAAAGCAGCACCGGATGCGGCAGCCCCTGTTCCGATCGCGATGAGGTCGAACTTTTGCACTTAACCGACTCGCTTATTTCTGCTGTGGTTCTGCCTTGGAGGGAAAGCCTGCATCGGTTGTGGCCTTTACGAGGGCTTTGGTATCGGTCTTCGCGTCATCGAAGGTGACTCGGGCTTGCTTCTTCTCGTACGACACCTCGACTTTGGATACTCCGCTGACTTTGTTTAAGGTCTTTTTGATCGTGATCGGACAGGCCGGGCAGGTCATTCCGGGTACGTTCAGGGTCACGGTCTTGAATGCTGCCCAAGCGCGAGCAGAAAGAGCGGCAAGGCAAATCACCGCAATGGCGGATTTCAGTTTGGTCATAGCAATTCCCTTCGTTCGTAAATCTAGTAAAAGAACCGAGCGACGTATGGATAAACAAGAGTTACGAGCACAAGAGTCGCGCAACTCCAGAACAGAAACTTGTAAAGGCGACGCGCTCGCGGCAGTGCACAGACTTCCCCTGGGTTGCAAAGGTGTGCAGGACGGAATATCTGCCTTCCCGCGAAGAACAACGCCAAAACCGCAGCGACGATGAAAAACGGGCGATACGGTTCAAGAACCGTCAGGTTTCCAATCCACGCGCCACTAAATCCCAGAGAAATCAAAATCAAAGGCCCAAGGCAACACGTTGAGGCCAATATCGCTGCTAATCCTCCGGCAAACAACGCCGTTGAACCACTTGCGCCAATTGAGTCGTTGCTGCCGGAGATCGGCGAATTTTGATTATTCGAGATGCTTCGCGCAGTTGAAGCGTTCGGTTCGGTCGCGATGCTTGCTGGGACATCCGTAATGCCTTCAGTGATCGCGCGACGGAGCAGACCGCGCGAGGGAACGCCGCTGCGATGCGAGCCATCCAGATAGGTTCGGCAGCTCAGTCCGAAAGCTTTAGCAGTACGAGCCCACGGCTCGATGTCGGCACCATTAATGCGGATGCTGGGAGACCCTACAAATGCCATTGCCTCAGCGTCTGCCTGCGTATGGACTTCAACCTGGTGAATCTCTTCCTGGCGTCCCAAAGACTTCAGAGTTTCACGAACCATTTCAATCGCCGGCAGATGATTCGGACAACCCTCAAAATACAGCACTTCGATATTCATGCGTTACTGGTCCGCTCCTCTCCTTCGAGCACGGGGCAGGCGAACGTTTTCCCGCGCTGTTGTTTCAATGCTCGATTGCACTTTCTCAGATCGGCGTTGAGCTCGGTGTCAAGTTGCTGGAGCTCCCGGATTCTCATAGCAACATCGGCTAATTTCGTTTTCAGGAACTCGCGTACAGCGGAGCATGCGTGTGCTCTGTCGGCACGAACTCCCATTAACTCCTTAATCTCTTGCAGCGAAAAACCCAAAGCTTGCATTCGTCGCACAAAGCGTAGGCGCTCGATGGCGTCGCTGGTGTAAAGGCGAACGCGGCCTGTGCTGCGGGAGGCTGGTGACAGGAGCTTGCGTCGCTCATAGAACCGAATGGCGTCGATAGTGAGATCAGTGCGCTTTGCGAGTTCGCCAATCTGAAAGGTGGGTTGCCCGTCCGTTGTGAATGCTCGGCACGAAATATTAAGGATACACTCTGGAGTGCAGTCCAGAGTCAAGGAGAAATTTTGCAAAGGGTATTCACCACCAGCCAGCACAGAATCGCCGCGAGTCGGATGATGCGGCGCATCCTTGACACCCTGGCTAGGGTTGCAATTGAAGGGTTTACATTAGGCCCAAACTGGCGTGATCGAGTAAGACTCGCATAGGCAAACTTGAGGCCGAGGATTAGGCGTACTCCTTTGCCTGCTGCAGCCCGTCGCCGGGATTTGCGTATATGGTCTTCGCTTCCACGACCGCTATAGGAAAATCACGCCGATAGCGGAGAAGGTAGTCCAAACGTTTTTGCGGTCGGCGTTTTACCTTGCTGCCCGCGACCACAATGCGACCATCCGTGAAACTCTTCTGTTCGCTTATCTGTTCGTCGTTCCAGCCCGCGGCGTAGAGCTTCGGAAGGACGTACCGACGGCAGGTATCCGCTTCGGTGAGAAAAGCCATGTTGTATTGGTGTCTACACTAAGAAAAGGATGATAGCAGGGCCGTGAGGAAGGAAACGCGACTCCCCCATGCTATCCCGAATTCAGGCCAGTGTAAGGCGGCGATTAAGGGCAAGACGGAGGCCGCGCGCGAGATACGCGAAGCGCTAGAAGGGAAAACACCGCAAGCTTTTGGGGACGACACTGCGAGCATGAGCGTGACCTTAAACATCGAAGTGGTAAGGAAGAAGCTGTTTGGAGATGATGAATGATGCCACTCTCTTGTTTTGGTCATTACGCTTCGGCGACTGTCCAGAATACGTCTATCCAGACGCCCTGTGTGAAAACGATTGCCTTTACGCACATCTGCCAACCTTAATCCGTTACAATTCCTGTGATTGCGGAGTTAGGCACGCTTGCGACAAGGATGGAGAGCGAAATGGCAAAGACAACGCCTAAAGCAAAGAATAGTGCTTTTATGAAGCCAATGCAGCCTTCAGAACACCTGGCCAAAATTGTCGGGGCAGAACCACTCCCTCGAAGTGAAGTCACAAAAAAGATTTGGGCGCACATTAAGAAGCACAAACTTCAGAATCCGAAGAACAGACGAGAAATCCTGGCCGACGATAAGTTGCAGCCGATCTTTGGCAGTAAGAAATTGGACATGTTTCAGATGACCAAGGCGGTCAACAAACACTTGAAATAAGTGGCCGGAGAGTCACAGCTTTGAGGAACCGTTGCGCTGAAGCTCCAGAAGAATCCGTATTCCTCGATAAAAATTCTCCTTGTTATAGGCCATCTCCCAACGATTCAAGACCGCCCTCATTTCCTTGCTGGCATTCTTTATGGCAACGTGTGCCCGAGGCCGAGTTTTTCTCAGGCGCTTTAATGACCCAAGCGACTGAACGATCTCTGGCTCAATGCGCTTCCGCGAAGTCCGCGCATTCAATATCCAGCGAGGCGGAATATTCGCCCGATATTTCAGAAAACCACGCACGACCGAGCCCGAGCTGGATGAAAAGAGCTTGGCTTCTCTCGGCATAAAGACCCTCTTCAAAAATGTCCCGCAGGTTGCCAATGTGAGTCCCGCGGGCGCAAGTAATAAAGAACACTCGCCAGCGCCAATCGCACCAGCGCGCGGACCCAGATCAAATACGCCGGATAGAGGCTCCGCACGTCGAGCGTGTACAGCGAAACGAGCGGCATGAGTGCGAGGATGCATAGACCCACGATGAGCGCGTCAATGATTGCCACGTTGCGCTCGGGGTCACGGGAGGCGAAAAACAGCATCACGCTGACCATGAGCACCATCCCACCCATCTCTTTCAGCGCCGCGAGAAGCAAGGTGGAGATTTCAGACTCGGGCGGGTGCATAAACATGCGCATGATGAGGGGCTTGTTGCTCACGATCATGATTACGCCCCCAATGGCAAGGAGCAATGAAAGAAAACCGAGCACGACTCGCAGGGCACGATAGGGTGGTTTTGACATGGCACCATCCCTCCTTTGCCGTGGAACCAAAATACGCTCACCGGCGTGTTTCGCGCACATTGTAGCCAATTCCAGCTCGCTGAAGCTCGCAGAATCCGCGTCCCGCATATCATGTAAAATCCGCGACCTAGGGATGCAGAATCCGCGACCCGGTCTGCCTTGTTGAATCTCCCGTGTCCGGGGTCTAGAATTCTCCTACCATTTTTCTAAAACTGTGGGAGGTTCCTATGCCCCACTACGAGTTCTTCTGCCACGCCTGCAAGAAAACGTTCGCGAAGATTTTGACCGTTGCCGAACATGAGAGGGAAAAGATCGTCTGCCCGCACTGCGGCAGCAAGAATGTCGAGCAGGGCTGGTCTGCCTTCTCCGCCATCACCTCAAAGAAAAGCGCCTGAACGCGCACCTTCGGCCTGCAACTCCAGGTTCTGAGTCCGCACGCTTGCAGCCGCTTGACGAGCCTTCGGCTGAGGACGAGAATGCTCCCCGAAGGGAGGTCCGCTCATGACAGACTTTTCAGGTTCTTTCTCCGGACGCGTCCGAGTACTCACCACAATCTCGCTTGCTGACATCTCCGGGCATGAACTACAGACGGTCGAAATCACGGGTCCGCAGAGTTCAACCGACGCGAACTGGAATGCCGCTCGGGTCACCTATTGGGGAGTATCCGACGTGGTTGCGGGCAATGGCACGCAGCGGGGTTACTACGTGAATGAACGCGAGGATGGCGGCCGCGACTGGGGCACGTTTGAAGGTAAGGTCACCACGAACCAAGGCGGGACAGTGATCGACGGGATGTGGCGGTCCTCCGAAGGCACGGGCAAATTTACCGGTCTCACTGGCCAGGGCACGTACAAAACCCGCATGACTTCGCCGATGGAGTTGGAATGCACGTGGCAAGGACGCTATGAGCTTGCAGCATCCACCCGAGCCGCCTAACCAAAACGCAGCCAACTAGAAAGGCGCGCTCCCCCGCGCCTTTTTTGACCCAAAGTACGCAAAGTCCGCGTCCCACACCTCATGAAGAATCCGAGACCTAACCACGCAGAATCCGTGACCTACTTGCCCTTCCAGGTCCTCCCCCGACCTGGTGGATCTCGGAGATCAAAAGTGGAGTATCATACTGAACGAGACAGCTGGCTTCATCCTACGTAGCTAATAAGGGGCAGGAACCGGCTAATCCTTCGTACCCGCACCGGCTCCTCGTGCTCCTTGAAAGGGGAAGCCATGCGTCTCCCGAGTCAATTAGCCCCCTCTGATCGTTCTTCCAGGATCTTTTTCCAAGCGGCATGCCTCACCCTTCTCTTCGTTGCGACGGCAAGTGCCCAGAAAAACCAAGCCAACCCAGCGAGTCTTCCCAAATACGACCTCCACGCCGAGGCCAAGATGAAGGGAACCGTGGAAGAGTTGAAGTTGCCATCCAAGGGCAGCGAGAAGGAAGCCGCCCACTTGCTGGTGAAGATCGGAACAGACTCAGTGGACGTGTATCTCTGCCCCAAGTCCTTCTTCGATGATATGGGGATGGGCTCCACTAAAGGGGACGAGATTGCCCTCACCGGCTCGAAAGTCAAGCAGGGCGAACTGGACCTTATCCTCGTCCGTGAAGTAGTGAAGGGCAACGACACGTTCGTCCTGCGCGATGCGAAAGGCGACCCGGTCTGGAACTGGCATCGCTAATTGCTATTTCGTTTCTTAGCGCACACTACCTCCAGATTGGTGACCACGTACCAGTAGCGACCTTGGGGATTGTCGTAGAACTCTCGGACCGCATACCCCGATGGCACGCGCTCGATCCGCCTCTGTTTGGGCACAATGCACTTGTTGCGCGCTACGACGAATAGTCTGGACTCCGTTGCCATGGTATGCCAAAAGCTGCATCTATCGTCCCATAAGCACAACTGGACTTCGGAGTACCGTATTCGACACGCGAGAGAGGGAGAGGCACGCCTTTTCGGAGGCTCATTCTTGTGTCCGGCTGACATCGGCGGCAATCCTCCGCCCAAATGGTAAACAACTTCAAAACCGAACGAACCAAGCTTACCTCCAATGACGTTTCTGATATGAAGGTGCGAGTGTATGCAACACGGCGGTCGTCACCGGCAAGGCTGATCTCGCAGGAGTAATGGCGGGAGAAGGCACCAAGGCCCAAATCATGTTCACACGCGTCTGTGAAAAAAGGCGGCCAGTGACAGTCAGTCGCGTTTCAACAGACCCGCGTCTCGAACCCCTAACTCAAAAACGAATCAGGTCGGGGGCGCGCCAGCCCTCGGCCTTTTTGCCGATGGCGGCGATCCGCCTAAAATCCCGCTCCGAACTTGGCTCCGACGAATCCGAGTGAGACTTAGCCATCCAAATCAATCCGAACCGTGAGCAGTTGCGTCCCAAGGAAACGCACTATAGCTGCATTCGCGGCGCTGCTGGGCAGCTGATCCGCCAGCCAGCGCTGGCGCTCGCGGGGATTATCCTCGGGCACCAAGTGCGCGGTCCCGCAGTGCCATCGGGAGCGCAACCCATCGCGCAGCTTCAGCCGCACGCGCGGGTTGCTCCCAATATTTCGAATATATCCCGCGTTCATGCCGTGCTCGGCCACGATCCAGAACTCTTTGCCAATGCGTCCGTCGCCCACTGGAGTACGCCGCGGCTTTCCCGTCTTGCGGCCTACCGTTTCAAGCAGCGCATACCCCGGCCGCACCGTACCAAGAGCGAACAGCAGCTTGACCGGCGGATTGAGCAAGTATTTCTGAAGCAGGTGAATAATCCGATGTTTCATTTTCTCGCGCTCCTGAATTTCGCGCGCTATAGGCTTCGTTAGATCCGGAAGGAAGAATCCCGGACCAAGAGCATAGTATCCCGGCCTACCGACTCTGTTACCGAAAGCGGTTTACCTCGCTGGGGGCATCTTTGACGGAACCCTTTCGGCGGTTCGGATATGAATTCACTGTTGTGGTGGTTGGTAGTCGCTCTGTCCTTTGTCCTTCTTCTCGCCGTGTCGTTCTTTGGCTTCTTCCTTCATCTGAGCGAATTTCTGCTGCTGTTCGGGCGTAAGGATGGCCTGAACCTGCGGTCGCAAAGCGTCGTGGATTTGCTTCATTTTTTCTCCCTTTTGATCCTGAGTCAGTGATGCGTCTTCGCCCACCGCTCTCATTTCCCTGAACTCGCCAGCCAGAATTGGCCTCAATTGTTTCTTCTGCTCCTCCGTTAGGTTCAGTTGCTGACTGAGCCACCTTAGGCGTTCACCAACCCGGTCCCGATGCATATTTCCGGGGGAGTCCGTCTGGCTCTGATCTGGTGAGGCTTGTTTCTTGGACTCCGTACTTGATGTCTGCGCAGCAGTGGTTAAGCTGAACGCAAGTGCCAAGGTAAATGTGAACCCCGCGAACGTATAGACATTTCGCATTTCTCCTCCTTCAATGACAAGGCAACGAGCCTTGCCTTGGCCAAGGCCGACCATCCGTTCACTTTGTTCGTAGGCTGCCCTCCCCGAAGTTCCTATCACGGGCTCCTTAGGCGCAGCGCTTCATCAAGGTCGGACAACTCCCGTTTGATCCTCAATAGACGCTCATGATTCAAAGCATGAGCTGCTACCTCGGACTCGGTATGCGTGCTGCGGCTCCGGTACAAGGCGTTCTCAATTCTGATATCACTAAGTTCCTGCTTCAGGCTGTTGAGGCGCTGCGAAATGTAGTCAGCGTCTTGCACGAATGCGATCCTGTCTCAGCGACACGCTCCAGGATGTTGCTTTGCATCCACAACGTATGGATGATTGGCCTCTCGCAACAGACTGCTCAGTGAGTCCAGGCAGCAGCCCTACTGATGTCAGCTAAGCTGTACTCGTGCATTCGGTCGCAAGCCGGGCGCTTAATTCTTCCCTTGTGCTCGGCGGCTTCTCTGATGAATATCGAGAAGACGTTGCCACAGTTCTTACTGGGAAGCTCAACTCTCATCTCGCTCATGTTGCCTCCTCTGGGAAACCGCCTACTGAATCGAGCTGGCGACCGAGGAGAAGGCATTATTCGCGTTCGAGCCAACGAGACGAATAGTGCCAACTACTAATACCAAGATCACAGCCAGCATCACGGCGTATTCCGCAATATCTTGGGCTGTATCCTCTGTCCAGAATTTGAGAGCCAGGTTAGTCATGGGAAATTCCTTTCAAAACAGGAGAATCGTTTTCCTCCTCAACAAAATGCGCTTGCACGAAGCGGTGGCTTGAGCGGATGCTCTGACCACTCAAGCCAATGCCACACGTTCACCTGACGTATTTTAGGTTTGATGGTGCCCCCCCCAGGAGCAGAACGGTGCGCTTCGCGTCTTCGAGTTCCATCAGTTCCCGGCGGTCAGTACCACCGGAGCGTACTGCTAGGAGCCGATTTTCAATGGCCTTCTGTGCTGCTTCCACCTTTGGCGGAAGAAGTCTCGGGTCTGACTCAAACGGGGCGTCTTGGTAAACCTGCTTCCACATTGTTGGACTATTGGTGTGCGAAGTCTGCATAGAGGTCCTCCTTATTGCGATTGAGACTTTCGAGCGAATAGTAGGGAAATCTCGCGGAGCTAGGCTCTGCGGGTTTCGTGGCTCACGTTGGAGGTGCTGGTAAGTTCTCAGCAAAGGAGAACACAGGTGGAGAGAGATACGAGCGTAGGAGACATTGTCCTCGCTTCAGAACTCGGGGAACATGTGCTTTTACTTGAGGCG
>JABCYV010000039.1 GCA_013290025.1 Acidobacteriota bacterium
GAGACTCGAGGCCTATTGCTTTATCGGGTTGTCCGAAGGGGCATACGGTCGTTCGTGAGACTCAAGGCCTGAAACCCGCCTAGGATACTCACCCTCGAACCCTCGCACTCCGTGACCGACGGACCGCATATCGTGCTGGTTGCGTTCCGATGGCGCGGGGCGCTCAAGCTGCTTGTGGCTTTACGTGTTCGGCGTTAAACGTTTCTCCTTCCTTCCAGATCTTCAGAGTGATGGCAGCGATCTTGCGCGCCAGCGTCAGCCGTGCCATCTCCGGCTTCATGCCCTTGCTTAAAAGCCCAAGATAGAACTCACGAAAGATCCCCGCGCGGACACTGGCCATCGTTGCGGTGCTCTTGAACAGATTCTTCAGGTCGTGGTTGTGGTTCCAGTTCAGGCCACGAATGAGTACCGGTTTTGACCTGCGTTGCACTTGGCCATGAACCACGCGGTACTCGGCGCTGTCCCGAGTCTCCAAAGCCAGTCCGCAATAGGCCCAGAACTGACGCTTCGTCCGGAAGCGGTGCGGCGTCTGCACCCAGCCGATCAGCACCGCGGTCCGGATTTTCCCCAGGAATGGGACCGATTGCAGCCACTTCGTGGCCGGGTGTTTGCGGCATTCCGCAACCATTCGCGAGCTGCGGATTCCCGCGACAGTGCATTCCGTACCCCCCGAGGGAATATTCGCTCGATATTTCAGAAAACCCCGGACAACCGAGCCTCAGCTGGATGCAAAGAGCTTGGCTTCTCTCGGCATAAGACGCCTCTTCAAAAATGCCCCGCAGGTTGCCAATGGGGGCAGGTAATGAAGGACACCCGCCAGCGCCAATCGGACAAGTGCGCGGCCCCAGATTAGGTACGTGGGGTAGAGGCTCCGCACGTCAAGCGTGTACAGCTAAACGAGCGGCGTGAGTGGAATGTAATCAATTAGAACTGGTCTGCTACGACGAAAGTGTTTAAGACGCTCTGCCGATCTGGCATAATCCCGTTCATGTGCGGACGCTGTCGACTTTCGCGGAGAAAGCAAATTGTGGAGGGGTACTTCGATAGCGTTTCGGGGAAGAACAGTGTGGAGCCAACGCGATAATATCGCCCCGACCCAATTTGTCCCAATCATTCGACAGAACCCCAAGGAGCCGCGTCCGGGAACTATCGCTGGTCCGCTGGGGGTTGATTCTCTACGTGGGCGGAAGACCACTTTGCCGCCGCGATGAGGAGGCGGCTATGAGTATTCGTCGCAGGACCGAGCTTATTCTAGTGGGCATGGCCTGCGTGGTGTTCGTTGTGCTGATTTTTCTTCTGCCCATCCTACTCAACGCGGATAGCTACCGGACGAAGGTGATCTCCTATCTGGAAGACCGGGAAGAACGTGGAGATCGGGCGGCTGGCGGTGACGTTTTCCCCCGGTCTAGTGATTCAGGTGGACGATTTCGGGGTGAAGAGTCCACCGTTGTTTCCCCCGAGTTACATCGTAAAGGTGGCGCGGATCGATGCCCAGCTTGACCTGGGGGCGCTTCTGCATCGCCAGGTGGTGATCAAGTCGCTGGTGCTCGAACAGCCCACCATCAATCTGGTTTCGGACCCGGACGGACCATGGAACTTCGAGAACCCGGGGGCCCAAAATACGCCCAGCACGTTTCTTTTCGGAGTGGTCTCGCGGGTGGAAATCAAACGGGGGCACGTGACTGTGTCAAATCTTCTGCCTTCCGACGCGGCAGGCCCGGTCTTTTTCGAGGCGCACGACGTCTCCAGTGAACTGGAGAACGTGAATCTGGACGCCATTGCCAATCCCGCTTCCACCACACTCGATGGAGAGGGGACATTGAAGGCGGGGCTGCTGCGGTTCGGCTCAATCGAGGCGAAAAATCTGAACTCCAATATCCGGCTGCAAGCGAGACAGGTTTTATTCACGGACGTGAAAGCGGAAGCGTATGCGGGAAACGCAACGGGAGAACTCTCGATTAAATTGTCGGGAAAGAACGCCAGCTTTAAGACTGACGCACGAATGAAAGGGATTGATGTGGCACATCTCCTGACGGCATTCCCGAATGCTCGCGGGAAAATGACGGGAAAGATGGAGGGTGAGTTGACGATCGCCGGGGAAATCGAGCACTCGCGCCATCCGTTGGAGGGATTACACGGCAGCGGACATTTGACGGTGCGCAACGGTGATGTGCCGAGCTTGAGGCTCAATGCGAACCTGATGAAGCTGGCACATTACAACGATCTCGGGCCCGCTAAGAACGATCCTTCCTCTTTCAATTTTGTTTCGACCGACCTTGAGCTGGATCACGAGCGGATTACGAGTAAGGTGATCGATATCGACGGCTACGGAGTCGATCTTGATGGCTCAGGCACCGTAAGCCTATCCGGCTCCGACGAACTGAATTATCAGGGTGTGGCGGAACTTGTCTCCCAGCAGGGTTTTGTGACGAATCTGATTGCACGACTGGCGGGGGGTACGCTGAAAGATGGCAAGCTGTCGTTTCCGTTTCATATCGGCGGGACCATCGACGACCCGGTATTTGCCAAGGGCTCCAAGGGAAAGAAGGTCAATTAGAAAAAGGGACCTAGAGTCCACCACCCTCACACCCCAAATGGGCACGGGTGGCATCGCGGCTTGGCGACGCCGATATTAACATCAACTACGCCTGCTGCGGAGTGGATCCAAGCACCAGTGCGCCTGTGATTATTTTCGGCGTTGCAGAAGCTGGACAGGATGCTGTGATTCTAGACCGGACTGCAGCCGCGCATAGCCTGAACGGTACCTTTGTCCTTAGTGACCCTTCGGTATCGACATCTGCTCATGGCAGACTGAGACGAGCAGATCAGAATGTTTCGCTCGAAATACGCTTCACTTGTCTGATACATCCGGCATGGCAATTCTCTGGGAAGAGATCGGCGTGGCAGTTCTCAGCGTCTGGCGCTCTCGCCAAATGGATATCCGCCGCTGCGCGTCCTCAATCTGGGCTGCTGTCATTCGTGACGCTATAACCTTCAATCGGTCGTTGTCGTTTCCGCGCAATCCGGTAGCGATGCTGGCCCACGTATAAGCACGTACGTAGTCTTTTGGAACGCCTCGACCGTTCAAGTAAAGGTCACTGAGAGCAGTCTGGGCTCGGATATCGCCGTGGTTTGCGGCTTGTTTGAACCACACTGCTGCTTTGCGCTCATCATGCGGTACTCCGATTCCTTTGAGATAGCCTAGCCCGAGCTTCCACTGCGCGTTGTCATTACCATTTGCCGCCGCTTTCGCGAACCATGCCATTGCCTCCCGGTAATTCTGCGGCACGCCTTCACTATCAGCGTATCGCAAAGCCATTTCGTATTGAGCACTGGAATCACCCGCGTCGGCTCGGTTGAGTGCGCGATTCACGTCCGTGCCCTGAACTGCTTCCTGGATTGCTAGAATAAGTTCTTGCCTGGTGGCTGTCAGTACACTGTCTGGCGCTTTCGGTTGCCCATTGGCCTTCCTGTCTTGTTCCGACAACATATGCTGCTGGTCCTTGATAGCCGGCGTGTGGCTCGCGGCCGCAATCGGAAGTATTGGGACGTTTGTCGCTACTTTTGGATGACTGAGGTGATACCAGTAGCCGCAGATTACCAAAGCGACGGCAGTGGCCAGTCCTGTCGTTAACCAGCGAGCCCCACTCGGGTGAGCCTGAATCGTCGCCGGCTGATCAGCTAATTGTGGTCCGGTGCAGTGCCGGTTCCATTCGGGTACCTCAGCCGCATCCGTGGTCGGTGGGCGGTTGTTACGCTCCTTGAGAACATCGCCATTGGCCAAGAGTTTTTGAAGATCCTTTATCGCCTCAATATCCTTCGTCGGGAGCTGTTCAAGGAATCGATCCGGTATTGTTGCGGACTCCGGAGGCAGGGGCAACACCCGATCGGCTAACTTACTCATCGCGCTCGCGTCATGCTGGCTGAACGCATTCGGCTTGATCGACAGCACTTCGAGCACTCCCACCACCTTGGCGTTCTGCTTAATTGGCAGTATCAGCACGGACCGGACGCCGATTTCTTTGCATAATTGCGGGTCAACCCGCCGATCGGTATTAGTGTCGTTGCAGAGCAGGATTTCGCCGGTTCTGAGACAAAGCCAGGTCAGGCTGATGCCCGCCTGCAAACGCGTCCCCACTTCTGGAACGGAGGCACCAATGGAGGCTCGGCAGCACAAAGCGTCTTCTGTGCTGAGCGCAATAACCGCTCCGGTTGCCCCAGTTCCCTCCATTGCCTGGTCCAAAATTGCCTGAAGTTCGGGTTCGGAGCCTACCGGTTCCTTGCCTCGAGAAGCCGTGATTGCACTGAATTGGGGGGTGCTGGGCTCAACGTTTCGTCGTAGCTTCTCGGGAGAGCTGGTAATACTTGAGTTATCAGGCAAGGGAAAGCTTGACATACTCACGCCTTCACGATGGTTTAGTATACAGCTGTTGCTGGCCTACTACCCGAGTCAAGGCAGCTCCGTAAGCCGTTACCTGTGGTAGTCCCTGCGCCCGAGCTTTGGCTGACGCCCGTGGCGAGCCTGGCGGGTTAATCTCGCGCGAACCGAAGCTGCAAAAGGATGGCCAAACGCCCTTGTCATGCTGCGCCAAGGTCAAGAAAGTCGTGCTTCTGTCCTTGGTTGCTACCTCAATCGGGCGTGTCTACCCAGCCGAACATGTAAAATCCGCAGCATTGCTAAGTATAGGCGCCGCCCGTGTGCTGGACGAAATTTCCAAGAAATCTCAGAATGCTGTCCCCGATGCAGTCCTCAACAGCACGAAGTGCGTTGTGGTGATCCCAACGGGAACTGTGAATGTCAGCGCTGGCGGAGTGGCTAGCTGCCGTGAAGCAGCGGATAACTGGAGCGCTCCTACATTCGTCAAATTCCAGGGGCATGGTATTCGGGCTCAGCGTACTGCTTTGCTGATTTTTGTGTTGAGTGACGGAGGAGTCCGGGCATTGCGGTCTGGCGAATTGCAGATCGGAGGACAGAAACGGGCAGCCGCACCTCTGGTGAGTACAACTCCGGTTACCACCCAAGTTGAACTGACCGTCGAGTTGCTTACCTATGAAGGCGTGGCGGGTGTGCTCTCTAGCAGCGAAGCCAGCGGCATCATTCAGCGCGACGCGGACACCTCGGATGCGGCCACCAACGCAGTACCGAGAAAAACGATTGAGAAATATCTATCATCGGTCGTTTCTTTCTTCAACACGATCACACCGACCGGGATCGTGATTCACCACACAGGTGTGATTCCGGGCGAAGATACAGTGCCGCGGAGCGAGCGCGATATCGACAAATATCATCAGGCGCGCGGCTTCGAAATCTTGTGTTTCGGTCGCATTTACCATGTGGCCTATCACTTCCTCATTATGCCCAACGGCAGTGTGAAAGCGGGCAGACCCGAAAGGTGTGAGGGAGCGCATGCGCTAGGGTACAACTCATATCTGGGAATTTCGGTCGTGGGTGATTTCAGCAGCGAAGATAACCCGACCGGAACAAAAGGGCCGACGAGTCCGAGTGCGAAGCAGATTGCCTCCTTAATTCAACTCTCTCGCCGCCTGAAAGACCGGTACCGCATTCCCTTGCAACACGTCGTCCGCCATAGCGACATTTCCAGCACCAGATGTCCCGGCGACCGGTTTCCCTTTAGGTCTGTTCTGGATCAACTTCAATGGAAACCGGGAGGCGTAAAGCCGAAACATCGATGATGGACTCGAAGTGTCTGATGTCATGGCTTACGGTGGCGGCTTTATCGACGACTTTGGTCGCTGCACCGAAACGCATTCCGCACAGTCCGAAAGCCTCTAACGAGGAACCATTCCGCAGCTTTCGCATGCTGGACGCTAAGCTGACTCTCCTTGCGCACCAGCAGGAGGCTTTGAACGCGGCTTTCAATCCAGCGCAGATGGGTTCTCGAAGCGAAGCGGCGAATTCAGGGCGTCGGACGACGCTTCCCAGCAATATGAACTCCACAGCTGCCGGAATCGTTCGCGTAGCGGGTGAGCTGGAGCGTTTGTACCAGAGGCGCCACCAGCCCTTCGGGGTCCAAATGTTTAGAGCCCTGCGCATCAGGGCGGAAGAAGTTCAGCGAGGGGTCAGTGCTGTGGCCAAAGCGCAAACGCGAAGCGCCGGAGAGTCCGCGGGGAAGAGACTGGATGAAGGGATAGTCTCCCTTGTTGTTCAGTTCCAAGCTGCGTCGGGGGGATACGGAGCGGCCCGTTGTTCCCCGGGCGCATGGACATGTTGCGAACCAAAGCGATCCAAAGATTTGCTTCAAAGTGAACCGGTCGCATGCATGTGGGGGTGTGTGGGCACGTCGCAAATGTGTACAGGCTTCCTAGGTCCGCGTATCCGACAGCCCTGAAGTTGCTACCGATACAACAGAACATCGATGGCCCCGAAGAAATTGCACTATAAAGTATGCCAGAGTTCAAGGAACTGGGTCACGGTGTGGAGCGTGCTGGAGTAGCGGCGCAACTACTTCCATTAGCCCTGCAGCGCGCCATCGTTTCGCCTTGCATCAGGCGGGCAAAGCTGTGTCTTACCTCAGCCTCTGAGCGCTCCCGCACGATCACAAAAAAAGGGCTGGTAGGGTCCGAATACAGAATTTTCGATCCACAGCATCGAAAAGTAGCAATCTTGACTTCCATCTTCGCCCCCGTAGATTATCTCCACGCCCAGAACATCTCTGTTGAAGCGGACGGAGTTCCGCATACTAGCCACCGTAAGCGTCACCGCAGAAATCCGCTCAACCCTCATCTCTGCCTCCAAGAGAAATGTGTAGTGCGTCCCGGTTTGGCGGCAAACTCGAGCTGCGTGGCGTCTCGCAATCAGACCTGGGGAGCGCCTTGGTTGAGTCGCTTTTGCTCATTGGCCAGGAACAACGCACCTGTCACTTCGTTGTTGTGGTTTCGACCGAAATCAGGTGGTGCACCTTCGGTTCTGACTTGACATATCGCAACACTCGCTCTTCTGTCTCGCGATCCGCGCGCGTGAACCGTTCGTGTTGGCGGAGATGCTCTGCCCAGGACCCAACGATGAAGGTTTCGACGTACCTATGTGCATTTTCTATATCGCGGAAGATGCCCCATCTTTGCGCGCCGTCGCGGCGTCGAATCCGTCGATATTGACGAACCGCTCTGAGAAAGTCGGCAGCCTCCTGCGGAGCGACTTCATATTCGACCGTTACCAACACTGGGCCAAAGTCATCGCCTGTCGGCATGGCAACGTTCTGCACAGCGGGCAATCGCCAATGGTTCCAGGAAGTTAAATCGACAGTTGCGTCCGGTAGCGGCAAGAAGAATGCCAACGCAGTCATGCTGACGGTTCCCGCGCCGGCATACAGCAGTGTAGTACCGATGCCAAGCCGCGCAGCAACTGCGCCCCAAGCGGCGCTTCCCGCGGCAATCGCCCCCTGGAAGACCAACGTGGAAATCGCCAGCACGCGGGCACGAACCCACCCCGGCGCGTGATTCAAAACCAGTACATTGAAAACGGACAGAAAAACGATCCATGCTGAACCTGCTACCAGCATCGCTGCACTCAGGGCGGGCAGAGAGCGCAACACGCTTGCTGCCAGCGTAGAGGCTCCGAAGACAGCAACCCCAGCGGCAACCACAGCTTCGGTTGACCAGCGCGCACGCACCCGTTGCATCATGAGGGCCCCTAAAACCGCCCCCAATCCAAAGCATCCGAGTAACAGTCCGTACGCCGTTGGACTGCTCTTCACGAGATGAGCAACGGAGGGCAGGAGGGCGAGCAGTCCGCTCACAAAGAACATCACCAATCCCGTGCGAGTCAGCAACGTGCGGATGGCGGGTGAGTAGCGGACGTAACGGATTACCGCTACCGTTGCACCCACCACTGTTTCCGGCGGGGTCGTCCGCTTGTGAGTTGCTCGCTTCCAGCGCGCGATGACTAAGATGACGCCGGCGAAAGACACCGCGTTTAGCAAAAACGCACTGCCAACGCCTGCAGCAGCAATCACAAGGCCTGCAAGACCGGGTCCGATCGCGCGTGCAAAATTGAATTCGATGCCGTTGAGTGCTGACGCCGCCGGAAGGTCCTCCTTTGAAACGAGCTCTGGCAGGACAGCGCGCCAAGTGGGCGTCTCGAATGCGTCTCCCGCAGACAATGCGAAGGTCAGAATCAGGAGCGACAGCGGGGCGATGAACCCACCGATGGTTAATATGGCAAGCACGAGGGCAACCCCTACCATCCAAGTCTCGGTGTAGAGGATCAGTTTTCGGCGATCGACAATGTCGCCGATTGCTCCCGCCGGAAGAGCGAACATGAAAAACGGCAAAGCAGAGGCAGTCTGCGTGAGCGCCACATACATCGGGCCGGCGTTAAGCGAAACCATGAGCCATGCGGCACCCGTGCTCTGCATAAAGGCGCCGATGTCGGACACAACGTCCGCGATAATCAGGTTGCGAAAGGTCGGTGTATGCAGTGGCCGCCAAAGACTCGGGATTTCCAGCGATTTAGGCATGTCCTAGGTTTGTTGGCTGCGCTGTTCCACGATGCCACGCATGCCTCTTGAGCTCAAGACCCGGCATCGCATCAGTGGCAGCGTTGCGGCGTCTACCGCGGAATCGCGCAGACAGCCGAACATTGAGGGCCAGCATACGCTTGGTAGAGCAGTTTCTCGATCATCCGTTGCAAAATAAGCTGTGAAACTCGAATACGGGTCAATGGCTTGCAATATCCCTTCGCACATCGCCTTACGCCCCAAAATAGCTGCCGCTGCGTCGTCGGGCGTCGCTTGTAAATCTCCGGCAGATGGAAGAGGACTTGCTGAAGACGATCTAGAGAGAGATCAAGTGGGAAGATCTGAAATGCCCGTGCTTTTGAATGGGCTCGACAATTCGAAAACCGAGTTGCGTTGGCCGAGCTGGCACGCGGCGCTCGAAACTGTTGAAATCCCGACAGGCGACAAATCACCAGCGCCAGCTGCCTCTGACTAATCCGCCGCCATCTCCTGCGGCTGTGGTTCGAACTGCACGCCTGGTTGGGAGACTTGGCCGCGAAGCTGGGCCTCCAAGGCAGCCAATTGCGCCTCGATGTCCTCCGCCGCTTTGCGCTTGCGGATGACTTCTTCACGGTAGCGTCGCAGGAAGTAGTCGATTGTCTCCACCCGAATCCTGATCGATCCGGATGGTTTGTTTTCGTCCAGATCCTTGAAGCAGAAGTATGGCGTGCCTGACTGCTCGATGATGCCTTCAACCACTCCGTAAATTGGAGCGTCATGGCCGCACTTGAAGCTGGAGATTTCAAGCGCAACCAGATTCGGGTGCCGGGCAGTGAATTTTGCCGCCCATACTTTGTGATTCGTGCTGCAGGAATAAGAGTTCTTCCAGGCATCGCTGATGTCGAGCGGATGACTGATCACTCCCGCGCGAACCTCGTCTCCAAAAAGGCGTTCCAGCATGTCCTCGTCGAGCGGCAGAGTGTTCTGCGAAAAGATGGGATAGCCCAGCTTCTGGAACTCTTCCATGATTTCGTGATTGAGACCAGGATCGTGATGATACGGCCGCCCCAGCATCACAATGCCGATGCGGTCTTCGCGTTCCAATTGGTCGAGAACCTGGCGGGCGCGCTTGCGGATGCTGGCTTCATAGTCTGCCAGCGCTTTGTAGCCCACCTCGACGGCGCGGTCGTTCTCTTCCAGGCTCAATCCCAGGATCGGCTGCCAGGCTTGCAGCATCTGGTGCGCGAATAACTTCCGATCAGCGAAGTTAAGCACGGGATCAAGGTACTTGACGTTGTGCTCGGCGAATACATCATTTTCCTTGGTGAAAGCAGCCTTTACCGTCTCAGGCGTCGCGGTTACGGTCGGGCAGGCATTGGCACCAACAATTTTGACCAGCGGAGAAGTCAGCACGTCATACATGGGGAAGAAGATGACGTTCAACGGCTTCTTGCGGTGCTTTTCCTGGATCAGGTTATAGACATGCGAAATCCCGATTTTCGCAGGAAAGCAGGGATCGATAGCGCCACGGCTTGCGCCCGCGCGGTAGAGTTCGGAACTGGTGTAATCCGAATAGATGATGTTTTCCGGCTGCACGCCAAGACTTTCGAGGTATCCATTGAAGAGCGGTGCGTAAGTGTAAATGTTTAATACCCGCGGAATACCGACTCGCAGCTTCTTGCGATTTTCCAGGAGCGGGATGCGCTCTTTGACTGCCTTATTCCACAAGCGGGCAACCGGAATGGGATCGGCAACACTCGCGGGATTGACCGGACGGAAGACTTCGCGGGATGCCATGTCCACGAAATTTGGATGCTTTTCCTTGATCTGGTCAAGGCCCGCCTTGATGTCCTTCATGTCGTTGACATCTTCGACGAGACCTTTTTCGCAGGTGGCGATGATGAGCCGCTGCTCGCCGTGCATCAGCGGGACCTTTGTGACCTTCTGCACGGCCACGACACTCAGGTCATCTTTGGGAGCGGTGCGAATGTCAATGAAAGTGCGCAGGCAATTGTTCTTGCAGAAATTGCAGCGCGTTGACTCGTTGCGCGTGGTGCGGTACTCGATCTTACGCACGGCCTCCAGGCCAACGAAAGTGGTTTGCTGGCCATTGCGCCACAAGCGCAGCGACTCCGCCGCAGCGCCGATTGCGCCGGACTCGCCGCAGAATTCGTGAACGATAATTTCTGGCTTCTTGCCGGCGGCCCGGAAACTGTTGTTGATGAAATCCACCTCGGCCTTTACCACGGCCAGGTTGTTCTGGGTTCCACCTTGCAGAACGAAGCGGGAGCCGAGCGCCGCAAGATTCGGAATGCTAGCGACGTACAGGAAGACATTTTTGGGGAGGACGGCGGCCAGCCCAGCGAGAATTTCCTCCGCCCGCCAGCCCTGGCGCTGGAAGTTCACAATGTCGGATTGCATGAACACGGCGCAGCCATAGCCGAAGACGGGCATGGATTGAGCCGCGAACGCCAGGTCCGCATATTGGTCAACCCCCATTCCGAAGCCTTCGGCGGTCGACTGCAGGAAGTATCCGTTGCCTGCCGAGCATTGGGTGTTGAGTTTGAAGTCTTTTACCCGGCCATTGTGCAGAATGATGATCTTGATGTCCTGCCCACCGACATCGACGATCACGTGAGGATCTTCGTAGAACTTCAGTGCTGATTCAGTGTGTGCTACGGTCTCAACCAGCGCGACATCGGCGTGGAGAACATCCTTCAGAATGTCTTTGGCGTATCCGGTTGTGGCGACACCCAGCACTTCGAGCTTTGCTTTTTGCGCTTCCACTTGCCCGCGCAGATTCTCGAACATCTCAATCGTGTCCTGGATCGGATTGCCATTCGAGAGCTGATAGGACGTGCAGAGGATGTCGCCGTTTTCGTTGAGCAGCACCGCCTTGGTGGAAGTTGAGCCGCCGTCAATACCGATAAATCCCCCAACCGTTTGGTTGGTGTTGAACGTTGCCGGAATGAACTTCTTGCGGCGATAGGCGGCCTTGAAATCCTTCAACTCCTTCTCGCCCGCAGTCAGACCTTTAGCGCCCGACTTGGCCTTTTCTTCCTGACGTCCGAATTCGATGTAGTGCACCAGCTTCTCGTATCCCTGATAGCAGCCGACACCGTCGTCCTCGCTCTTGCCGAACTCTATCGCGCCCAAGGCAGCAAAGTATTGGGCATTCTGCGGGACCTTGATCAGATCATCAGACTTCGCGCCATCCGGGATCACGACCTTGCGCTCTTGCCACATGCGCGGAATGTTGGCCTGCCACGCTTCCCGCATGCCGCGAATAAAGCTATTGGGCCCACCCAGCAGCAGAACATGCGGACGAAGAGTGTGACCCCGTGTCAACACGCTGAGGTTCTGCAGAACGATGGCCTCGAAGAGTGATGCCATCAGTTCATCAGGCGGAGTGCCAACCTTCTGCAAGCTGTTGATGTCGGTCTCAGCAAATACGCCGCACTTGCCCGCGACCTTGTGCAGTTTGATGCCCTTGTATCCCTGTTCGCAGAGCTCAAGGGGAGGAATCTTCAGCTTGGCATTGATCTTGTCGATGACCGCGCCCGTTCCGCCGGCGCACTTGTCGTTCATGGATGGGATTTTCTTCTTGCGGCCGGTTTCGTCGTCATCCTTGAAGACGATGATTTTGGCGTCCTGGCCGCCGAGCTCGATAACCGAATAAACTTCGGGATGGAGTTTTTCCACGGCCAGGGAAACCGCGGTGACTTCCTGGACGAACTTGGCGCCGATCTGGTCGGCAATGGCTCCTCCGCCCGAACCAGTCATAAACATTCGGGTGTTGCGGGAGTTGATGCCGACCTCGGCTTCCATGCGGCGCAGGAATTCCAGGGATTTTTCCGGTTGCTTAGTTTCGTGGCGCTGGTAGTCCTGCCAAAGCACCTTGTCAGTTGCCGCTTCGACGACCGTGGCCTTCACCGTGGTCGATCCCACGTCGAGTCCCACCAGGAATTGAGTGTGGTGGTCCTGCGGCTTCTGCATCGGAGCCGGACCTATTTGGAGTAGCTGTACTGGCTTCTGTTCGTGTCCCAGATGGTCGTGCATCGTTTCTCCGCTTAGCGACGAAAACGTCTCAAGTGATGAAGATCGGCCAATCTCAAGCGGCCTTTGGAATGGTGATCCCAGGAACGCGCGAGCGCTTCCACAGTCGTGTGCTCTTGTCCATCCGCTCACTCACGTGCAGGATGAATTGGGCTGCAGTTCCGGCAACGCCTTCGCGATGGGGCACATGATAGAAAGGCCGCCTCAGTTCCGGGTGCTCGGCAATATATTCGCGTATTTCGTTCATGCTCTTGCCGGTTTGCTTCAGGCACTGCTCGAATTCGGTTTTGGCTTTGACCTTGGCCTCACCCAGCGCCATCTGTACCCGGCTGTGGGCATTGACTTCGCCTTCGCCTGAGGTTTCGATGGGCAGGAAGATCATGTCTTTGAATTTGTTGACCACCGCCGACTGAACCCCGTCGGACTGTGACGAAGGCATGCAGCCGAACGGCTTCAGCGCCAGTACCATGTGGCAAAGGTGATGCACCGTGTAGTAAACGTTCTTGCCCACTTCCAGGTGGCCTTCCCCGCCGCGCGCGAACTGGTTGTAGAACGGATGCGCCAATTCGGCGAGTTCGGTCTGGGGAACCAGGTGGTGCGTGATCCCACCCAGGTGCTTGATGGTGCGGTGGTAGAAGAAATTCCACGCCTTTTCGCCGAAGCCGATGCCCCACAGCTTCTTGTGCAAGCCCAGATAGTTAGCCAACTGCTTTTTTACTTCATACCACTCGGGAGTGCGGTGCGGGCGGTTCACCGGCCATTTCGCGATGGCGTGCGCCTTCGCTTGATACATGAGGTAGGCCACCCAGGTGGCGATGGGTTCCACCACCACTTGCGCGCCTTCACGTTCGAGAAAATCGAACATGTGGAAGTTGCCGTCGCCTTCGGTGATCTGTGCCCAGAACTCGCCCGTGATCTTCACCACCGGCTTCACTTTGGTGCGGTCCAACTCGATCGTGTCCATCTTTTTCCGGGCGTTATCGAGCGCGTTCAGATAGTCCTTGCCCCACATGTGCTCATGCCATTTGCCAAACACATTGGCGGTATTGCGCAGGATCTTATTATTCTTGAACTTGGGCTTCAGCCAGGCCGGGGCGCGTTCTTCGATCTCGAAGCTTTTACGATTTCGCAGATCCTCGCACAAGCCATCGACGGCCTCGCGGAATATGCGGTCCGTATCGCCCTTATTCACTTCGAAGGGGCGGACCTGGTAGATCAAGTCGTTGAAAACATCGCCCAGGTGCATCGCGTTTAGCATGCCGAAGCCAAAGTCGATAGTGAATTTCAAGCCCGGTTCGCCCGATGCGGCTTTGATCCCGTCACTATCTTTAAACAGCAGTACCCGGAAGCCGTCGAAACCGGCATTCTTCAGCGCGAAACGATACTCAGCTTCATACATGCCGAAGCGGCAGGGGCCGCAAGAGCCGGCGGTGAAGAAGACATAGTTGTCCAGGATCTTCTGCCGAGGAATCCCTTCTTTCTCCATGAACTGGAGGTACTGCACCAGATTGCCGACGGTGAAGTACGTGGGATTGCATTGCCCATTGTTGCCGAATTCTTTACCCGTCTGAAAGGCGGCCACGTTAGGCACCGGCAATTTTTCGCAGCGGTAGCCGCAACCCTGGAAGACAGCGCGGATCAGGTCTTCGTGTTTCCAGGTGAAGCCTCCAAAGAGAATTGTGACTTGGCTGCGCTCCTCGGCGGTAAAAGCGCGCTCCACCGGCCGATGAAAATGGTCCTGCGCGTCCAGACCAGCGATTTTGCGCAGGCGCGCGCGTTCCGCAACCAGCCGCTGCTTGATTTCTACGTCGTCTTCAATTCGAACGAGATGGGTCGCCATTATCTTCCTCCGGCGTATGCAGTGTTTTGATTTGTGGGTGTGAGGCGGACGATAACCCAGGCGTCCGTGAGCAACAGCACGCGCACCGATGCGGGACTACAGGACTTGCTTTCAGCGAGTGGTTGGAACTCGCTATGGCAACGCATCTGAAACTCCTTACAGCTTGCGAAAAGGAGGTTCGATGTTAACGCCACAGGGGTCGTTGCACGACGAAAACCCGCGGGCGCCGAATATTCAACAAACCACAACTAGGTGAAGCTGCCGGTCACGCCTTGGAATCCATGAGCTGCCTGGCTCAGGACCCAGTTAATGACCCTGGTGTCGTTGTAACAGAAACCGAGGTTGTGATTCAAGGTCGAGAAGCAATGAGTTTGACAAGATTTCTTCATCTCGTCTAATTGTGAGACATCGAACTTGTGATTTTCAATGACACCCCAATCACGGGTGGCAGAATACATAGGAAAACACGGGGCTAGAGTGCCGTCGACGCGAATAATGATCGAATTCTGGCCGGCGCGGCAATTCCAGGGTTCCACCTTTCCACGCAGGAATTCCTTCATGTCTTGCAGGCGCTTCACCGAGTTCACCATCTTATAGCCTGATTTGTTCTTCTCGATCAGCCAGTCCACCAACTCATCCACCTTCGGCCAGTCCTCCGGATGGATGAACGTGTCGTTGGCATCATAGTGCTTGAAATGGGACTGTTCAATCATGGGAGATTCATTGATGTGGTAGTCGGTTGCGATACCGTGATCACGAGCGATTTCTGTCAACTGCTTCACGTCCTCGTGGTTATTGCGGCAGATGTTGATATTGAAGAAGACGGCGTATCCGTACTTGTATTGTTTGCGCAGCAGATAGTCGAAATATTTGCGCACCGGGGTCAAGGCCTTGGCAAGCCCCGGCTTCTCGTCCACCACGTCGACGGCAAAATTGAAGATCGCCACACCTGCGTCCGCCAACCGATCGATTACGTCCGGGCGTAACAAGCGCGCGTTGGTAGGCATGTAGATCCAGAAGCCCTTCTTGGCCGCATAATAACTCGCCTTATGCACCAACTGTGGGCGGAGGAGCGGTTCGCCGCCCATGAACGCAAGTACACGACAGGTGGTGGAGTGCAGCCAGTCAATCGAGCGCTTTGCGGTCTCTTCACTCATGCCTTTTACGCTGTTGTCGAACGCCCAGCAGTAATGACAGTCGAGATTGCACTTCCACTCAGTAAAAAGATAGGCAATGATCGGATGAAATGGCCCAGGCAAAACTCGGGACTTGATATAGGGGAAAAGCCAACCGTTCATCGCTCTCAGAACAAGGGGGGCAGTCCAGCGCCGCTTGCCGGCGCGAGCCAGGGCAAGATTCTGTTCGTAGTTGTCCTCTTGCGCCAGCAGTTTCGGATGCTGGGGAAAAACCGGCTCGGGGAATTTGTCATTGCCATTCCCGGGTAACAATACCGGCCTGGGAGCCGGTGACTTGGTCAGCAAATCGTGAAGTTGGACATCCAGACGAAAAGTGGAAGGGGCTTCTCTGCCATCGTGCTGCTGTTCCTGAAGGGCGGGCATACTTTCTCCGTATAATCAGGGTTTAACGCTCTGGTTTTAACTTGGATGATCGACGTTTGGATCGGTTGCATAAAAATTCCTATTCTGGGATTTCGTGCAACCTGCCTGTTTGCATAAGGTTGCGAGTAAAAGCGCTGGCACCCGGTTTATTCGAACTTTTTGTGTGTGCCTCTGTGCCCGTAGTTTTCTTAGTCAACTCGCCGGCCTAAGCGTCTACTCTTTCCAAGAAACGACATCTAAGTGTCTGCGCGCCTTCGCGAAATCATAATCACCAACCGGAAGGAGACTGTTTCTATGAAAACGCTTTTGACTGGAGTCTTTGCAGGAGTGGTCCTTTGCGGAATCTCCCTGGCACAGGATGCGACGCCACCTCCACCCAACGGCACAACACCACAAGATCAACGGAGTTCTCCGACGACGCAGAGTCCGGGGACATCTCAACCCGCCTCGCAGCCGGCGAGCGGGACTCCGCGGATTGCTCCGGGTAGCGTCATCCCGGTTCAACTGACAAAAAGCGTGGACGCCAAGAAAGCGAGGACCGGTGACGAAATCGAGGCTAAGGTTACACAAGACCTGAAGGCTGGGAATGGCGAAGTGATTGTGCCCAAGGATACCAAGGTGGTGGGACACGTCACCGAAGCTCAGGCGCGTACCAAGGAGCAGAAAAGTTCACAAGTAAGCATCGCCTTCGACCACGCGGTAATGAAGAACGGTGGCGACGTCGCATTGCCAATGTCGATTCAGGCCATCATTGCGCCCCCGGGTTCGAACAGCGAGAACAATAACGCTGGCGGCGAGCAACCAACCTCTGGGCCTTATGGGGGCCGAGCGGCGTCAGGCAACAGCGGCGGACGGTCGACCGGGGCGGGAGCACCCTCACAGGCGCCGAATCCTGCAGCCGGCGGCGACTATCCCAGCAGTGGCCAAGCCGGAACAAACGCCCGTCAGCCCATCACGGGCAATACCCAAGGAGTGGTTGGAATCGCGGATCTGAAGTTGTCAGCCGCAGCGAATACGGCGCAAGGGTCGGTGATCAGCTCGGAAAAGAACAACGTGAAGCTGGAAAGTGGCACGCTAATGCTTTTGCGAGTAAATCAGTAACCATTTTCCTCGGGGCAGAGAGAAGAAAAAAGCCCAGCCGTGAGGCTGGGCTCATGAGGCCGTCGAATCAGTGCGATGTGCCTGCGCTCTGGCAAGTCTTAGTCATGTGTTTAACGGAGCTTACCTCGATCGCTTTTTGGGAAGAGCCGCTGCTTTGACCCATCGCGCCGCTGCTTCCGCCGGACGACGTGGTTGCTGTTGTTGCCGTGCCGGAGACTTTGATCTCGTGGCCGACGTGCTCGCTGAGCTTCGCGGTGTCTCCGGTCAGCTGGTAGGTATTGCCGCTCTTGTCGGTCAATGTATAGTTGCCCTCTGACCCGCTCAAACAGCCTTGAACAGTCATTTGGCTGCCTGTATTTGCGGACTTTTCTTGACCCGCCGAACTTGAACCGGTTTGGCTCCGATCGCCTTGATCGCTCTGTGCCGCCACTCAGGAAACGCTAAGTAGCAGCACCGATAGTAGAAGTAATAAATGTCGCATACAAACCTCCTAGTTCATTTTGGTTATGGGCGTACATACAACCTGAAGTTGGATATGCACCGGTATAGCAAAACGAAGTAGCTGCTCTAGCAGGCTGAAAAACCCTGCTCGGGCAAATTCGTGGTTGAAAATATGGGGACGCCCGGTTTCTCCAGCCGATACATCACACCTAGAGGACACAGTCTGCAGCCGGGAAAGCGCTGCCCTTCGAGGCATATTGTGTGCTCAATCAATGCGTGCGGTGTCGAATGCCAGGTTGCGTAGACACCGGAGGTCGGAACCAGATCACCAGGCTTGAACATGTTGAACAATCCCATCGACAGATTGATCTCCACGGTAATTGTCCTTCTTCCCTCCGGAAGCATCAATACAGCTTTTTCCGGATATTGAGGTATGTTTTCACTCGCTACTACCCTACGTTCCAAGTAACCTGGCGGATGATTGGCGGCATCTGTTCGTCAGCAGGCCGCGAAGACTAGACAACGAGACGGAAAAAGGAATAGGGGATTTGTCCCATGCATAAGAATGCACCTGCGGCTTGGGCAATGGCGCTGCTGGTCTTATGCTTGTGGTCTGTGTGTGCCGAGGCGCAAGGCTTGGAGCATGGGCCGGTTGGAAGCCGAAAACTGGATGGGATCCTTGCATACATCTCTTCTAGCTGGACCGCTCTGACTCGTTCGACCACTACTTGCGAGGGCATTGTCGATCCCAAGCTGGTTGAAACTGCGGTGCTCTACGTGCCCGCCGATTTGCCGATTCCACCAGCAGTCGGTGGACTTTCACGGGAATGCAATGTTCGGGTGGAACATCTTCCCCTGATTATCCGAGGACCAGGAGAAGTAACGCGCCATCAGAGTGCTGCTCCGGGGCTGCTTTTCCTCGAGAATCCCTATGTCGTTCCTGGCGGACGATTCAACGAGATGTACGGCTGGGACAGTTATTTCATCATTCGTGGCTTGCTGCGCGCCAGCAAGATCGACTTGGCTCGGGGCATGGTGGAAAACTTTTTCTTTGAAATCGAACATTACGGCGGTGTCCTCAACGCGAATCGCACGTACTACCTTACCCGTTCGCAGCCGCCGTTTCTGAGTTCTATGATTATGGCGGTCTATGAGGCGGACAAGGCGCGGGGTCAGGCGAGCCGCGAATGGCTGGCAAAGGCATATCACTATGCCGACCAGGACTACAAAATGTGGGTCCGCGAGCCGCATTTGGCGGGGACAACCGGCCTGTCGCGCTACTACGACTTTGGCGAGGGGCCAGTTCCCGAAGGATTGCACGACGAGGTGGGTTACTACCATGACGTGCTGGCGTATTTCCTAAAGCAAAACCAGCCGAGTCCAGACTTGGTTGAATCAAGTACCGTTGACTCGCTGCCGCACCCCGAGTATTCGCTGCAGCTTTGCGGGGACAAGAGCTCCCCTACAACGGATTCGAAATGTGATCTGGTGAAGTACGTTGCCCTCAGTCCCGAATACTACAGAGGTGATCGCAGTATGCGTGAATCAGGCTTCGACATCACTTTTCGTTTCGGACCTTATGGCGCAACAACCCACCACTACGCACCCGTGTGCCTGAACAGCCTCCTCTATAAAACCGAAATGGACATGGAGAAGATGAGTGGGTGGCTGGGAGACAAATCAGCCAGCATTCAATGGCACAAGCGAGCGCAGAAAAGGCGTAAGATTATTCAGACTCTCCTGTGGAACCAACAGCGTGGGATGTTCTTCGATTATGACTTTCAAAGGAACAAACTGTCCTCGTATGAATACGCGTCTACGTTTTATCCGCTGTGGGTTGGGGTTGCGACGGTCGCGCAGGCGCGTGCCGTGGTTAAGAACCTCCACCTCTTCGAACAGGAAGGCGGCTTGGCCATGGGAACCAAAGAGACCGGTGTGCAGTGGGACTATCCTTATGGCTGGGCTCCTATCCAATTGATTGCGGCCGAAGGTCTGCGGCGCTACGGGTACGACAGGGACGCCGATCGCGTCTCCTACAAATTTCTCGCCATGGTGCTAGCCAACTTCGAGCGGGACGCAAACATCCGCGAGAAATACAACGTAGTAACGGATTCCTCGAATATAGAGCTGGCGGAAGGCTACCGCGGCAACATCATAGGGTTCGGGTGGACGAACGCTGTCTTTCTGGAGTTCTTGAATGCGCTGCCGCAAAAATGGGTAAACCGATTGGCCGGTCCGCCGACGCCGGATCCGCGGAAGTGATTTCGCAGCGAGCCGTTATCTTGATCCTGCAAATTGTCTCGAGCGCTATCCTCTGGCTTTTCTGCCTCTTCCATCGGCTACAACCGTAAGTGGGTAAGTGAACATCCAAGCACCGCATGCGCGAGCAACCGTTGCAGAATTCGCCCACTAGTGTCCCCGAAACTTCATCGGACCCGGCGCGAATTCCGGAGGAGCAGCGTATTCTCTTCCGCGAAGTTCTTACCTTATTTGAGACCAAGGCTGTTTCTTATGCCGTAGCCGGGGCGTTTGCCCTTCAACAACACACCGGCATTTTCCGTGACACAAAGGATCTGGACGTATTTCTAACTCCCGAGAGCGCTGCTTTAGCTCTTAAGTGGCTTCGAGAGGAAGGGTTCGAGTGCGAGGTCTGTGATCCGGTCTGGCTTTATAAGGCGCATCGGAATGCGTTCTACGTGGATCTCATCACCGGCATGAGCAACGCTGCTATCGTAGTGGAGGACTCCTGGATCTCCCGAGCCAGACCGGCGGTCGTACATGGCGTACGAACCCATGTGTTGAGCCCCGAAGAACTCTTGGTTTCCAAGCTCTTTGTCACCCGACGAGAGCGCTTTGACGGGGCAGACATTGCGCATGTGATTTATCGAACACAAGGGAAACTCGATTGGCAGCGGGTGTTGCTGCTGATAGGGGAGCACTGGGAGATTCTGTTTTGGGCGCTGGTGTTGTACCGCTATGTCTATCCGGGCCAAACGCACTACGTGCCTAAAAATGTCTGGCAGGATTTAGTCGCCCGTTTCCAGGACGTTATCTTGCATCCCGCTCCTGCCGCAAAGTTTCGAGGTAGCTTGATTGACGACAAGATGTTTGCCATCGACGTAAAGGAGTGGGGCCTCGAAAATCTGATACAAGAGTATCGCGGCCGCCGACTGCAACGCATTTGGACGGTGCGCTAAGTCGTCGGACAGCGTACAGGCGACTGACGATATGAGAATCGCGGCCACTGCAGACTTGCATTTCACGGCGGCGCGTCACAGCGCATTGCTTGATCAATTCAATCATGTACGCGACGTAGCCGACGTTCTGGTGCTGGCGGGAGACCTTACGAACGGCGGCCAGCCCGACGAGATGGAACCTTTGTTGAATGTCGTGGTCCGCTCCCGGGTTCCCACAGTTGTGGTGCTGGGAAATCATGACTATGAGAGCGGCAAACAGGCGGAGTTGACGCGAATGATGGCCAGCGCAGGCATCAAAGTGCTGGATGGGACAGCCTACGAACGGGATGGGATAGGATTCGCCGGCACCAAGGGTTTCGTTGGAGGCTTTGGACGGGGCGTACTAACCGCGTTCGGTGAACCTGAGATCAAGCAATTTGTGCAGGCTTCCATCGATGAGGCTCTGAAACTGGAACGCGCCATGGCGCAGTTGCGGGCACAGAAACGTATCGTCGTGCTTCACTATTCACCCGTGGCTGCGACCGTTCAGGGTGAGCCGCCGGAGATCTTTCCCTTTCTTGGCACATCACGTTTGGCGGAGGTCGTAGACCGCCATGGTGCAGACATGGTGTTGCACGGCCACGCCCATCACGGACAGATGGAAGGACGAACGACAGCAGGCATCCCCGTTCACAACGTGGCGATCACTTTGCTGCAAGCACAGCAACCAGCATCTGCGTATCGAGTCTTCGATATATAGCTCTTCACCTAGACTGTTCTCCACCGAGGCAGCAGCGATGCACTCCATCTTCGGGAAGTTCATTGAGCGGATCTTCATCGAAGCGGACTCGCTCAAGCAAGCGGCTGCGTCATAGTTCTTCGGAACTACTGCGAAGCCTCACGGCCTCTGCGCGCCTATCTGCCTCATTCTACGCAAGGTTAGTGAAAACTCTCGGATTGGAGACCGAAGCTACAGGTTTTGGCGGAGGAGCCATACCATCGCGCGCCGTTTGCTCCCAATGATCAAGGGACTTTTTTACTTCCGCGAGCAGGAGTTGCTTTATGGCGGGGTTCGATTCCGCGAATGCAGCTCGGTAAAGGTCGCTGAAGCTGGAAAAAGAGTTGTCTTTCATTGTCTACACCTCTGTGAGCCTGTTTCGGTCGTCTACGCAGTATGGCCGAAGGTTTGCGCGGGTCGGGGCCGCAAATCATCGACGTTAGGTCGTTGCAATTCATTGATCGTGTTCAGGGCAGCCAGCGGCATTTGCCGCTCCGAGAGCGAAGCTTTCTCGAAGGAATCCTCGATTCGATCCATGATGGCGTCCTTTGCACTTTGCAGTCGCCGTTCAATCATGGCAGGCTCGGGCTCCAGCAGCGCTGCCTCAAACAAATACTCCCAGTTATTCTGCGAAGCGGCTGGCAGGTCTGGATTTATTTTCTCTCGCATGGCATCCCTTCGACGGCGAACGCTAGATCACACCCCCACGCATCCTCGGCCCAAGATACCTGGAGCCTCAAGCTGGCTGTCGACTGGTTTCAGTGATCAAAAATCCGCAGGAACTAACGAGATGGTTATAACCCAGGGCCATATGCGGAGAGCAATACGGTCTTCACTGTAGTACACATTCGGGGATGAAGATACGGCAGACTTTAGGGTACGCGCCAGCTTGTCGCCCCCAAAAATGACTTCTTTCTGGATGGTAGGCCGAGCCGGTCAGGCGGGACTTATCCATCTTCTGCCCTGTCCGGTGCAACTAATAGATGGTAGGGAACTTGGTCGAAAGTCCACGGGGGACACGGGGCCCAGCGCTTTTGATTATGGCAACTATCAGCGAATATCCGTCCGGGACAGGTCACACCCGAAGGGATGCGATCGACGCAAACGTCATCCTTGAACATCGGGGTTGCGCCGCGTGGCCAGCCCGAGTTCGATCCGCCCTTAGAAAACTGGGTCCCGGACTTGTAACCGGCGCGTCCGACGATGACCCAAGTGGTATCGCCACTTACTCTCAGGTCGGCGCACAGTTCGGATATGGAATGCTCTGGACCATGCTGGTTTCCTATCCCCTGATGGGAGCCATTCAGGAGATATGCGCCCGCGTAGGTCGCGTGACCGGTTCTGGCATCGCAGCGAACCTCCGAAAATGTTATCCGGTTTGGCTGCTTTATCTTGTCGTGGCCCTGATGCTGGTGGCCAACATCTTCAATCTTGGCGCGGACATCGGAGCCATGGGCGCAGCGGCACAACTTTTGGTTCCTGGCAGAACATGGCTTTACGTTCTCCTCTTTGGTGTGGCGTCCTTGCTGTTGCAGATGTTCGTACCATATTCAAGCTATGTTAAGTACTTAAAGTGGCTGACTCTTTCGCTCTTCGCTTACGTCGCAGCAGCTTTCTATGTCCAACTATCGTGGCGACAGGTGCTCCACGCGACGATCTTCCCCCATCTGACGTGGAGCATAGAGTACTTGACAGGTCTGGTCGCAGTACTCGGAACTACCATCAGCCCATACCTCTTCTTTTGGCAGGCCTCTCAGGAGGTTGAAGAAGTTAAGAACCACCACGGAGAGAAGGCCCTAAGAAGGGCACCACGTCAAGCTACTAGTCAACTTGGTCGGATTCGCTGGGACACATATTTCGGTATGGCCTTATCTAACATCGTGGCCTTTTTCATTATCTTGACGACAGCAGCCACACTTCACGCGCACGGAGAGACACAAGTAGGCACGGCCGCGCAGGCGGCACAGGCGCTAGCACCCCTGGCTGGACACTGGGCTGCGGGACTATTCGCATGCGGAATAATTGGCACAGGCATGCTGGCGATTCCAGTGTTGGCTGGCTCCGCAGCGTATGCCGTGGGCGAAGCCTGCAACTGGCGAACCAGCCTGGAAAACAGGCCCGAACAGGCGCCTGGATTTTATGGGACAATTGCCCTCGCAACACTGGTCGGAGTTTTCTTTAACTTCTGGCACGTGGATCCGGTGCGGGCTCTATTTTGGGCGGCTGTGCTAAATGGCGTGATTGCTGCGCCCATGATGGCAGTCATTGTGCATTTGGCTACAAGTCGAAAAGTGATGGGAAAGTTTGCGATTCCTCTTTATTTGAGAGTGGTGGGTTGGATCGCCACCTTGGCTATGTTTGCCGTGTCGGTCGGAGTTTTTCTGGCGCGAAAATAGTGCGGGCTGCGCTTTCTCGCCGAGCTGAATGAACAAAAAGCGCTCAGCCGCGTTTGAAGTATTGAACCGCCCGCTCGTGGGCCTGTGCGGCTTTTCTTGTATTGAAGGTGCCGAGATTGCGTCGGCGTCCAGTTTTGGGGTTCTTTTTGCGAGAGTACAGCCGGTATTGACCGGACTTTAATTTTCGAATCATGGGACACCTCGGGACTTTTGATGCGGTGCTCTCGAAGGGAGATTGGCGTGAAGTCTCTTCTTTTCAGCTATAACGAACATCCCGCGCGATTTCAGAATACATTCGATTTCCTTTCATTCAACTAGCACCTTGCGCTAGAAGCACCGGTGCATCCCAAAAACGAAATGCACAATCGAATATAGGCGGCTGCAGCTCGCGCCCCATCGGATATGTGGTGCGTGGCTTTTAACACCGCCATCTGGAGACCGCTGTTCGTGCGCCAAAAGCTCATCTCGGATTGGCCAACTCGCATTGCGATCCTTGCGGCCCTCATGGTGTTCTGCGGTCGGGCTTGGCCGACGGACACACCGAGTAACGATAAATTGCCGGCAAGCGAGCTTCTGCGTAAAGTCGTCGACAGCGAATTGAAAGCCGAGGCCAACGATCACAGCCACTGGATGTATCAGGTCCGCGAACAGCATCATGGAAAAGAAGAAGTGCGACTGGTTGTTCAAACCAATCAAGGCGAACTCGACCGGTTGCGCTCCGTAGACGGGCGGCCGATCACATTCGAACAAGAAAAGCGAGAAGACAACCGTATCGAGAGCCTGTTGCACAATAGAGGGCAGCAAGAAAAGCGTCAGCTCGCCCAACACGAGGACGCCCAGCGAACTGAACGTTTGTTCAAGCTGCTTCCGGACGCGGTGATTGCGAAATACGGAGAAGAACAAGGCGAACTGGTAGAGATCCTCTTCGCGCCGAATCCTGATTTCCACCCCTCGTCACATGAAGCTTCGGTCTTTCACGGCATGGAAGGCAATATCTGGATTAATACGAGAGCAAGCAGATTGGTGGAAATCCAGGGCCATCTTTTCAAGACGGTGAAGTTCGGTGGCGGTTTGTTTGGGCATTTAGACAAAGGCGGCGAATTTCAAGTCAAACAGTCTGAGGTCACGCCAGGGCATTGGGAAATCACACTCATGCAGATCAACATGCGTGGCAAGGCTCTGTTCTTCAAGACCATCGGAGTCGAAGAGAACGAGGTCCGAACGAATTTCCAGCGAGTGGCAGACAATTTAACCTTGGCTGAAGCCGCGGCAAAGCTGCAAAAGGAAGGCGATGCAGCAGCCTCAGGTCAGACGCATTCCGGCCTTGACAGTGAATACCGATACGAGCAGAACCTATCTTCCTTGAGTTTCGTGTGCCTCGTCACGGCCATGTTGGAAAATCTGCGAGACGTGGGTCGGTAAGCGCAGTTGAATAGGAGAATGGGGATAACGCTATGGTGACTGAAATCGACCGTCAAGACCTCAAACAAAAAATGGACCACCCGAAGAAGCTCATTCTGTTGGAAGCTCTGCCGCCAGAAAGCTACCATCGTGCACACCTCCCCGGCGCGATCAATTTACCGCCAGACCGGGTCCGCGCGTTAGCGACCGAATTGATGCCCAACAAGGACTTTGAGGTCATCGTCTATTGTGCTGGTCCTGCGTGTCATGCTTCCGAAGACGTTGCACTTGAATTGTCGGAGATGGGCTATGCCAACGTCCGCCGCTATATTGGCGGTAAGGAAGATTGGAAGAAGGCAGGGCTCCCGTTAGAGAGCGACGAGGACAAGCACGCGGCATGAGGAACAGAGTCGAAATGGCGGGTTGCCGCGGACCCCTCGCGCTGACTGCGAAACTTTCCTTCAAAAGTTATCCTCGGTTCCGCCTTTCTTGCGGTCTATAACCCGGAATTTCACCTTCCGCACCAATCGCGACACTTTCCCCGAATCCTCTGATAAGACAATCTGACATGGGCGGCCCGGTAGGGAAGGGCCCCTCGGCCGGCTGCTAGCCAAGCTTGGGGTTGCCGGCTACGGTGCAGACGACTGCCACGCTGGCAGGAGAAAGCTTGATGATTCCAGAGCGCCGTAACTGCTTGCGGCACAAGTTGCAGGGGCTTGCCTTCGCGAGCTTCGACGGGGTCACCGGCGGTATGATCCTGGATCTAAGCGAGGCGGGTTTGTCGATGCAGACTGCGTTGCCTCCGGAAGCCTCCAGCCGCCTTGAACTCCACCTGAGTTTGCCCGATCCAGCGACCCACCTGGAGACCACGGGGTATATCGCCTGGGTGGACGCTCTGGGCCGCGCCGGAGTCCGTTTCTCCGAACTGCCCGAACAGTCGCGACAACGGCTTGAGCAATGGCTCGCACTCCATGCCGCCGCCCCCAGCCGCAATGCGCCTACGGTTACTCTCGTCGAACCAGTGTTGTTTCCGCGCGTCGCCAATTCCTTTGAAAAAAGGACCACTCAGCTGCGGGCCATCACTTTGGAGATGGGAACCGCTGCGTTGGACAAAGCGGAAAGGAGCCAACCTCGTGCTTCGAGCACGGTCCAGTACGAGTTCAATTCGCTTGGGTCAGACCTGAACGTGGCGCTGCGGCTGGTTGGCGCCCGCGCCCGCACGCTCACTCGTGGCACGGCTGCTGCCATCGCCCTTCCCCACAAAGGCTCGATGATCTGCCGGGCGAGCGTCGGAGCCAACGCGCCGACGCTGGGTACGCGGCTGGACATCAACTCGGGCTTATCAGGGGAATGTGTACGCAGCGGAGAATCCCAACGCTGCGATGATGCACAAATCGATCCTCGCGTGGACCGGGAGAGCTGCCTTCGACTCGGTATTCGATCCATCCTCGCGGCACCCATCCGGTATGACCGACAAATCGTCGGTCTGCTGGAAGTCTTCTCCAATCAAACTTTCGCTTTTGACGAGGGCGATGTCGCCGTGCTCGAACGTCTGGCGCAGACCGTCCTTCTTGCTGTAAATCAAATGAGTATTCTTAAGCCCGGCTAATCGTCGGTGTTTTCTTGCCGCCGCAACTGCCCCGCGCTTGTTGATGCTTCCACCTTCTTTCGAACACAAGTACGGTAACTGATGTGCCCTTGTACGTTCGTAATTTGCCGGTGCACCCCAGCATCATTACTATGGGTTGAAGCCCCGCTTCGCGCTGATCACAAGCAGATCTGGCCGAATAGACATACTCCAATCATGCCTCGTCAAAAAGCAACGATCCTCTGCATTGACGACCACCTGAACGGACTTATCGGCCGTAAGATGCTGCTGGAAGAAAACGGCTATGAAGTCCTAGAAGCGACTGGCGGCCCGGAAGGGCTCAAGTTGTTCCTTTCCCACGCGGTGGACGCCGTAGTCCTTGACTATCAAATGCCCGGCATGAACGGAGATGTCGTGGCTGCCAAGATGAAGCGCATCAATTCCCAGGTGCCCATCATGCTCCTCTCCGCGTATGGACCATTGCCAGAAAGCAAGCTGAAATCAGTGGACACTTTCCTATCCAAGTCACAGGGTTCTACAACGCTCTTGTCGACTCTGCACGAACTGCTGGACAGCCGGCCCAGACCATTTTTTTATCGTTGGCTCGATGGCTGGAAGATTCGCAACCTCGGACAGCACAGGGATTAGGCCTGCGTCGGGCACGACGAAAGACTCAAGACTTCCGCATTTCCCACTCCTTGCAGAGCAATTGACCCTATCCCTGACAGGCTGGCCGTCCTCCATCTACAATGGCAGGGCGCAATACAAATCACCAATCTGAGGAGAGAGAACGAAATGCAACGCAAAGCAAGCGCGGTGTGGAAGGGCGGTCTCAAGGACGGCAAAGGCGTGGTTTCCAGCGCCAGCGGGGTGCTGTCCAATACTCCATATTCGTTTAGCACCCGTTTTGAAAATACCCCCGGTACGAATCCCGAAGAGCTGATCGCAGCGGCGCACGCCGCGTGTTTCTCCATGGCCCTCTCCGCACAATTGGGGGAGGCAAAGCTGACGGCTTCGAGCATCGAGACTGCAGCGACGCTAACGATGGAAAAGCTCGACTCTGGTTGGACGATTACAGCCGTCCATCTTGATGTGGTAGGCCGGGTGCCAGGCGCCGACCAGGCTGCTTTCCAGAAGGCAGCAGACAACGCCAAGAGTGGCTGCCCGGTCTCCAAAGTGCTGAAAGCCAATATCACGATGAGCGCGAAGCTGGAAGGCTAGGGCACGGTCAGACATCAGACATCGGACCTCCGCCCTCGTAGTCCTGAGGACGAGGTCTGTAGTCCAAGGTGCAAGTTTTTAGTCCTGCGACCGCAAAGTTTCCCGGATCTCATGGTTGATGCGTGCGGCATCATCCGCCGCCTTCTCTATCAACTGTGTCCATTTCTTGGTGTCCGCGTCCAGATTAGCCTCTTGCAACAGATAAGCAGCTTGCAAGATGATTTCGACAGTATTGCTCAGATCATGGGTCAGGGCGCGCAGACGCCCGCGGACATTGTCCGGCAGCTTGGGAGAATCTGTCATCGTGTCCGGCC
>JABCYV010000040.1 GCA_013290025.1 Acidobacteriota bacterium
CGCCACTCTGAAAATTCATGGCGTAGCGCGAACCCACCACGCGTTTCTTGATGGTGTCAAAGTCCGCCAGTTTGCCGGCATCGCCCAACGCCGAGAGCAGCATGTTCTGCGTTCCCTGCTGGTCGAGTACGCTCCACACCGTACCAGAATCAACCGAGCCAATCATGTCCGCAATCTGATTGTTGGAATCGAGCCCAGAGATGTAGCCGTCACGCGCGTCCAGCGCCCCGTGCAGAGCGGCAGCGTCGCCGAAGAGCAACGTATCCTCGTCCAGAAATGTCATCTGCATGCCGCCCGACATGGGATAGACGCTTGCCTCGTGATATTTCACCGGCTTGATCTTATTGACCTGCATTTTCTTTAGCACAACCTTCATCGAGTATGAGCCCTGCGCCACCCCTACCACCTTCACTCCTTGCTTGCCGTTCCGGTAGGAAGCGAAGGTAAGCTGCTCGACGTCTTTGTCCGGATCGATACCAACACCTTTGAGCGCAACCTCAAATTCCTTAAGGCTCGGTGGCAGGACCTGCTCTTTCAGGGCCATCGCGGTGTCTGAATTCTTCAGAGAGCGATAGTCCACAGAGATGATCTGCTGCACATCGGAAGGAATCACGGTACGCGCCGAGCTGCCCAGCGGGATGGCCCACGCGGCCGAGCTCGCCAACAGCAAAACACAAAGACTGCCTCTGACACTTTTCATACTGGCCTCATGCAGGTATGCCGGTTTAGATGCTTGACGCACTTTTCCCGTCGCCTGGTGAACACATTGTAAGCTAATGAGCGGCTTGAACGATGAAACGAAAGTGCCGTGCGGAACCCAGCTCTTAACCGGCAACGGCGAGTGCCATTGCTGACGCGTTTTCCTTGCCAGCCAGCTCCCGAAAGTGGATCAGCCATCGGAACAAGAGTTGTCCTCAATCATCGTCAGGGTCGGTCGGTGGCCGTTGGTCACTCAAAAAGTAATTCCCGTCGAAGGGCGCGGCGATCGACTTAAAGGGCAGAGCTGCTTGGTGGAAGTCGAAACAGTCTTGGAGGTTGTCAGCCGGTGCATCGGCATTTCCGAGCGAAGGCAACCCGAAAGTCTGCTCAATGAACTTAAGGATGCTGCCAAAATCGTGAGTTACGTGGGAGACATAAGCTCGTTTTGCATAAGGAGAAACCACGATCAGAGGCACGCGAAACCCGTACTCATAAGAATTGACGATCGTCGGAGGGACGTGATCGTACCAACCTCCCCAATCGTCCCAGGTGATAAAGATCGCGGTGTTCGACCAAAACGGGCTGTTGCCGATGGCATTAACGACCGCAGCTACCCAAGAAGGGCCTGTACCGTCAGTCTGGGCCGCGTGGTCAGATGATCTTCCGTCCGGAATCACCCAAGTTACTGGCGCGAGTTGACCACTGGCTATGTCAGACAATACTCGCTTTTCGGGGAAGAAAACGTGAGTCGCCCAGTCCGATCCGTCACGCAAGTGCTTGATTGCATTCGGCCCCGTCCAGATCGAACCCGGCTTGGGTGCGTAATAACTCCAGTCAAGCTCTTTCGCGTCCAACAGATCGGCCACCGTCCCATGCTCGAAGCAGGGGTAGATCGACGAGGACTCTTCCCCGGCAGGGTCAATCAACAGGACCAGTTCGCCCAGGGGAGCGGTGCAGCCCGCGTCATGGTTCGGACTGTGGGGGAAACTTGGATTTTCGGCAGCAAACAAATCGCTCGTGGCGGTCGGCGCTGACGTCCCGGAAATGATGAATTGATGGGCTGGAAAGCTAGGCCCCTGGTTGGTCTGAAACATTCGATCGGCAAAGGTATACTTTTCAGCCAATTGAAGGTAGGGGGCAACCTCCGCTGGCTTCACGTAGGAAACTGCGGACGATCTGGACAGGGCTTCTCGGAGCATAACACTGCTATTCTGTCGGCCCCGTCCATTTTGCCGCCGTCATACATGCGCTCAAAATCACCGTGGGTGTGCCCCAGATCGAACTCTGTAACAAGACTGATCGGGGTTAGAGGAATCACTTGGCCGGCGGAGTCCACTCCGCTATTGGCAATGTCTGCGTTCGGTAGACCATGGAAGAGGTTGTCCGGAGTGCGATTTTCCTGGAAGATCACGACCACGTGTTGAATCTTTCCTGATGCATCTGGTGTTGGCCTTATAGAGGCTTCTTCGCCATTGCCGCGACTCACCAGTAGAGCCGCCCCGCACGCCAGCGAGGCGCAGAAAAGCAGTGCGACAGACCGACTCATAGCTATATCCTCCCGTACACACCCAAGGCTAGCGGTTTGCCGTCGCCAAAAAGGGTCAGACGCAAAAGATGTGCGAGGTAAAGCGGTAATTCGTGGGGGCTCCAAGCCGAATCAGTTGACCGAAGTGCGGATCCAAATCTAGTGGCGGGGACCCTAAACCACAAAGTTCACTTAGATTAGCCTAACCTGGCCAGTTTGCCGACCTCTCAAAGGTTGCACTGACGAGGTCAAGGGGCGCGCTTATACCTTAATGGCCTCGGCTCTTTTCCGCGTTTCCGCTGCAAATGCTTCATCTTTCATGGACTCGAGATTGATTTCGACGTTCGCCAGGGCGCCCTCGACAGCAGCCCGAGCCAGCGCGACCGCGGTCGTGAGATCCGATTTCATATTGGGATTCGTAATCGGCTTGAGCTTCTCCGCGATGCTCGCCACCTCTCTTGCCCGCTCGGCCACGCCCAAAGGCACGCTGGTAGCCTGTTTTAGCGCCGCGTGAATGATGCCATCTCCGTTGGCGGCATCTTTAGCTAGCTTGTAAGCCTTCATGACTGCGTTGTACGACTCCGCATCGGCGTCGATTGCCGCCTTCAAGTCTTCGCGGATTTGCGCAAGCTGGCCAATCGCATCGCTCAGTTCTCGCTCATATTGAAGATAAGCCTTCTTGCCGCGCGACATCGAGGCCACCATCGTGGCCAAGCCTGCCGCCATGGCCCCGCTTGCCGCCGCGGCGCTGCCGCCCCCCGGAGTCGCCGTAGGCGCGGCCAGTTGCTCGACGAACGGCTCGACTCCGGCTCTTAAGCCGCCGACCGCCATCTTCCCACTCATCACGGCGCTTAGTCGGTTTTCAAGAATTAAAGATGAGTCAAAATTCTCTACTTGCAGGAACCACTCCGCCGCCGCTTCCAGCGCCTTCTTCGGAATCAAACCTACGATTTCGCTGCTCACGGGGAATACCCCGTAGCGAGCGGCCTCCCGCTTCACCAACTCGAAAACGCGATGAATAGGCGTCTGCTCAAAATCCGTCAGGTTCATGGAAACCTGAGCCAGTCCGCGGACCAGAAATCCGGCTCCCTTGACGAAGCGCATTCCGCCGCTCGAAAACCGAACGGCCTTTGCGACCCTTTTTGCGATGTCGACATCCGGCGTGTTTAGGAACACGTTGTATGCGATTAGAAACTTTCGCGCGCCTACCACCGTTGCCCCAGCCGTCGGATGGACGCGCAGCTCGCCAAAGTCAGGCTTACGCGCCGGGTTGGTTGCGATTTCTGCCCGGATAGCCTCGAACTGGCCGCGACGAATGTTCTCCAGATTCGTCCGCTCGGGTGAGGTCGCCGCAGCCTCGTAGAGGTAAACAGGAATCTGATAACGCTTCCATATTTGCTCGCCGACATCGCTAGCCATGGTCACACAATCCTCAATGGTCACGCCTTCAATGGGAATGAACGGAACCACATCGGCCGCCCCCATCCGGGGATGCGCACCCTGATGCTGATTGAGGTCAATCAATTCGGCGGCTTTGCCCACGCCGCGAATAGCCGCCTCTTGGATCGATTCCCTTTCGCCCACCAGCGTGATCACGCAGCGGTTATGGTCAGCGTCCATCTCGCGGTCGAGCAAGTACACGCCATCGATCTTCATAGCCTCGACGATGGCGTCTACTTTCGACTTGTCGCGGCCCTCAGAAAAGTTAGGAACGCACTCCACGAGTGTTGCCATACGCGAGAAGAATATCGGGGACGTTGTAAGCGCGCAACTTCGATCAAATCCCGGAATTGACCACTCCGCGCTTATCGAGAGGCTTGGCTGGCTCAGGGCCGATGGACGCCTGGGTGGTGAGCTGGAAAGAACCTTCCGATTCCCAACCGCACCTGCACCGTGTTGAGGCCCGGATTCGCCACCGTCAGGCCTGCGTTCGAGATGTGCAGGTAACGCACTTCGACGCTCCAGTTATACTTTTCCCCAAGAAAATGGGTTCCCAACGCCGCGCTCGGCGTGAAATTCACGGTGTTCGTTCCCGTGGGGACACTGTGATTGGTAAACAATGCCCCACCACTCAGCTCGAGATAAGGAACGACGGTCCCGCGAGTAGCGAAGTCCCACTTCAGATTCAGAGCATTGAATCCGACACCGAAAGCCGTGTTGGCCCGCTGAAAAACCATAAAAACAGGCAGTACATCCACGGCGTATTCCAACCTTCCGCTCAAGAAACCAGGACCATGCGGCCGGGTCAGAATCCAGCCATAACGCAAGCCCAAATTCCAGACCTCCGTGCTTGGTACACCGCCGGAAACTGAATGGCCTCCGCCGGTCCAAAGCTGAATCTCGTGCCCTCCGCCTTCCGGTCTGACTTGGGCCGCGGCTACCAGCGAACTGAGCAACAAAACTGAGCGAAGCAGTGTATTCATGGCTCGGGCTCAACGGCTGTTAAGACTCGTGACCATACAGCAAACATTGAGGCATAACAAATGCGGTTGACGAGACTGATTCCTGACAAACCGCGTGTCTGAGATGAAATCAGATCATTAAATTTACGACTGCGGAAGCCTGAGTGGACAGATCCTGCTACAGTCCCAACCCGCCATCGACGGCCAGAATCTGTCCGGTGATGAACGGTGGAGCGGTGGCGAAGAAAAATACGGCTTCAGCGATTTCCTCACCTTTCCCATTACGCCGCATTGGAGTCTGCTTGGCCATGCGCCTCATAAACGCAGCCGCCGACTTTTCCCGCAGATCGATCATCCCAGGCGCCACACAGTTGACGGCTATCTCGGGTGCCAAAGCTTTCGCCATCACCTTGGTCAACATGTGTACCGCTGCCTTGGATGAACAGTAGTGGGCGTGGCTGGCCCAGGGACGCAGTCCTCCCAGCGAACCCATGTTGATAATTCTCCCGCGCCGCTCACGCAGCCATTTCAGAGCCGTTTGGGACACCAGAAACGGCCCACGAGTGTTTGAAGCAAAAATTGCGTCCCATTGCCGCAGAGTCAGCTTCTCAAATTCTGCCGTCTCGTAGTTGGCGGCATTATTAACCAGAATGTCGATGCCGCCCAGTTCTTTCGCTGTTTCGTTCACTGCGGCTTTGACGCTCTTTGCGTCGGTCACATCACAAGGCAGCGCCACCGACCGTACTCCGAAGCCGCTGAGGTCGATAACAGTGTGCTGAGCTTCGCGACTGGAATTTCGAAAAGTAATCGCGACATCCGCACCCGCTTCGGCCATCGCCAACGCGATCGCCCGGCCCAACCGCCGTGCGCCCCCGGTGATCAGGACAGCCTTGCCCGACAACCTACGACTGCTTCGGTTCATGCAGGGATTGTAATCGACTCGCGCCTGCGCGGCCCTTAACCGGTAAATCTCGCCGGTCTTTGCCCAACGTGCTAAACCTGCTAAACTCCGCCCATGGTGGAGCCCCGCCAAGTGGTCGTTTATTCGCGCAAAGGCTGTCATTTGTGCGAAATCATCAAGGAGACGCTCAGCAAGTTACAGCGTCGAGGCGGCTTCATTTGGCGCGAGGTCGACGTTGACGGCGACGACGACTTGCGTCATCGCTTCACTGACGAAGTTCCCGTGGTCTTCATCGACGGCCACAAAGCCTTCAAGTACCGCATGGATGAGCAGGAATTCCTGCGCAAACTCGTCAGCTAGAATTTTCCCGGCGTGACGGCGCCAAATTGCCCCGGTTCCGCGACAATCGGCAGCTGCATGCATAGAACGCGCCTCCACGCGGATCCGCATGGGCGTTTTGTCCACGATGTCATTCTCGATTCGTGCCGTCGCCTTGCTCACCACAAGCAACCGCGCGAGATTCGCTTCGTGGATGCAGTCCCAAGGACACCATCTGGCAAGATTCTGCGCCGCGAATTGAAAATCATGGTGCTCTAGGAGTCAGAAGAAGGATTCGAACGCACCAGTTCACCGCGTCCCTCGTGCTAACTGATACTGTCCGATTGTCGCGCCAGCAATCAAAACGCCGACGATGCTGGGGTCTGTGGGTTGTCGTTGTCTGAAGAACTTTCCTACGGTCATTCTCCTAGGGGCAACCATGTATAGCGATTTTCCGCTAGCTGTGTCGATTCTTCCTCCAATGCTAACAACGATCGGACCTCGTCTTCTTCGCAAGCCTTTGAGGCCTAGTGAGATGGGTGATTTTCCAAGGTCTGTGGCATAGGACTTGCACCTACCAAGTCTCAGGAGGCTACAGCACCTATGAAACATAGACGCTTGTATTTCAAGTACTCGCTGCCACTATTGGCTCTGGTAGTTGTGTTCTGGCTCGGCACCTCGGCAAACGCCCAGAATATGCCGTCCCAGAATCCACAGGCCATGCCGCCTCAGTCTCAGGACAATACTCAGGCAATGCCGCGGGACAATGACACCAGGCGTTGGGAGCTGGCCAGTTTCGATCAGTTCATGGATCGTCATCCCGAGGTGGCCGAACAAGTGCACCGGGATCCTTCACTGGTGAACAACGAAGAGTTCGTCGAAAAACATCCCGCGCTGCAGGAATACTTGCAGCAGCATCCTCAAGTTCGGGAAGAGATCCGGGAGAACCCGAATGTCTTCATGCGACAAGAACAGCGCTTTGATCGGCGCGAGGACGATCGTGACCGCGATCGCGACCGCGACACCACCCGCCGGCAGCTCGCCAGCTTCGACCAATTCATGGACAGCCATCATGAAATCGCCGAGCAGCTGCGCAAAAACCCTTCACTCATGGATGATCGCGAATTCGTAAAAGGTCATCCCGCATTGGCAGAGTATTTGGAGCAGCACCCCGGAGTCCGGGAGGAGATCCGGGAGAATCCTAATGCCTTCATGCGGCAAGAACAGCGCTTTGACCGGCGCGAGGACGATCGCGACCGCGACACCACTCGCCGCCAGCTCGCCAGTTTCGATCAATTCATGGATAGCCATCGTGAAATCGCCGAGCAGGTGCGCAAGAACCCATCGTTAGTGGATGATAGAGAATTCGTGAAGAGTCATCCTGCGCTGCAAGAGTACTTGGAGCAGCATCCTGAAGTTCGGGAGGAAATCAGGGAGAACCCTAACTCCTTCATGCGGCAAGAACAGCGCTTTGACAAGCACGAGGACCGCTTTGACCGGCGCGAGGGCCGCGATCACGACACCACCGTCGCCGAACTGACGAAATTTGGTGATTTCCTTGGTGACCACTCCAAGATTGACCAGCAACTTTCCAAAAATCCGTCGTTGGTCAACAACAAGGAGTACATGGAAAACCATCCGGAGCTTCAACAGTACCTGCAAGCCCATCCTGGCGTGCAGGAGGAGTTGAAGGAAAATCCGCAGGCTTTCATGCAGTCGGTGCAGCAGTTAAAAAATAGCAGCCCGACCCGTAAGAGCTCGAATCTCGATCCGAAGTCAAAGCAGAAGCAGTAGTTCGCCCTAACCGCCGGTCCGGATTGAAGACCATGCCATCGGTCTTCAATCCGCGGCTGGTTCTTCTCTCAATGATAAAGCCGGCGTTCGATTCGGCCTTGTCACGCGAGAGCTTACGGTGGAGGTCTTCAAAGCGGAGGCGCGATGAAAATCAAGGTTTCATTAGTCGCAGCAGTTGCAGGGCTCGCCCTGGTTGTGGCAATTCCTTCGGGAGCAGGCGACAAGCACAAGAAAAAGCAGTCCGACCGGGCAATGATTGAGAGAATGGAAGCTATACCTTGTGGCGCGAAGGAAAGAGGAGTCACGGGCCTAGGCAGTATATGGGCATCGGTAGGCGTTCAGCATGTGAACTCAGATGAGAAGCTATGCCCACAGTATTTGATTCGCACGGACGATATGGAGTACCACATTCGCCCCAAGGATGGAAAGCATCCGGTGATCTTACCAGTCGGCCAAGAAGCGATATTTAAGATCAAGAAGGACACTCTTCAGCTGAAGGTGCCCGAGGGAGACCGAAAAACGCGAGACTACCAAGTCGTTTCCATGAAACCGGTGGAACCAGAAGCTGACAGGGTCGCGGAAAAGGCTGGCGATCACTCTCCGCACTGAACACCGAGTGAGAATGTGAACCCGTGAGGTACCCACCCTTGCGTATCTGCGCGCAAGGGTGGGACTCTGTTACTCTCCCGTCAAGAACTTGTATTGCGCCGCCGCTAACGGCACCACGCTTAGCCGTCCCTGCCGTACCAAAGGAGAATCCGCGAAGAGCTTGTTAGCTTTGACTACCGCCAGCGTGACCGGCTTGGCAAGCTCTTTCCCAACTTTAATCTTCACCTGGGGATTTTTTGGATCAGACGCCTCGACGGAAACCACGGATGCGGTTCCAACCGCGCTCTTGTCATCGCCAGTGTGGTAAATCACCAGCTGATCGCCCGCTTTCATCGCGCGCAGGTGTTTCAGCGCAACCGGGTTCGATACGCCGTCCCAGGTTGTGGTTTTGTCGCGCTGGAGGTCAGCAAAGGAGTACACAGAAGGTTCGGTCTTAAGCAGGTAGTTCATAGAAAATCCGAATTCTACAATCGGACGATCCGCCAATCGGTCTCAATTAGGATCCGGCGGTTGTTTCTTCTCGTCCTTCTTGTCTTTATCCTTATCGTTCGAATGATCTTCGTACACGGAATACTGTCCCGACGGCCGCTTCATTTTGATGGTGATTTCCATGGCCGGCCGCTCGATGTCATAGTCATCGCCGAAAGTCTGGAATCCGTCCGCGAGCACTTGGACCCGCAGCGGACCATAAGGAACTCCCTCGAAGCTTGCCTTGCCATCTGCATCGGTTTTGAGCTCGAAACCCCCACGTCCCTGCTTCCCATTTTTCTTCACTGGATGCATCACAACGCTGGCGTTGCGCACCGGTTTGCCACTGTAGTCGCGGATAACCAGGAAGTTTAGCTTTGCCGTGTCCTCCTGCGCTCGAACGCCTTGGACGAAGGCCACGCCAAGAAGAACTGTTATCTTGACTGCCAAACGAAGACTGAGCTTTTTCATTAAACCTTCCCGCAGCACTGTAAGCTACTTAATGTAAAGGCTCTTAAGCTGATCCCTGCAGATCAACCTTGACAACCAACCACCTCATTCTCTACACTTAGCACTCGCAAGCAAAGAGTGCTAACAAGTCTAGGCAGAGATCACTATTCTGCAATTTAACCCAAAATTCAACCGATAGCGAACGAAAGGAGTCTGCACGTATGGCAAAGTTTACCCCACTGCACGATCGTCTCCTGGTGCGCCGGGTCGAAGAAGCTGAAACCACCCGCGGCGGCATCATCATTCCCGACACTGCCAAAGAGAAAACACAGGAAGGCGAAGTCATCTCCGTTGGCCGGGGCAAGAGCAACGACGAGGGCAAGGTATTCCCCCTGGCAGTAAAAGAGGGCGACCGCGTCCTGTTCGGCAAGTACGCCGGCACCGAAATCAAGATTGATAACGAAGACTTCGTGATCATGCGCGAAGAAGAAGTCCTCGGCATCCTGAGCGGCGCTGCCAAGAAAGAAACGGCGGGCGCACGGAGATAAGGATGCTCGTCTCGCGATTATTGCAATCGCGTTCCGCGATTGCGCGCGGTGACTCGCTTAGATCCTTCACTCGCGCAAAAGCGACGCTCGTTCAGGATGACAAGTGAAACTTATGTCCTTCGGCCGACAAAAAGCGGCGGCTTCAGGATGACAACAAATTCTAAATCTTTAGGAGAAGAAAAATTATGGCAAAACAAATCGTACACGGAGAAGAGTCACGTCAAGCGATTCTCCGCGGCGTAAACATTCTGGCTGACGCCGTGAAAGTCACTCTCGGTCCCAAGGGCCGGAACGTCGTCATCGAAAAGAAATTCGGTTCGCCGACCATTACCAAGGACGGCGTCACGGTAGCCAAGGAAATCGAACTGAAAGACTCGCTCGAGAACATGGGCGCACAGATGGTGCGTGAAGTTGCCAGCAAGACTTCCGATGTCGCTGGCGACGGCACCACTACTGCCACGGTTCTGGCTCAGAGCATCTACCGCGAAGGCGTGAAGACGGTTGCGGCTGGCGCCAACCCGATGGCCATGAAGCGCGGCATCGAGAAAGCGATCGCCGTGGTTGCAGGCGACATCGACAAGAAGACCGGAGAGCGCGGCAAGGGCGAACTGGATAAGTTCTCCAAGCCTGTCACTGGCGACATGATCGCGCAAGTCGGGACCATCTCGGCCAACAACGACGAGACCATCGGCAAGATCATTGCCGAGGCCATGAAGAAAGTCGGCAAGGATGGCGTCATCACCGTGGAAGAGTCCAAGACCCTTGAGACGCAACTCGAAGTGGTCGAGGGCATGCAGTTCGACCGCGGCTACCTGTCCCCTTACTTCGTTACTGACCCCGAGCGCATGGAAGCCATTCAGGAGAACGCGTACATCCTGATCCACGAAAAGAAAATCAGCTCGATGAAGGACCTGCTCCCGTTGCTGGAGCAGATCGCCAAGAGCGGCAAGCCGCTGCTCATCATCGCTGAGGACGTCGAAGGCGAGGCCCTGGCCACGCTCGTCGTCAACAAACTGCGGGGCACGCTGCAAGTCGCTGCCGTCAAGGCTCCCGGCTTCGGCGATCGCCGCAAAGCCATGCTGCAGGACATTGCCACCATCACCGGCGGCAAGGCCATCACCGAGGACCTCGGCATTAAGCTGGAGAACGTCCAGGTCAGCGACCTCGGCCAAGCCAAGAAGATCACCATCGACAAGGACAACACGACGGTGGTCGAAGGCAAGGGCAAGCACAGCGACATCGAAGGCCGCGTGAAAGAAATTCGTGGCCAGATCGACAAGACCACCAGCGACTACGACCGCGAGAAGCTGCAAGAGCGGTTGGCCAAGCTGGTTGGTGGCGTGGCTGTGATCAAAGTCGGCGCTGCGACCGAGACCGAGATGAAAGAGAAGAAAGCTCGCGTTGAAGACGCCATGCACGCTACCCGCGCGGCCGTGGAAGAAGGCATTGTCCCCGGCGGCGGCGTAGCTCTAGCGCGCTGCGTAACTGCTCTCGACAAGTTGAAGCTCGATGGCGACGAGCAGATCGGTGTCAACATCGTGAAGCGCGCGCTCCAGGAACCCTTGCGTCAGATCGCCGAGAATTCCGGCGAAGAAGGCGCCATCGTCCTGGGCAAGGTCAACGACTCGAAGGATAACAACTACGGGTACAACGCTCTGACCGGCGAGTACGAAGATCTGGTCAAGGCGGGCGTGCTCGATCCGACGAAAGTGGTGCGCACCGCACTGCAGAACGCCGGTTCGATCGCGTCGCTGATGTTGACCACCGAAGCCCTGGTCGCGGACATCCCAGAAGAGAAGAAGGGTGCTCCGATGGGCGGCGGCGGACACGGCGGCGGCATGGGAGACATGTACTAGGACAGTTGCTAGTGGCTAGTTGCTAGTGAAAAGCCCCGCCGCAAGGCGGGGCTTTTCGTTTTGACTAACGGATACCCTAAGAGGAGCGATTAGGAAAAGCTGGGTTCCGGAGAGACAAACACCCCGGTAGTCTGCCGGGGCTTGACAATGCCACTAGGTACGCTGTCTATCAAACTCATGGCGGGTGGCCCAGGCGACCGCGGCGATCCTATTCTGAAAGGTGCCCCGTCCAAGCTCCGCTTGGGCGGGGGTTTCCGCGTGACCGCGTCAGTCCTGTGAAAGAGATGGCCACATCCCCACCCTAACGTCAAAAACCGCGACGTTAGGGTGGGGCACCCGGCCCGGTAGGTTTCGCGGGCGAGGGCTCCTTCGACTTCGCTCAGGACAGGTCCGCGCCACATTCTTGCGGTGCCAGTAAGGCCGAGATTTGCACAGGGCAAGTGGCCTGCGACTGTATCGCTCAGAGGAAGTCTGGTAGCCTGTACGGGTTGTTTTCATCCCTGTCACTTCGCAGGAGGAATCAAATGGCTGAGTTGAAATCCATTGCAGACGAAAAGGAAGTTACCCGCGAGCGTCTGGCGGAACTTTTGAACGACGACCTTTCCCGCGAATACCAAGCCATCATCGCCTACGTGGTTTATTCCCAGGTGCTCAAGGGCGCGGAGTTCATGAACATCGCGGACCAACTTGCGATCCACGCCAAGCAGGAACTGGATCACGCCTTGATCATTTCGCGGCAGATCGACTATCTGGGGGCGATGCCAAGTGTGACTCCGCTGGCGGTCAAGACATCGGAAGATGCGAAGGAGATGCTACGTTTTGATCTGGCCCAGGAGAATGCAACCATCGCCAGCTACCGGGACAGGGTCCGACAATGTGAAGCGCTCGGGGAATTTGCCATGGCGGAGCAGATTCGTCAGATACTGGTGGACGAGCAAGACCACCAAATTGATCTAGCCACCGCTTTGGGAGAGGACGTCCCGGATGTCGGAAGAGGACCTATCCGCAAGCGGGGATAGGGCGCGGATCACGTTTCGAACTGGATTCTGTCGGCTATTTGGTTATTCGGAGTCGGGAAGCGGGCAAGCGGGGTGGCCGCATTCGCATGCGATTTCCACGTCTTCCGATCCTGCGTCCTTGCAAACTTGACCGCAGTATTTCTGGCCTGCAGGAACCGTGCAACGACAGGGTATATGTGCGCACGTATTCTGTTTTTCGGGCATCTTGATTTCCCTTTCCCTTTGATTGAATCGTGGAAGGCTACTACGAGTCGTGATGGAGTGCAAACCACTCGGCGTGCTGCGGTTTTCTGCTAATTCTGAGGAGAGCTTGCGGGGGGGCGGACGTGCCTGTTTCTTCCTGTGGATTGTAGATGGAACCATCGTAGCCGGCGGCACGCACGGCTCCTTGCATGTTTTGCAGGGTTGAGTTTTCGTCTTCCAATTGCTTCTCCAGGCGCTTTGCCTCGTCCACTTTTTGCAGCTCATGGCGGTTGATCACGGTTGCGTCGTAATCAGGGTTTTTTGCGGCAAAGTGCACCGAAGACCTGAGTGTGTCGATGTAGCCCCGCATGGATTGAATCTTTGTCTTCTGCTCTAGGATGCGAGCCTTCCATTCCTTCCCGGCTTTGGCCCATTCGTCATAGTTCTTCGGATCATCCGAGGTCGGAGGTTTCTTGGGGGTGTCGGGGGCTGCGGAAGAGATTTTAGGTCCAGACGGAGAGGAAGCAGATGGAGCAGAAGCAACCGGCGCCGAGGGGTGAGCGACGGTGCTGTCAGGGAAAGCAATATCGTCGTTTGAAATTACTTTGGATGGCGTGGTTGTGGTCTTTGATGGTTTCTTCTGGCGCTGCTCACGGGCGGCGTCCCCCAAGGATTGCGCTTGGCTGGCCGAAATGAGCAGTCCAGTCAACCAGAGCAGTAGCAATCCATGGTATGCGGGAAATGGGGAAGACCAAGGTTACATTAGTGTATGGCTATGAGGCGGGCTCTGGCTGCGGCAGGCCCCGGTTGTCACAAAATCCAGCTCACGACGAAGGAAAAGGGACTGACGGTACAGACACGGGAGGGCTATTACGCTGACCGGTAAGGAGCTCTGGCCCCTACTGTCAGCCCATCGGAGGCACTGACGTTGCGTTCAAAATGGCGCTTTCCGGTTCTGCTGAAATCTCACCAAATGTGCAGTCCCCGCTAGGCAAAACGAGGTCCTAGCCTTTCGTAAGGCAGACAACTTGCTGGCACTGGTAGAATCTAAGTGTCTCCGGTGAGGGCGGGTGCCGGTTCGGCGAAATGCTGCTTACGATGTGCGGGTGTTTGAGTCTATCCGTTTAACGAAGGCAAAGTTGGCGGCTCATCAAACCATGTTCGCGCCCCACCCTAACCTCAGCGATGAGGTGAACCACAACATTGTGCAATCGGAAATCGAAGGTGGGGTGTTCCTGGAAAATCTGCCGCCAGCGACGGTGCTGTTGATCCGCACGCAGCACCACTGCTATACGGCTGTACTCTTAGGAGGCAGTCAGGCGCTGATCTCGGGTCACCCGGATTACTGCCCGCAACCGGTGCTGGTCTCGATCGCGGGATGCACCTGGGGCGGCTCCATGCTAAAGCTCCGATTTCTGGGACGAGGTATGCATCTCGAGTTTCATCATCCGGAGTATAGGACTCCGATTGTGACCTCCGCCATTCAAGAGATCAATGAGTCTCCCGATACGCCTGCTTCGTGGAATTACGATTCGGTTACACGTCCTTCGGTCACGCATCCACAGGTAAATTAGATCGATTTGGAAGTTCGCGTCGCGCTTTATTGTCCGGTTCGCCTGGCTCACCGGACGCGCGGTCGCTTACCCATATCCTTCTCTCGGCAAAGTGCGCCTCGCTCAGGATGACAATCACTGAGTTTATTTGGACGGCAGATCATTTTGCCTTTGAGAAATCTTCCACGACAAATAATTGGCCGTTACGTATGGCGATGCCGATGCCGATCGAATCCATGTCGCGATCCAGAATATTGGCCCGATGTAGTGGAGACTTCATGAAGCTTTCATGAACGGTCGTGGCGGTTGGACCCTGGTCCACATTCTCGGCGAGCGATAAGAAATGGGCTCCAACCGTAGTTGCGCGTCCGGGGAGGCTGGGTTCCCCGGGAAACTGATGCCCGGCAGATCCACGACTGGCCATCTGCTCAGCGTGTTTGCGTGCTGCGGTGGCTAGGGCGTCGTCCCATTTCAGCGACGGCAGTCCTTGCGCCTTACGCTCCCGATTGGCCGCGTCAAACAGTGCGCGCTCTTGACTCGATGGGCTCTTTTGCGCGACAACAGCGGCGCAGAAAAGGAGTGAAGCGATTAACGCGTGTGCGAGCCGATGTAAATGCATAATCGTTCCTCTCAAGGCTGCGGAAAAAACCTCAGGCGCTAAAGCGCGGATACGTTTCAACCGTTTGGTGGCACCCTTCGACTTCCCCCTCGGCTCCGCTCGGGGCTTCGGCAAAAAACGGGCAAGCTAACAACTGAAAGCCGTGCCCTTCCCCAGAACCGCGAGTGCTGACGTTTTCGGCAGCCTTTCAAGATACAAACAGCCGTCACCCAACTTCCCCTCAGCGGCTCAAAGACCGAAAAGGTTGGGCTGAAGCTTGGAGTAGCCTTGTTGCTGCGACCATATATCAAGCGACAATGCGGCAACCTCGTCTATCACGGGAACGGCGAGCCCATTCTTCGTCAAATCGATGGCTTTGATGTAGGTATGGCAGGACTCGCATGCTTCCACTCGCACGTAGTCAAAATCGGAAGCCGTGAACACAGGTAGCTTGTCGCGGTCTTCTTCACCGCACTTTGCGCAGAGTAGTCGGCGGAATGCCCACTCCGTTCCGCACAGGAAACACAGAAGATTCCTCTTGGCTCCATCTCCTTCACCACGGAGCACGCTCACCACCGGTCTTCTCCGGCAAAATGGGCAAGTGGACTGAGTCGTCTTAGACTCCGCCGGATTTCGCTCGGCGAGAATCTCAGCATAAGGCTGGAGCAGCGTGTAGGCCACGAAAGCGTCCTTTGGATCGGACATGCCATTGTTGCTCGGTGATTCCCAATGACCGGTCAGAAGATCGTCCCAGCGAGAGGGAGCTTCCGCGAGGGAGTGTGCAGCGCTGCTTAGCTCGGCAGTTCCAATTCGCGGCAAAAGCCCCAGCAATTCCCGCAGGTGCGGAATTAAGGAAGACAGGCTGGACTTCCGGGAACGGCTCAATTCCTGGTACACACGCTTTTGAAAAGTAACAATGTTGGCGCAGAAGGTGAGAATTTCACTTGCCGGGGAAATCGTCTGTGCCAGTTCACGGGCCCGCTGAGCACGCTTGTCCCAAGCGGGTTTACTCATGGCGCCGGTCTTCGCTGTCCTTGCACCTTTTCATACCACAGGCGATGATAATTTCGTGCCCAGGCACGAGAGACCTTTCCATGGACCATGGCTCGGAGCGATTCCGGTTCGGCAAATACACTCATATAAATATGAATGATGATTGCGCCAATGGAGATGAGGGCTGCAGCTTCGTGCAATATGACGACCACGGGAAGAATCACGATAAGATTTCGCGGAACCCGCTCGGGAAACCACATCACGATTCCTGACAGCAGCAGCACCAGGATTGCGTAGAACATCGCCCAATAGAACAGTTTCTGTCCAGCATTGAAGCGTGCCTGCGGAGGAAGCTCCTGGTCGCGATTTTCCACATAGGAGCCGATCTTCGCTCTCCACTCGCGGTCCGCCTCGGTAAGCCTAAGATCGTCGCGCCAGTTGCCGTGCATCCACACCACTGACGCAAGAAACACCAGACCGAGCCAGGGATGCCAGAAGCGAATCGTGGGTCCGCCGCCGAAGACTGCCGCGAGCCAGTAGAGATAAGGCGAGAACAAAGCCAGACCGGTCAATGTGCAGTAGGTGTAGGAAAGCGAGGCGAGCCAATGCCAAATCCGCTCGGTCAGGCTGTAGCGTTCGACTTGATCGTCCGGCGGTTCCTTGAGAGGCAGCGCTCGAGTTGTCATGACTTCGTCCTCTCGTTCTTATCTTCGGGGCCGGTTGTATGTCCCGCATCTTTTGGGCCAAAACGGAGGTAGTGGATTGCTACTCCTACTACGCCCAGAAACATCGCCCACCCACCTAAGAGCTTGACCGGGCCCTTCCAGAGCTTCACCAGGAACGGAACGCGTGGATTCGCCGGAAGGCCGCCGTACATTTCCGGATTCTTGATATCGTGCAGGACATAAATAACGTGCGTGCCGCCAACCCCGGCCGGATCGTAGACTCCCGCGTCCTTGTGCGATGTTTGCTCCCGCAACTGTGCGGCACGCTGCTCGGCGAGTTCCTTCATGTCGTCCTTACTGCCGAAATGCAGGCAACCCGTGGGGCAAGCCTTGATGCAGGCCGGCTCCAGACCGTTCGAGACCCGGTCCGAGCAGAGAGTGCATTTGAAGACTTTTTTGGTCGAAGGATTGAATTTTGGAATATCGAATGGGCATCCGGTGACACAGTACTGACAGCCGATGCAGTTCTCCTGGTGGAAGTCGACGATACCATTCGCATACTGCACGATGGCGCCGTCGGCCGGACAGGCACGGAGGCAGCCAGGGTCGGCACAGTGCATGCACTGGTCTTTGCGCATGAGCAGGCTGATGCTGCCGTCGGAGTTCTCGTGCTCGTTGAACCTGATCAGGTTCCAATAATTCCAAGCCGTCTCCGGCATCGTCTGGTAGCTGTTGTCGAAAACGGTTTCGGTGAAGGAATAACCATTCCACTCGAGACAGGCAACTTCACAGGCCTTGCAGCCAATGCAGGTGGTTACATCGATCAGCTTGCAAACGTCGTAGTCGCGCGAGGCGCCATGGCCGGGCACGGTTCCGGCGTGTCCCGAGATCGCCTTGATTTCCAGCGTTTGTGGCACGCTGCCTCCTCAAGCTTTTTCGAGCTTGACCAGAAAGCCCTTAAATTCAGGCGTGAACGCGTTGGGATCAACTACCGTCGGCGTGAGCCGGTTTAAGATGGTCCTCGCATCCCTGCCGGCGTCCTCTTGAATACCGCGATAGCCCTGGTGGATTGGAATTCCAATCTGGTAGATCTTTTTGCCGTCAATGGTCATGGGCTTGATGCGTTTGGTGACGAAGGCCTTCGCTATGTAATAGCTTCGCGCGCTCGTGACCTTGACTTTATCGTTTCCCTGGATACCCAGCTCCTGCGCCAATTCCACTGGAATCTCGACGAACGGTTCGGGAATGAGCTGCACGTTCATCGGGTTGTTCTTAGTCCAGTAGTGGTAGTGCTCGGTGAGCCGGTAGGTGGTGCAGATAATGTTGAAGCCCTCCGCCGTCGTGCCGTACTTATCGGCCGGCGTCTTGAGCTTTTTGACTACGGGACTATTGGACTGGTTCGGGTGCAGCAGGTTTTGTACTGGACTCTCGATGGGCTCATAGTGCTCAGGGAAGGGCCCATCGTTGAGCCACACGAACAGACGGCCCAAGCCCTCCTGATTCATGATGAACGGGCCCATGTGGTCCTTGGGCGGCGAGTCGGCCTTGAAATCGGGTACATCATTGCCGACCCAAAGCTGCTTGGCTTCGTCCCACCATATCTGCCGCCGCGACGGATCCCAGGGCTTGCCTTGCAAATCGCAGGACGCTCGATTGTACATCCCACGGCGGTTCGCGGGCCATGACCACGCCCAATTAAGATACATGCCAAGACCGGACGGATCGTCGGTCCCGCGCCGTTGGGTCATGGCACCGGCTTCGGTCCAGGAGCCGCAATACAGCCAATTTCCCGAGAGGGTAGTGCCATCGTCCTTTAGCCAGGCAAAACCTGGCAGTTGCTGACCGGCCTTGATGACCTGCGCGGTTTTCGGGTCAGTGAGATCGGCTAAAGCTTTTCCATTAATCTCCTTTGCCAGGTCTGACAGCGACGGATTGTTTGGAGTGGTGTACGGCCACCAGCAATTCAGAATCGGATCCGGGAACTTTCCACCTTCCTTTTTGTACAGTTCGCGCACTCTGAGGAAGATTTGAGCCACTATGTCCTGATCCAGACGAGCCTCGCCCGGAGTAGGGACGGCGACGTTCTTCCACTGCAGCCAGCGAGCCGAGTTCGTCATCGACCCGTCTTTTTCGGCGAAGCCGGCGCAGGGCAGACGATAGACCGTGGTGTTGATGGTCTTCATCTCCTCGGGCTTGATTCCGGGGGACTTCCAGAACTCGCTGGTTTCGTCGGGGTAAATCTCACCAACCACTAGCCAGTCAGCTTTCTTGAGCGCTTCTATGTTTTTCTGCGAGTCTGGTCCAATAGCGACGCCGTTCATGCCAAAGGCAAACATCCCCTTCACCGAGCCGCGGTACATGTTGTCCCAGATCTGTGCCCAGGAATAATTCCGGTCAACTTTTGGCAGATAATGGAAGGCCCAGTCGTTCTCCTTCGTAGCCGCCGGTCCATACATCGCTTTCAGGAACGACACCGCAAACTTCGGAGTATTGGAGTAGTAGTTGAACGAATCCCATCCTGCCGGTTTAACTGTCTTGGGTGTAATGCGCTCAATGTAGGCCTTGAAATCCTTGTCGGTGGGATCGGGCACCTTCAGGTATCCGGGCAGGCTATCGAAGACTCCCGCCATGTCGGTTGCGCCCTGGATATTGGAGTGGCCGCGCAGCGCATTCACGCCCCCTCCAGCGCGACCTACATTGCCCAGCAGCAACTGCAGCATGGCCGCGGTGCGGATGATCTGAGTGCCGAAACTGTGCTGCGTCCATCCCACGGCGTAAATAACAGTGGCCACCTTTTTCATGTCGCCATCTTTGCGGACCGAGGTGAACAGATCGGCGGCTTTCAGAAACTGGTCTTTGGGAATACCTGTAATACGCTCGACCATCTCTGGCGTGTAGCGAGAGTATTGCTGCTTGAGTAGCTGGAAGACGCAGCGCGGGTGCTGGAGCGTGAGGTCGTAAGCGACCTTCTCCGGCATAAGCGGTGGCGGAAAAGGAGCCTTCGGGGCAGCGGTTGAAGACTTCTGTTGTGGCGGGTCTCCGGCTGGAGCAGTTGCCGCAACGGCTTTGCCGCTCATATCTCCGCCCTCGGCGTAATTCCAGGTATTCCTGTCGTAGGTCTGAGAGGCGGGATCAAATCCAGAGTAAAAACCGTCCTCCGGGAGTTTGAATCCTTCCTTCACCAGGATTGGAGCACTGGTGTAGTTGAGCAGGTAATCTTTGGCGATCCGGTTGTTCTGGATGGTGTAGTTGATCAGCCCACCGAGAAAAGCAATATCGGTGCCGGCACGAATCTGCAGAAACAGATCCGAAGTGGCGGCAGTCCGCGTCAACCGAGGATCGACGACTATCAGTTTGGCGTTGCGCTGCCGCTTGGCTTCTATGACCCACTTGAAGCCACAGGGGTGGTTTTCGGCTGGATTCCCACCCATGACCAACATCATGTCTGCGTTCTTGATGTCGATCCAGCCATTGGTCATGGCCCCGCGCCCAAAAGTTGGTCCCAAACTTGAGACCGTAGGGCCGTGTCAAACCCGGGCCTGGTTTTCCAGGTAGCAGACCCCCAGGCTGCGCATGGTCTTTACTACGAGGTAATTGAATTCATTGGTATCGGTACACCCGCCCGTCCAGGCGATGCTTTCGCAACGATTGACGGTTCGTCCCTGGGAGTCCTTTTCGACGAAGCCGTCGTCGCGGCTTTTTTTCGTCCAGTGGGCGATTTCGTCGATTGCCTGGTCCCAGGAAATGTCTTCCCAGTGATCCGAGGCCGGCCGGCGAACCTGCGGCTTGAGCAGGCGGCGGTCGTTCAAGATGTCCTGCATGAGCGACGAGCCCTTGGGACAGAGCGTGCCACGGTTAATGGGATGGTCAGGATCGCCCTCGACATGCACGACCTGCGGGGTTACGTTCTTCGCCTTGTCACCAATGGTGTAGATGATGACGCCGCAGCTCACCGAGCAGTAAGGACAGGTGCTGCGGGTCTCCGTAGTACGCGAGATCTTCAACGCCTGCGCCTGCGCATATGCGGGGGTGAGATCAAATCCCAGAACTGTGGTGGCGATACCGCTGACGGTGGAAACTCTCAGGAAGTCACGTCGCGTGGGACTCATGCTTGCCTCCCAGAACCCGCGGAAAACAGAAGACTCAACCGAGAACAACGAAGACCAACATTATCAACCCAGGGCATAAAAGGGGTCAAGGGCGGGAGAGATAATCCCAGGTCTCGCAAAAACGGCGAGACCCTTCGACTCCGCTCAGGGCAGGCTCTGGGGGCACCCTGCCTACAACTTTTTTGTCCCAACGGGGTTTGAACTAGATAGATCGGAGGGTGCACAAATGATGAAAGCAACGATATTTGCGACGTTGGGTCTGGCGGCTGTGCTGGCTCTGGCTACCCCACCTCGGGCCAATGCTGGAGTTGTAGTCGGAGTGGGAGTCGGGCCGGTTTTTGTGCGGCCGGCGTATGGGTATGTCGTGGCGCCTCCGCGCCCATACTTTTACTATCAGCATCCGTATGCTTATGGCTATGCTTACGGCCCAGGCTATGGTTATCCCGGCTATCGATACTACGGGCGCTTCGACCGAGACCGCCGCTGGGATCGTAGAGACAGAGACTATGATCGCCACGAATATGGAGAGCGTGGCTACAGGCGGTAAGCGTTCGCCAAAGCGAAGAAATCTTTAGAGGCCCCTCGGTCAAGCTGGCTGAGGGGCTTTTGCCGGTTTAGTCCTTTTCCCAACCGGGCGGCACCTCCCGAGTTGCGGGCGACTCGAAATATACATCCACATTGGACTTCGCATCCCCGCTAAGTAACTGATTTTATTACATCGCAATAGTTGTTGCAACGACTATTGTGGTAACGCATCAAATCTGCAGAAAGGAGCTTACTATGAGCACAGTTGCTACTCCACAAACCGCTGCAAGAACCGCTACCACAACTTGGAACATTGACCCGGCTCACTCTGTAGCCGAGTTCAAGATCAAGCACATGATGATTTCCAACGTGAAGGGGCAATTCGCCAAAGTCACAGGAACGTTGACTCGGGACGAATCCGACCTGACAAAATCCCATGTCGACGCAGTAATAGAAGCGGCGTCACTCGAAACGCGCGATGCCCAGCGGGATACGCACCTGAAGAGTGCGGACTTCCTCGACGTCGAGAAGTTCCCTACGCTGTCGTTCAAGTCCACGGGCGTTAAGTCTGCTCGGGACGGAGAACTGGCAGTAGAGGGCGACCTGAGTATTCATGGTGTCACCCGCAAAGTGACCTTCTCCGTGGAAGGCCCAACTCCGCCAGCGAAGGATCCGTGGGGCAACACGCGCATTGCAGTATCGGCAACCACAAAGATCAACCGCAAAGATTTCGGCTTGACCTGGAATGCGGCGCTGGAGACCGGCGGCATTCTGGTGGGCGATGAGGTGACCATCACGCTTGATGCCGAATTCGTGAAAGGCTAAATGATTCGCCACGCAGTCTAGGCGGGGCAGAAACGGGGACGAGCTATGTCATTACGACCGATTAAACAGATTATTCAAACGACGCCGACGATCGAAGGCGCTGGCGTGAAGTTGCAACGCGCCTTCGGTTTCGGCAAGACAAAGGATTTCGATCCTTTTCTTCTTCTGGACGATTTCCGCAACGACCATCCGGAGGATTACCTGGCGGGATTTCCCTGGCATCCGCACCGGGGGATTGAGACCATCACATATGTACTCGCCGGCTCCGTCGAGCACGGCGACAGTCTAGGCAACAAAGGCAAAATGGCAGCCGGCGATGTGCAGTGGATGACAGCCGGGAGCGGCATTCTGCACCAGGAGATGCCGAGAGGTGATAAGCAAGGACGGATGCACGGCTTCCAGTTGTGGGCAAACCTGCCCTCATCGTTGAAGATGACCGATCCTCGATATCAAGACATTCCCGCAAGTGCGATTCCCGAGGTCACCGACGATGATGGGACCCGCGTGCGCATCATCTGCGGCGAGTTCTGGGGTAAGAAGGGGCCGGTGGAAGGTGTGGCGGCCGATCCGAGTTACCTCGATATCTCAGTCGGCCCAGGCCAGCGGAAGCGGATCAAAGTGGAGACCACACGGAACGCCTTTGCCTACGTGTTCGCAGGCTCTGGCACGTTTCGCGACGCCTCGGATCCCCGCGCCGTTTTGACCGAGCAAGCGGCAGACCCGAACGCGCCAGCTAAGTACGATGTCGGCAATCACTCGCTGGTGCTGTTCGACCGCGGCGACGAGTTGACGGTGCAAGCCGGACCCGAGGGGATTCGGTTCCTGCTGGTATCGGGCAAGCCGATCGAAGAACCTGTCGCGTGGTATGGTCCGATTGTGATGAACACGCAAGCACAGCTACGCCAGGCGATGGCCGAACTGCAAACTGGCGAGTTCATCAAGCACCAGTGAATCGGCTCTAAAGAAATGTGGCCCTGCACAGATCAGCTGCGCAGGGCTTATGTTTAGTTGGCCCAGTGCTTTACAATGCCGTACCAACTCGAGTGGACTTAGTCCTGCCTCTCTTCAGGAGCTTTCATGAAACGCGTTTTGAACCTTCTTCTGGGCCTGGCTGTGTTCGGTGCACTTTTCCTCTACACCGTGTCCTTCGCAAAAGCTTATGGACAGGCTACAGACGGAGCGATCGCTTCGCGCACTGCGGAGATCGATGGCGTCAAGCTGCATTACCTGACTGCGGGCCACGGCACACCGCTCATTCTGCTTCACGGCTATGCGGAGACTTCGCGAATGTGGAGGCCGATCATTCCCACTCTGGCCGAGCGGTTCACTGTAATCTCCCCGGACTTGCCCGGTATCGGAGACTCGGACATTCCCGCCGACGGTCTGGACATGAAGAGTGCCGCTGTCCGTATTCATGATCTGGCGAAGTCGCTCGGCGTGCAGAAGGCTGAGGTCGTGGGACACGATATCGGCCTCATGGTCGCCTACGCTTACGCGGCACAGTTCCCGGCGGAAGTCACGAAGCTCGTCCTGATGGATGCTTTCCTCCCTGGAGTGGAGGGTTGGGAAGCCATTTACAACAATCCCAACATCTGGCATTTCCGCTTTAACGGGCCAACTCCTGAAGCGCTAGTTCAGGGTCGTGAGCGTACCTACTTCGCATATTTCTGGAATGATCTGGCAGCCGACAAGACTCGTTCTCTTCCGGAAGCGGATCGCGAAGCCTACATAGCGGCATACTCACGCCCGGGACGCATGCATGCGGGATGGGCCTATTTCGTTTCGTTTCTCCAAGCCGCCAAGGATTTCGCTCAACTCTCTCGGACCAAGCTGACCATGCCAGTACTGACCATCGGCGGCGAGAAGTCGTTGGGAGAAGCACTCGGGCAACAAACCAAGCTGGTTGCGACAGACGTCACCGTCGTGGTGCTAAAGGATACTGGGCACTGGGTGCTTGAAGAACGGCCCAAGGAAACCACTGAAGCGCTGGAAAAATTTCTGTGATATTCATGGGCAGGCTTTGACGGTTGCTGCCGCGAACGGATTCTCCCGGCGTTTAGTCTTCTACGAAGGACTTTAGCCTTGATAGTGCCTGATCCCACTGCTCGGAGACGAAATCGAGATATTGCTTGATTCCTTCCATTGGCTGCGGATCGAATTCGAATCGGCTCTCCCGACCCGTCCGGACGCTGTGCACAATTCCCGCGCTCTCCAATACTCGCAGATGTTTGGTAACAGCCTGCCGAGTCAGCTTGGAACCCTGGGTTAGCTGGGCGATCGAATAAGGCCGCCGAGCGCAGAGCTTCGCCACCAGCGATAACCGGGTTGCGTCGCCCAGAGCTGCAAAGATGAGTGCGTGCCTCCGCTGTTTCGCAGCCATACTGCTATGGCTTCTGTGCGACATAGTTCTCGATGTTCTTCATTTGTTCCGTCCAACCGCCATCGTTTCTTCGGAACGCTTCTAGACGCCGGTCGCCGGGAAGCTTATCGAAGCCGGACTCGGTGAGTACCAGTAACGTGCCACTGGCAGTCTTCTCTAGTCTGAATTCGACGAGTGTGGTCGGTTCTTGCGAGTAGTCGACTGGGGTGTCCACTTTGTCGAGGGACTTGGGATGGGGCCAGGTGAAGGAAAAGAGCCGCTCCGGCTCCATTTTCTGCACCACCGCTTGCCATTTGACGTGTTCGTAGCCGGGATAAGTAATCTGACCGCGCGAGACTTGGCCCGGCACAAAGGGTCCGTCTAGTTTCACCCGAAACCATTCGCCAAATTCACGGTAATCGGTTAGTACCCGCCAGACGCGCGAGATCGGGGCCTTGAGTTCGATGCGCTTCTCAATATAGTTATTCATCTTACGCAACCTCTAGGTTGCATATTAACGCAGGCAATAACAACACGCAACCTATCGGTTGCATGATCAGATGATATCTTTTATCGATCACATGGTGGTGAAAGGACTCCGAATGTTGAGAAGATTCGTGATCGCTGCTTTGTTTCTGGTGGCGGTTTCTGCTGCCATCGCTCAATCTCTTCCCGAAATGCGGATGACACCATCGGAAATCGGAGCCAGTCCCCTCGATAGCAATCAGATCGGGAGTTCCGGCGTGCCCGGTGTGCATACGAAAGTTATCTTCGGAGACCCCTCCCAGGTCGGCTTCTACACAATCTTGTTGTTCGTGCCGGCTCATACCACCATCCAGGCGCATTCACACCGGGACAATCGGATGGCGACTGTGGTATCGGGCGAATGGCACTTCGGTTATGGCAATCATTTCGACGCCACGTCCCTGAAGACGCTTCCGCCGGGAAGCGTGTATTCGGAACCGGGAGGAGACAATCATTTCGCCCGGACTGATGCTGAGCCCGTAATCGTGGAAGTTTCTGGCTATGGTCCAACCGACACGCGGTATTTCGAGGCCAAGAACGATCCCAAGATGCGAGAAAACAACTAACCAAGAGGTGCGATGCTGGGTGACGAGGGCTCAGCACTCCCAGGTCTCGCAAAAACGGCGAGACCTGGGGCACCCGGCGCTCGGAAAAGCAGGTCCGTCGACTGCGCGGGATGACTCGCGAGCGAATTCAACGTCCTCGCTCGGGATGACAGACGTAGAGGTGCCTTGCCTGACTACTCGCCAGCCTTGGCCGCCAGCGCTTCAACGACGGCGATATTTTGAAGGAGATCCTGTCGTAGACCGTGCCGTTCCTTTAGATATTCTGGGCTGTTGTAAGAAATCCAGACCTTTCCCTGCGTATCCTCCCGGACCAGTATCTTAAGCGGGAGATCGATCGCAATGCTGGGAGCGGCCAGCATGAGAGGAGTTCCTGCCTTGGGGCTGCCGAAGATCAGCAGCTTCGTAGGAGGCATTTTCATTCCTACCTTTTCCGCTTCTCCGCTGTGGTCGATCAGGGCGAACAGCATGACCCCCTTGGATTGCAGAATATTCTTGAGCCTATCCACCGTCTGCTCGACCGAGTGACTACTTGGCTTGTCGACAATTCCTTTGGGCGGTAGAGCTGGTGTCATAGAAACCCCCTCGCTGTCTTGCTGTCGCATCTGCACGTGTCATCGATTCATGCGTCTAGCGGCACGAATCAGACCAACTCCCAGACTTAGGACAGCGGCAGCGAGAAACAGGGCGCCGATGTAGGCGAGATTTGTCAAGCCATTCGGTTCCTTTGCCGTGGGAGAAACGACTGATAGGAAGAACGCGGCTGGAATCAGAATCGCAGCAATCGGCGCGCCAGTTCGGGCAAGCCACTTCCAAAATGGCGAAAGCACTGCCTCGTCAACATATCGAAGCATGACCAGCGACAATACGAGATAGACGCCGGCATGCGCGTGTCCGGCGCGCCAAAGATCGTGCCGCAGCGGATTGTCGTTATACCCCGGCAGATTTCTGGTTAGAAAACCGAGGAGAGTTAGGCCTCCGTACATCACGCTGGGAAGCACCACCAGAAGAATCCCCGCGAGCATTCGCGATTCTCGTGACATGATTTTCTCCGTCAGAAGTTGCTGGAATTGCTTCACCACGCACTAATTTTCTCCCGCTATTCTTCTCTCCAGCATAGTTTGCGCAGTGAGTGGTAAAAGATCCGGCCCTCCCTGTCTCGGGGAAGGCCGGTTACGCTTACTACGCAGCTGCTTCCTTGGCTTGCTTAAGAAACGCAAGCACGTCGGCATTAATCACGTCCGCGTGGGTCGTAGGCATCCCGTGCGGATAACCCGGATATACCTTTAGCTTAGCGCCCTTCACGAGCTTCGCAGACAACGGAGCCGCCGCGGCGATCGGCACGATCTGGTCATCGTCGCCATGAAGGATGAGGGTTGGCACATCGAACTTCTTGAGATCTTCGGTGAAATCCGTCTCAGAGAAGGCCTTGATGCAGTCGTAGTGGGGCTTCATTCCTCCCATCATGCCCTGCAGCCACCAGTGCTCCCGGATGCCTTCCGAAATCTTGGCGCCGGGCCGGTTGTAGCCGTAGAACGGGAGCGTAATATCCCTGTAAAACTGCGGCCGATTCGCCGCAAGTTGAGCTCGCAGGTCGTCGAAGACCGAGATGGGCGCGCCGGCCGGATTCTTGTCCGTTTTCAACATTAATGGCGGCACCGCGCTGATGAGGACGGCCATGGCAACGCGTTTTGTGCCATGCCGCCCGATGTAACGGGCAACTTCTCCGCCACCGGTGGAATGGCCTAGGTGGATTGCGTTCTTCAGGTCGAGTTTCTCGGTGAGGGCTGCGAGATCATCGGCGTAAGTGTTCATTTCGTTGCCATCCCAGGTCTGGGTGGAACGGCCGTGCCCGCGCCGATCATGGGCGATCACTCGATAACCCTGCTGGCCGAAGAACAACATCTGTCCGTCCCAATCGTCCGCGGTGAGCGGCCAGCCGTGACTGAACACTAAGGGCTGGCCCTTTCCCCAGTCCTTGTAGTAAATCTGTGTGCCATCTTTTGTGGTGATATTGGGCATGATTTTTTCTCCTCTGTGAGATTATTTGTTACAGGGACGTTGGCTGAACAGCATTGTATTCCGATACTGCTGAACGCGAGATTTTCAGCAAACGGTGTCAGCGAGAACCTGCTTCATGGCCAGAGCGATCTTCTCGACGTGTGTTTCCTGACGAAGTGTCCGGACGAAGTGTTTCGCCTGACATCAGAGTTACGGGGCGCTCGATGACAGGAACCTGGAACCCATGACCTCGGCGAGCGCTACTTGAAAGTTGGCTTCGGCGGTGCGCACACAGAGTCAAACCAACGACTGATGTACACCTCGGCGTGGGCTTCACCGCAGTAATGCCGAGATCCGGGCGCTTCGGCGGCCTCAGAATTCCATCGGTGCACCGTAAGATCGGCGTCTCCACACCGGATCACGAACCAGTGAATGGGATTGCTGGTCACGATTCCACAGACTTCACATCTGAATTCCTGCAACGTTGTCATGCATTCCTTGCGTGTGGAGGCCCCGGGCGGAGTCGAACCGCCGACCAACGGTTTAGGAAACCGCTGCTCTATCCAACTGAGCTACGGGGCC